>NZ_JBICZA010000040.1:20394-57846 GCF_043201585.1 Streptomyces sp. NPDC048297
CCCACGGCCCGGAGCGGGTCGTCTTCGTCCTCGACGGCGGTGCGTGGCCTGCTCCGCGTACGGGGCAGCACGTGCTTGTGGGGGTCGGTCGGGGCCACGAGAACGCGAGCCTGTGGGCTGTGGGCGATGCTCGGGTGGCGGCCGGCCGGGCCTGGATCGCCGAGGCGCTGCCCGGGGCCCGCACCGCCAGGTGCGCGCGGCGGGAGGAGCCGACCGCGACGCCGTGAGGGGCGGACGTTCCTCCCGGAACCCCCGCCCCTCACCTGCCCGGCCCACGGCCCGGAGCGGGTCGTCTTCGTCCTCGACGGCGGTGCGTGGCCTGCTCCGCGTACGGGGCAGCACGTGCTTGTGGGGGTCGGTCGGGGCCGCGACAGCGCGAGCCTGTGGGCTGTGGGCGATGCCCGGGTGGCGGCCGGCCGGGCCTGGATCGCCGAGGCGCTGCCCGGGGCCCGCACCGCCACGTGCGCGCGGCGGGAGGAGCCGACCGCGACGCCGTGAGGGGCGGACGTTCCTCCCGTTACCCCCGCCCCTCACCTGCCTTCGCTCACCTCGTCACGGCGTGAGCGCTCACCCCGCTACGGCGTGACCTTCTCGATCTTCACGCTGCCGATGCCCGCGACCGTGCCGCGCGCGTTCACCAGCCGGACCTGGCCGAAGAACTCGCGGCCGGCCGGGGCCTCGGCGACGGCGGTGACCTGGCCGCTCACCGTGGCCGAGTCACCGGTGCCGAGCTTGACCGCGGACGAGCCGTCGACCGCGACGGAGCCGAGCGTGGACGAGAAGAACACGTCCTGGTAGTCGTAGTCGGTCGAGCCGGACGGGACCGCGTAGCCCACGACCTTGACGGTGTAGGTGCCGGCGGCCGGGTTCGGGATGGAGACCGCCTCCTCCGAGTCGCCGTCGGCGGACCGGGCGACCTGCGTGCCGTTCGCGTCGTACACGGTCAGGTCGAGGTCGGCGGCCGTGTCGGAGACACCGCCGATGGCCACGTCCAGGGACTTGGCACCGGCCGGGACGTCGACCGTGGTGGTCTGCGTCTCGCCCTCCGTGATCGCCGGGCGGGCCGACTTGGAGGAACCGAGCGGGCCGCCGACCAGCTTGCCGTCGAGGGCCGCGTAGCCGTTCGTCACCTTCCAGGAGGCGGTGGCCGGGGTGCCGACCTTGGCCTCGGGGACGGTCACCGTCTGCGGGTCGAAGGCCGCGCCGAGCACGGTGGCCTCCAGCGTGTACGGGTTGTCCAGCAGCGGCGAGGTACGACGGGCCTCGACCTCGACCTCCCAGACACCGGGCTGCGGGTCGGCGTACGAGCGCACGTCGGGCTTGCAGCCGTTGCCGTCGAAGTAGTTGTTGTAGCAGTTCGGCGTCGAGGAGTTGTCGACCGGAGTGCCGTACGGGTGGATGGCGATGAACCGGGTCTGGCTCTTGTCCTTCAGCCCGCCGATCGCGACCTCAAGGGACTTGGCGCCCTCGGGCACGGTCAGGAAGTACGAGCGGGTGCTGTTGCGCTGCACCGAACCCGACGCGGACCAGGTGAAGTGCACCGGGGCGGCGACCACGACGGTGGTGAGGATCTGCTTGTCGATCCCCTCCGTGCGCGGGTCGTCGACCTCCAGGATCGCGCTCTTGAGGCCCGCCGAGCGCGGCGCCGCCTGGACCTTGACGGTCACCGGCCGGTTCAGCGGCAGGCTCACGACGTCGTCGCCGAGGATCCGGAAGGTGCCGGCGGCGTTGTTGACGAGGTTCAGCTCGTGCCGCACGGCCTTGTCCGGGCCGGACGTACGGGTGATCGTGACGTCGTACGTCTTCTTCTGGCCCGCCTCCAGACCGCCCTCGCGGTCGTACAGGCCGGTGCCGAAGCCAGGGGTCTTCAGCGCGAAGTCGATCGCGGTGTCGACCGGGGCCTTCACCGTGTAGTCGTGGGCGCTCGCGCCGTCGCGGATGGCGTCCCACGCGTCCACGATGTCGATCAGGCCCGCGCCCTCCTCGTACGCCTGCGTACCGGGGATGTGGTCCGCGGTCGAGGTGAGGGCCGTGCGCAGCGTGGCGGGCGTCAGGTCGATGCCCTTCTGCTTCGCGGCGGACAGCAGCAGCGCGGTGGCGCCGGTGGCCTGCGGGGAGGCCATCGAGGTGCCCTGGAGCATCGAGTAGCCGGCCGGCAGGGAGTAGCCCGCCTCGGGGACGGGGGAGCCGGGCAGCCAGGTCTGGGTGGAGTTGATCGAGGCGCCGGGCGCGGACAGGGTCGGCGTGAAACCGCCGTCCTCACGCGGGCCGCGCGAGGAGAACGGCATCATCGCGTACTTCTGCTCCACCGCCGAGCCGTAGTTCGAGGCCCAGGTCTCCTTGGAGATGGCGGCGCCGACGGAGATCACCTTGTCCGCGAGACCCGGGTCGCCGATGGTGTTGGCGCCGGGGCCGGAGTTGCCCGCGGAGATGACCAGCTGGACGCCGTAGGTGTCGATGAGCCGCGTGTACAGCTCGGCGCGCGCGTTGTTGCCGTCGTTCAGCGCCGGCAGACCGCCGATCGACATGTTGACGATGTCGACGCCCCGGTTCGCGACCAGGTCGATCATGCCCTCGGTGAGGGCCACGTTGGTGCAGCCGCCGCTCCAGGTGCAGGCCCGGGAGGAGACGATCTTCGCGCCGGGGGCGGCGCCGCTCATCTTCCCGCCGAACAGGCCGTTCGCGGCGGTGATGCCGGCGACGTGCGTGCCGTGCTCGGACTCGATGACGCCGATGTTGACGAAGTCCGCCTTCTTGCCGACCCAGGTCCCGCCGTACGGGTCCATCGGCACGTCCTTGTGGATCTGCACGACGAACGGCTGGCGCTCGACGACGTCGGTGGCCGGGTCGTCGGTGCCGAAGTAGCCGATCTGGTAGCCGTCCTTGTACGGCTTCATCGGCGTGTCGTCGGTGAAGTCGAAGTTGTTGTTCAGGTCGACGCGGACGGTGCCGGCCGCCGGGTCGTACAGCAGACCCCACACGTCGGTGGTGTCGCCGTCCCGGTTCGCGTCGCCCGCCGCGTCACCGCCGGCGGTGTACGACTCGCGGAACAGGCTGACCTGGTACGAACCCGCGGGCGCGGTCCAGGTCCGGCCGCTGTAGCTGAAGCTCGACCCGGAGACGGGGGTCACCTGGGGGCGCCAGGTCGCGTCGCCGTCCACGATCGGGTCGGTCGCGGTCACCCAGTCGACGATCTTCCGCTCGCCGGTGGTGGTCTTCTGCAGTGCCGGGTGACCGAGGTCGACGCCGGCGTCGAGGATGCCGATGGTGACGCCGCGGCCGTCCGCCTTCGGGTGGTCCCGGACGAAGTCGACGGCACCGGTCTCGAACGACGGGTTGTACGGGTTGCGGGCCGGGGTGTCCTTGCCCGGACCGGGGTACGTTGCCGCGGACCCGGTGGACTTGGCACCCTGGGCGGTGTCCGCGCTCGGGGTCGGGTCGTCGAGCTGGATCTCCTGGCGCAGGTCGATCGCGTGCACCGAGGACAGCTTCGCGGCGGCCTTGATGGCCGCGTCCGCCTGGGCGGTCGGGACGGTCGCGCGGACGTAGCCGAGCTTGTCGTAGGTCCGGCCCACCGAGCCGCCCTTGACCGCGTCCAGTTCACCGGCGACCTGTTCGGTCTGCCCCGGCGCGGTCGCGATCATCATCGTGACGTTCTTGTCGCCGTTCGCCCTGGCCCTGGTGAGCAGGTCGGCGTCGTCCGAACCGAGCTTGTCGTGGGCGGACTTGGCGCCGGGGTCGGCGGCCGTGGCATGCGGTGCGCCCGCGGCGAGGGCCATGGGTATCGGCCCCGCCGCGGAGAGGGCGGCCACCACACCCACGGCCACGGCTATGCGGGCCAGGCGTCTCGGGCCGGATATGGGATCGCGCTCGGCGGTGTTGGTCATCGGCATCCCCTAGGTGAAGAGTCCATTGCCGGACGAGCGCACAGCTTTACCCAAGGAACGGGACTTTGGGGACCGTTGACCGAATCGATATGGACGCATGGGGAAAACCCGCGATGGGATTTGCGCGGGTTGGAGACGAACGGGTCGGAAATCGCCCGAGAATTGCTGAGGGTCGCTCAGCTTTCCCTCTCCGTCCGACTTGCCTTCGATTTCCCTTCGATTTCCCTTGGCTTCCCTTGGCTTCCCTTCGAGTCCCCTTCGGGCGGGCGTCATGACGGAACGCCTTGACGGACGGACGCCTCGGCCCGGTTGCCGCACGCGGCGCGTCCGGCTACGCCGGACCCCGGCCGGGTCGACGAACTCCGGCTCCTCGGCGGCCCCTTCGACGGCCGGCCGGGCCGGACCCCAGGCACCTCCAGCCCGTTGCCCGCGAGCCACACCGCGAGCCCGGGATCACCGTCACGGAGGCCCTGGCGCCCGCCGCCGCCCCCGCCGCCGCGCCGGCCCGTGCTCGGATATTCGCCCGCCGATCCGGATCCCGCGCGCTAACGTCCGACCATGCGACGGAAGTTGAGGGTGGCGGCCTACGCCGTGTGCGTCCGTGAAGGGCAGCTCCTGCTCGCCCGCTCGCCGGGACCCGACGGCACCCCCGAGTGGGTGCTGCCGGGCGGCGGCATGGAGCACGGCGAGGACCCGTACGACACCGTCCGCCGCGAGGTGGCCGAGGAGACGGGCTACCGCGTCCGGGTGACCGGCCTCCTCGGCGTGGACTCCCTCCGGCTCATCGGCACCCGCCCCTTCGGCAGCCGTTTCGGCCGCCGCGCGGACCGTCACGCCGTACGGATCGTCTACGCGGGCGAGATCACCGGCGGGGAACTCCGGTACGAGACCGACGGATCGACTGATTTCGCCGCATGGCAGGACATCGACGCCGTGTCCGGGCTGGTCCGGGTGCCGCTCGTCGACACGGCCCTGCGGCTGTGGCGGGAGCGGCCCGCCGCCGGACACCTCGACCCAACCGCCGCTCCCCAGGCCTGACTTGGTGGCCCCGGAGCCCCACCCCTACCCGGCGAGATGAACGGGGAGTGACCGGCTCCGGGCCGCCCGCGATCCACTCCATGACCGTGCCCGGTACCCGAGATCCACGTACGGTGATCGGCGCTGCGCGTTGCCGCCTTGTTCACGCGCAGGTCACCCCCGCTGCCAACGATCCAGAGAGAGCGGGACGTTCGCGTAGGCGACGGCCCGCGACCACTGCCGACGCGTTCGCACCCGGGGAGACCGCGCCATGTCGCGCATACGCTCTGTCGCCACCTCCGCTGTGGGGGTCCACCGCCGTACCGTCCTCGCCGCCGCCGGCGCGGTCACGCTCTCCGCGGGCGTCGGCTACGTCCTGCGGCCCACCGAAAGCCAGGCCGCGCCCGCCGGCAGCCAGGCCGCGCCCGCCGACGAGGCGCCCGTCGCCGCCTCCCGGAAGGTCGATCCCGCCGCCCCGCTCGTCCCCTACACCAAGGGCACGACGGTCTCCTCCGTCGCCGCTCCGCAGGGCGGCTCCGGCTACCGCCGGCTCGGCGACGGCCCCGGCTGGAGCCGGGTCGTGCGCAGCGAGCTGGCCTCGCCCCGGTTCGACCGATCGAGCCGCCGTACCGCCCTCGCCGCGTTCGTGCAGTTCACCGACCTGCACCTGACGGACGTGCAGCACCCGCTGCGCGTGGAGTACCTGCGCGCCTACGAGCCGCGCGCCTGGCGCCCGCACGAGGCGCTCACCGTGCCCGGCGCCATCTCGCTCGTCGAGCGGGTCAACGCGCTGCGCGGCGCCCCCGTCACCGGCGCCCCGCTGCAGTTCGTCATGACCACCGGCGACAACACCGACAACAACGCCTGCTCCGAGCTGGAGTGGTTCATGAAGGTGATGAGCGGCGGCCGTATCACCCCCAACACCGGCGACCCCAGGCACTACGAGGGCGTGCAGAACAGCGGGCTGGGGCTGTACTGGCAGCCCGGCTCCACCGCCCGCGACGGCGACAAGACGCTCGGCTTCCCGCACCTGAAGGGCTTCCTGGCCGCCGCGACCGGTGAGGTGCTCAGCCCCGGCCTCAACCTGCCCTGGTACTCCACCATCGGCAACCACGACACCCTCCCGCTCGGCACCTACGGCTCCCACGGCGACCCCTACCTCGCCGAGGCGGCCATCGCCGGCAGGAAGCTCATGAGCGCCACCGAGGCCGAGGCCAAGAAGCTCTGGGACGCCATCAAGAACGCCTCGGACCCGAAGGGCGTCGGCTACCGCGACTTCCTCAAGGCCCACACCCGCTCCACGCGCGCGGTCACCCCGGACGAGAAGCGGGCCCCCTACACCCGGGCCGACTACCTCAAGGCCCACCTGGACCCCGCCCACCAGGGCCACGGCCCGGTCGGCCACGGCTACTCCTCGGCGAACCTCGACGCGGGCACCGAGTACTACGCCTTCCGCATCTCCGACGACGTCGTCGGCATCAGCATCGACACCACCGACTCCGGCGGCCACTTCGAGGGCTCCATCGGCACCGCCCAGCTGAACTGGCTGAAGAAGACGCTGGCGGACAACAAGGACTCCTACGCGATCGTCTTCAGCCACCACACCAGCAAGACGATGACCAACACCCGCCCCGACCCGGCCCGCCCGGGGGAGCGCCGCCACGACGGCGCCGAGGTCGTCTCGGTCCTCGCCGCCCACGCCAATGTCCTCGCCTGGGTGAACGGCCACATCCACAAGAACGTCATCACCCCCCACAAGGCCTCCGGCGGCCGGTCCTTCTGGGAGATCTCCACCGCCTCGCACGTCGACTACCCCCAGCTCGCCCGCGTCATCGAGATCGCCGACAACAAGGACGGCACCCTCTCCCTGTTCACCACCCTGATCGAGTCCGCCGCCCCGCACCGCACCGACTACGCCGACCTCACCCAGACCGGCCTCGCCGCCCTCTACCGCGAGCTGTCCTACAACGCCCCGGGCGCCATCACGACCCTGGCCGGCGAGCCGTCCGACCGGAACACGGAACTGGTCCTCAGGAAGCGCTGACGGAAGCGCTGACGGAAGCGCTGAGGGAAGCGCTGAAACGCGCGGACGGGGCCGCGGACCCGGCGGCCGTCGGCGAAGGGGAATTCTGTCAGGCAACGTTTCACGCACGTCGCCCCGCGTTAACGCGCCTGCAATGTCCGTATCGCCTTATATCGGCTAACCCGCTGTTCACGGGGATGGCTCGATCTTCTCGATCATTTATGCAAGGCGGGTGGTCGTGTGCGCGCGAGGCACGGACTGCGTGTGTTGTCGGTGTACGAGGGCTTCTTCTCCGGAGGAGCCCGGATCGTGCACAGCGACGTCGTACGGGGACTGGCCGAGGGCGGCCAGTCCCACCAGGTACTCAGCATTCACGGTGAGGTCCACCGCGAGGCCACGCGGCAGCGCATGGAGGACGACGCCTGCTACCGGTCCCTCACGGCCGGGGGTGTCGGGGTCACGTCCCTCGGGCGCAGCGCGGGCCTGGTGGACGGCTCGGTGGCGGCGTCGGTTTTCAGCGGGCCCGAGCTGGCCGAAACGGCACGGTCCATGGCCGCCGCGGACGTGATCCTCTCCCTCAAGGAACAGCCGCTCGCCCTGCTGAACCAGGGCGGCCTGCCGCGCCGCCCGGTCGTGGTCTGCCTGCACCGCTCCGACCCCGAGAACCAGGGCCCCGCCCTGGACGAACTGAAGGCGGCGATCGCCGACGGCACCGTCGTGGCCTGCGTGTGCTGCGCCGAGTCGACCCGGGCGGCGTACGAGGAGGCGGGCGTCCCCGGCGAGGTGCTGCACGTGATCCCCAACGGAGTGGACCTGCTCCGCTTCCGCCCGGACGCGGCGGCACGCCTCGCGTTCCGCGCCTCGCTGGACATCCCGGCCCAGGCGCCGGTCGTGGTCTTCGCGGCCCGCTACGCCACGATGAAGAACGTCCCGCTCCTCCTGCGCGCCGCCCGCGCCTGGCTCGCCCGTGAGCCCGAGGGCCGGGTCCTGATGTGCGGCGCGGGCATGACCGGGGCGAACCCGGCCCTGTGGGCCGACATCGAGGTCGCCTTCGGCGCGGACCGGCACCTCGCGGAGCGGATCCGCCTCCTCGGCGTGCGCGGCGACATGGAGAGCGTCTACGCCGGCTCCGACGTCGTCGCCCTGACCTCCGTCTCCGGGGAGGCGGCGCCGCTGTGCCTGATCGAGGGCATGATGTGCGGCGCCGTGCCCGTGTCGACGGACGTGGGGGACAGCGCGGAGATCGTCCGGGGCCACGGTTTCGTCACCCCGCAGGACCCGGAGGCCATCGCCCTGGCCTGGACGGCGGCGGTCGCCGGCCGCGCCGATCTCGCCCCGGCCCTCGCCGCGAGCCGCGAACGCTTCAGCCGCACCCGCATGATCGCCGCATACGCCGCACTCCTCGACGGCGTCCACCTGGCGGCGACACGCCTGCCGGAACCGCTGTAGCTCCGGGACGCGGTTCGACGGCCTCACCGCTCATGAGGCCACCCCGACCACTTCGCGGGCAGGGGGAGCCGGGCACGAGGAGGGGCCGCCGGACCCGGCCCGGCGGCCCCTCCCCTCCCCTCCTGGCGCTTCCCCGCACCGTCACTACCGGGGCAGCACCACGACATACGCGGCCGGATCACGGTCGCCGGAGGCCATCAGCGCCGTACGGACCACGGCCGCCTGCTGCTCCAGGGAGTCCCGCAGCTTCTTGGGGGTGATGTGGACGACCGTGATCCCCAGGCGCTCCAGGTGCTCCCGCTTGCGCGCGTACTGCGACCACACCGCGTCGTCGTCCTCCCGTGGGCCCTGGCGCGGGGCCCGCGTGTCCAGTTCGACCGCGACGGCCTGCTCGGGCCAGTAGGCGTCCAGGCCGCCGAGGTGCGGGCCGCCGGGCAGGCGCAGGTCCACGTTCCAGACCGGGTCGGGCAGACCGTACTCGCGGACCATCCGGTACAGGTGCTCCTCCGCCCTCGCCCGGCCCTCGGCCAGCAGCAGGTCCACCGCGTCCACCACGTGCGGGCAGGTCAGCAGCTGTGCCTCGGTCAACTCCCTGACCACCGCGGCCGGTTCGCAGTGGCGCCCGCGCACCGCCTCGGTCAGCAGCCGGCGCACCACGCCCGGGTCCGTCAGTTCCGCCACCGCGTCCGCCAGCGCCCGCGGCACCGGCGCCACGGGCAGGCCCGTCACCGCGCACGGGGTGGGCAGGGCCGAGGTGCGCAGGACGCGGACGTAGCCCGTGGAGCGCAGCCGGCGCTGCCGCGGGACCAGGACGTCGACGCGGTCGAGGGACTCCAGCGGCGGGGCGGAGGAGAAGCCGTACAGGGCGAGGGCCGCGAGGCCCGTGATCACCGCCTCGGTGTAGACCGGCCGGTGCGGGTCCTGTGCGCTCGGCTGGACCGGGACGCCCGGCGCGGACTCGCGCGACGCGTACAGCAGCGCCCCGTGCAGCCGCTCCTCGTCCGTGGGGGGACCGGGGTGCAGGAGGACCACGTTCGGCAGCAGCAACTGCCAGGGTCCGCCGGGCCGGCACCGCTCGTTCAGCTCGGCCGTGGAGATGCCGTGGGAGCGGAGCCGGGCGGTCGACAGAACGCGGCGGTGGACCTCGGGGAGCTGCTGCAGGGGGCGGGGGGAGAGCGGGGTGTTGTGCGTCATGACCCGGGGATTCCCTCGCCTCGTCCCCTCTGTAACCGCTGTTACACGGCCGTCGAGGAATCCGGACAAGGCAGTACTAAAGGACGGGTGTTCGGGTGCCGAGTAGGGACGGAAAACCCCTGGTCCGATCGGGTGCGGACCAGGGGTTACGGGTCGTGTTGCCCGAATTTCGTAACGGTCACCGACCGCGGAAGCTCAGGCCAACGATCAGTGGTCCGCGGCCTCCGCGTCGCACGCCTGTGCCCGCAGCGAACGGGCCAGGTCGTCCCGTGACTCCAGCACCAGCCGGCGCAGCGCCGGGGCCGCGTCCGCGTGCGCCCGCAGCCACGTGTCCGTCGCGTCCAGCGTCTCCCGCCGGTCCTGGAAGCCGGGGAACAGACCCCGGACGACGTCCATGCCGATCTGGATGGACCGCTCCCGCCACACCCGCTCGATCGCCGCGAAGTACTTCTCGGCGTACGGCGCCGTCAGGTCCCGCTGCGAGGGCTGGTCGAAGCCCGCGATGGTCGCCTCGACCAGCGCGTTCGACAGCGCGTCGGACTCCACGACCTGCGCCCACGCCTGCGCCTTGACCGCCGCCGACGGCCGTGCCGCCAGGCACCGGACCTGGTGGCGCTTGCCCGACGCGGTGTCGTCGCGGGCCAGTTCGGCCACCAGCGCCTGCTCGTCGGCCACCCCGTGCGCGGCCAGCGGCTCCAGGAACGCCCAGCGCAGCTCCTGGTCCACCTCCAGACCCTCGACGCTCTCGTCGCCGTCCAGCAGACCCTTCAGCAGCGCGAGGTCGGACGCGCCGGAGGCGACCGCCGCGAAGAACCGCGCCCAGGCCAGCTGGTGTTCGCTCGCGGGCTCGGCCGCCCGCAGCTCCCGCAGCGCGCCCTCCGCGAGCAGCTCCTCGCCGGCCGCCCGCCACCCGGGCGCCGCGTAGTGCACCAGCGCCGAGTTCGCCCACGCGTGCAGCATCTGCAGCACGCCGATGTCCGACTCCCGGCCCGCGAACCGCAGCACGAGGTCCACGAACTCCCGCGCCGGCAGCAGCGCGTCCCGGGTCATGTTCCACAGCGCCGACCAGCACAGCGCACGCGCCAGCGGGTCGGTCAGGGCGCCCAGGCGCTCGCGCAGGGTCGCGAGCGAGGTCTCGTCGAAGCGGATCTTGCAGTACGTCAGGTCGTCGTCGTTGACCAGCACCAGGTCCGGGGCCTCGGCGCCGGCCAGCTCCGCGACGACGGTCCGCGGACCTTCGACATCCGTCTCCACGCGCGCGTACCGCTCGAGCGCGCCCTCGGGAGTGCGGCGGTACAGGCCCACCGCGATCCGGTGCGGCCGCTCCTCGGGGTGCGACTCCGGCGCCTCCTGCACCACCGCCAGCTCGGCCACCCGGCTCCCGGCGTCCAGCAGCACCTGCGGGGTCAGCGAGTTCACCCCGGCCGTCTGCAGCCAGGAGCGCGCCCACACCGTCATGTCCCGGCCACTGGTCTCACCGAGCACCGACAGCAGGTCGCCCAGGCGCGTGTTGCCGTACGCGTTGCGCTTGAAGTAGCGGCGGGCGCCCTCCAGGAACGCGTCCTGGCCGACGTACGCCACCAGCTGCTTGAGCACCGAGGCGCCCTTGGCGTACGTGATGCCGTCGAAGTTCAGCTTGGCGTCCTGGAGGTCACGGATGTCCGCCGTGATCGGGTGCGTGGAGGGCAGCTGGTCGGCGCGGTAGGCCCAGGCCTTGCGGCGGTTGGCGAAGGTGATCCAGGCGTCCGTGAAACGGGTCGCGCCGACGTTCGCGAACGTGCCCATGAAGTCCGCGAAGGACTCCTTCAGCCACAGGTCGTCCCACCACTCCATGGTGACCAGGTCGCCGAACCACATGTGCGCCATCTCGTGCAGGATGACGTTGGCCCGCGCCTCGTACGACGCCTGCGTCACCTTGCCGCGGAAGATGTACTCCTCGCGGAAGGTCACCAGGCCCGGGTTCTCCATCGCGCCCAGGTTGTACTCGGGCACGAACGCCTGGTCGTACTTCCCGAACGGGTACGGGTAGTCGAAGTGGTCGTGGAAGAAGTCCAGGCCCTGCTTGGTGACCAGGAAGACGTCGTCGGCGTCGAAGTAGGGCGCGAGACCCTTGCGGCACAGGGCGCCGAGCGGGATCTCCAGCTTCGTGCCGTCCTCGAAGACGCGCGTGTAGGAGTCGGTCACATAGTGGTACGGCCCCGCCACCACGCACGTGATGTACGTCGAGATCGGCTTCGTCTCCGCGAACCGCCAGACCCCGTCGGTCAGTTCACCGGCGCCGTTGCTCCACACCGTCCAGCCCTCGGGCGCCCGCACCTCGAAGCGGTAGGGGGCCTTGAGGTCCGGCTGCTCGAAGTTCGCGTAGACACGGCGGGCGTCGGCCGGCTCGTACTGGGTGTAGAGGTAGACCTCGCCGTCCTCGGGGTCGACGAAGCGGTGCATGCCCTCGCCGGTGCGGGAGTAGGCGCACCGGGCGTCGACGGTCAGCTCGTTCTCGGCGGCCAGGTCCTCCAGGGTGATCCGGGAGCCGTCGAAGACCTCGCTGGGGTCGAGGTCCTGGCCGTTGAGCGACACCGCGGTCACGCCCGGGGCGATGAGGTCGGCGAAGCTCGACGCGCCCGGCTCGTCGCAGCGGAACCTGATCGTGGTCACCGAGCGGAAGGTGCGCGGCTCCCCGTCACCGTCACCGACGGCGGACCGCAGGTCCAGCGCCACGTCGTACCCGTCGACGGACAGCAGGGCGGCCCGCTCCCGGGCCTCGTCGCGGGACAGATTCTCACCGGGCACGGGCGGCACTCCCTCGTGGTCGCTTGGCGTCTCGGAACCTTTGGAACAGCACCGATCCTGCCATGCGCCCCTGACGCGGCACACCAGGGAATCGGGCGCGGCATCCGGGAATGGGGGTGTGGAGGGGGACGTTGGCACGGGTAGGAGACCGTTTCGCGAGGAGAAGCATGCCGCAGACCACGACCACGTCGGTCAAGACACCTGTTGACTTCTGGTTCGACCCGCTGTGCCCCTGGGCCTGGATGACCTCCCGCTGGGTTCTGGAGGTCGAGAAGGTCCGTGACATCGAGGTCCGCTGGCACATCATGAGCCTCGCCGTCCTCAACGAGGACAAGCTGGACGAGCTGCCCGAGGAGTACCGGGACATGCTCGCGACCAAGGCCTGGCAGCCGGTGCGCGTGGTCACCGCCGCCTGGCAGAAGCACGGCGAGGACGTCCTCGGCCCGCTCTACACCGCCCTCGGCACCCGGATCCACAACAACGAGGAGGGCCCCACCCTGGAGGCCGTCGCCGGCGCCCTCGCGGACGTCGGCCTGCCCGCCGACCTGATCGAGTATGCCGAGCAGGAGGACTTCGAGTTCGACGCCGAGCTGCGCGCCTCCCACAAGGAGGGCATCGACAAGGTCGGCCAGGACGTCGGCACCCCGGTCATCGCGGTCCCCGGCCCCGACGGCGAGCAGATCGCCTTCTTCGGCCCGGTCGTCACCCCCGCCCCCAAGGGCGAGGAGGCGGCCCGCCTGTGGGACGGCACGATCGCCGTCGCCTCCGTGCCGGGCTTCTACGAGATCAAGCGGACCCGCACCAAGGGCCCCGACTTCAGCAACCTCTAGGTCGCCGGTCACCGGTCGCTCGTCGCCGGTCGCCGCGTCGCCGCATGGGAAAGCCCCCGCGAGTCCTCGCGGGGGCTTTCCGTTCATCCGCCTGCCGTCGTGAAGGGTGAGAAGACGATCACGAGGCAGGACGCTCTCGGGGCGCGGCGCCGCTCGGAGCAGGGCGCTCCGGGGCCCGCAGCCCTGTTCCGGGTGCTCAGGGAGCGAGCAGCAGCGCGTTCCCTCGCGCCTTGGCGGCCTCGTAACGGCGGGCCACGTCCTGCCAGTTGACGACCTGCCACATGGCCTCGACGAAGTCCACCTTCTGGTTGCGGTACTGGAGATAGAAGGCGTGCTCCCAGGCGTCGAAGACCAGCACCGGGGTCGAGCCCTGGCCGACGTTGCCCTGGTGGTCGTAGACCTGCTCGACGATCAGCCGGCCGCTCAGCGGCTCGTACGCCAGCACGCCCCAGCCCGACCCCTGGGTCGTGGCCGCGGCCTTGGACAGCTGGGTCCGGAACGCGGCGAAGGACCCGAAGGACTCCTTGATCGCCTCCGCCAGCTCGCCCACCCCGTCCTGCGCCAGCGGCTCGCCGCCGCCGTCCTTCGGACCGGTCATGTTCTGCCAGTAGACGCTGTGCAGGATGTGCCCGGAGAGGTGGAAGGCCAGGTTCTTCTCCAGGCCGTTGATCGAACCCCACACCTCCTTGTCCCGCGCCTCGGCGAGCTGCTCCAGCGTGTCGTTGGCGCCCTTCACGTACGCCGCGTGGTGCTTGTCGTGGTGCAGCTCGATGATCTCGGGGCTGATCACGGGAGCCAGCGCGGCGTAGTCGTAGGGCAGGTCGGGCAGCGTGTAGACGGGCATGGGTGGGTCCCCTCGGGAGCTTATTGCAACTCTCTTGCAGGTACACGCTAGCAACAACAAGCAGCGGGCAACAGAAAGGCCCCGACGTGTCCCTGACGGTTGGCGGTCAGGGAGGCGTCGGGGCCTTCGAGGAGCGGCCGGGGCCTTCGAGGGGCGGCGGGGGCCGCGGCCGGGTCAGTGCCTGGCGCGCGCCCGCTGCCGGACGTAGCCGACGGCGGCGAGGAACAGCGTCATCCCGCCGGTGGAGAGCAACTGGACGCGGGTGTCCGCCTCCCGGGCCATCAGGACGAAGATCGTCGCCATGCCGGCCAGGGCGACCCAGGTCAGCCACGGGAAGGCCCACATCCGGATGACCAGCTTGTCCGGGCTCTCGCGCTCCATCCGGTGGCGCAGCAGCAGCTGGGAGACGGCGATGAAGATCCAGACGACCAGGATCACCGCGCCGATCATGTTCAGCAGCCACTTGAAGACGTCGTCCGGCCGCCAGTGGCTGAGCGTCACGCACACGAAGCCGAGCACGCAGGAGGTGAGGACCGCGGTCCGCGGGACCCCGCCGGACAGCTTCGCCAGCGCCTTCGGACCCTGCCCGCGCTCGACCAGCGAGTAGGCGATGCGCGAGGAACCGTAGATGTTGGCGTTCATCGCGGACAGCAGGGCCACCAGCACGACCACGTTCATCAGCTGGCCGGCGCCCGGGATGCCGAGGTGGTCGAGCGCGGCGACGTACGGGCCCTTCTCCACGACCTCCTTGGCGTTCCACGGGACGAGCGTGACCACGACCGCCATCGAGCCGATGTAGAACAGCGCGATCCGCCACATCGCCGTACGCACGGCCGAGGCCACGCCGCGCACCGGGTCCTCGGACTCGGCCGCCGCGATGGTGACCGTCTCCAGACCGCCGTAGGCGAAGACGGAGGCGAGCAGCCCGACGAGCAGGCCCTGGGTGCCGTGCGGCATGAAGTCCGTCAGGTTCGAGGCGCCCGGCGCGTCCGTGCCCGGCAGCACGCCGGCGATGGCCAGCACGCCGAGGATCAGGAACAGGCTGATCGCGCCGACCTTCAGCGCGGCGAACCAGAACTCGAACTCGCCGAAGTTCTTCACCGCGGCCAGGTTCGTGCCGCAGAACACCACCATGAACAGCGCCACCCAGGCCCACTCGGGCGTGCCGGGCAGCCAGCCGCTGACGATGTGCGCGGCGCCGATGCCCTCCAGGCCGACGGCCGTGCACAGCAGCACCCAGAACGACCAGCCGGCGGCGAAGCCCGCCCAGGGACCGATCGCCCGCTCGGCGTGCGCCGAGAAGGAGCCGGAGGAGGGGTAGGCGGCCGACATCTCGCCGAGCATCCGCATCACCAGCATCACCAGGAGGCCGGAGAGGGTGTACGCGATCACGATGGACGGACCGGCGGCGGCGATTCCCGCGCCGGATCCGACGAACAGGCCCGCGCCGATGACTCCGCCGAGGGCGATCATCGACAGGTGGCGCTGCTTGAGGCCGTGGGACAGGGAGGCGCTCTCCTGCTTCGGGGGCGTCTCCGTGGAGGTGGTGCTGGGCATGGGAGCGGCTCGTCCAGTGCGATCGGCGGGCAAAAACGCCCACAGTGTGAGTGGCGCGTCCGCTCGGGTGAATCGGCTGATCAGTATCCGGACGGTGGGTGAACACAGGGTGAGACGGCCGTTACGGAGCGGGGGGTTCCGGTCGGTGTGGTTTCCGGGGTGGGTGTTGAAGCGGTTCCCGGTGCCGATGTGGCTCTGGGTGCGGGTGCGGGTGCGGGTGTGGGTGTGGGTGTGGGTGCGTGAGGCGCGTGCGCGTGCGAGTGGGGGTGCGCGTGCGTGGGTACGCGTGCGGGTCCGTGGCGTCTTTGGTGGATCCCTACATGCGGGACGGCCGGACCGGCGTACTCCGGGCCACATCACCACAGTGACCAGCGTCACGCCGTACCCGGTGTCAACGGCATCCTTTGTCCGGATCCCATCACGCGGCCGATCATGCCTTTGTCGAGCGCTGACGGTGATCGGCTCCAGGACGCCGGTATAGCGTCACGGTGTTCCCACCCGCCCGCCAACCCGCGGAGTCCCCATGAGCACCGCCACCGCCTCGGTCCGCCCCGGCGCCGTACTCGCCGACCTCCTCCCCGCGTCCCGCGTGCGCGACGCCGCCCTCGTGCTCGGCGGTGCCGCGCTCACCGGTGTCGCGGCGCAGCTGTCGGTGCCGGTGCCCGGCTCCCCGGTGCCGGTGACCGGCCAGACCTTCGCCGCGCTCCTCGTGGGCACCGCGCTCGGCGCCCGCCGCGGCTTCCTCTCCCTCGCCCTGTACGCGGTCGCGGGCGTGGTGGGCGTGCCGTGGTTCGCGGAGGGCGGCTCGGGCGCGGGCGCGGTCTCCTTCGGCTACGTCCTCGGCATGCTGCTCGCCTCCGTGGCCGTGGGTGCGCTGGCCCGCCGCGGCGCCGACCGCTCCCCGCTGCGCATGGCGGGCACGATGATCCTCGGCGAGGCGATCATCTACGCCGTCGGCGTGCCCTACCTGGCCCTGGCGGCCCACCTGTCCGCCTCCCAGGCCGTCGCCGCGGGCCTCACCCCGTTCCTCATCGGCGACGCCCTCAAGGCCGCCCTGGCGATGGGCCTGCTGCCCGCCGCCTGGAAGCTCGCCGGCGACAAGCGCTGACACCGCGGGCGCGACGCCCTGCGTACGACGACGGCCGCCCGGCCCGACGGATTCCGTTCCGTCGGGCCGGGCGGCCGTTCTGTTGCGTATGAAGGGAATAGAGGGGCGGGAGGGGAGGAGGGGCCGGTCAGGCCGTCGGGACCTTCTCGGACGTCTCGACCGCGGCCGTCTCCGGAGCCCGGTCCGCCGTCAGCCTCTGCTTCACGAAGGCGATCACCAGCACCAGCGCCGCCACGCCCAGCGACAGCAGCACGGTCGTACGGCCGCTGCTCGCACCCTCGGTGTCGGTCAGCATGTAACCGAGGACGAACACGATCATGGCGGCCGTCGCCCAGGTCAGGTACGGGTACAGCCACATCTTCACGACGAGCTTCTCCGGCGCCTCACGCTGGATGATCTTCCGCAGCCGCAGCTGCGAGAAGCAGATGACCAGCCACACGAACAGGGCGACCGCGCCCGAGGAGTTCAGCAGGAAGAGGAAGACCGAGTCCGGGAACTCGTAGTTGAAGAAGACCGCCACGAAACCGAAGACGACCGACGAGAGGATCGCCGCCATCGGCACACCCCGCGAGGTGGTGCGGGCGAAGGCCTTGGGCGCGTCGCCGCGCCGGCCGAGCGAGAAGGCCATGCGGGAGGCGGTGTACAGACCGGAGTTGAGGCAGGACAGCACCGACGTCAGCACGATGAAGTTCATGATCTCGCCGGCGTGCGCGATACCGAGGGAGTCCAGGGCCGCGACGTAGGAGCCCTTGTCCTTGATGGAGGGGTCGTTCCACGGCACCAGGGAGACGACGATCAGGATCGAGCCCAGGTAGAAGACGCCGATGCGCCAGATGATGCTGTTGGTGGACTTCGTCACCGCACGCTGCGGGTTCTCCGACTCGCCGGCCGCCAGGGTGGCGATCTCGCTGCCCATGAAGGAGAAGACGACCAGCAGCACGCCGGTCAGGATCGAGCCGGGGCCGTGCGGCAGGAAGCCGCCGTGCGAGGTGAGGTTGGAGAAGCTCGCCTGGTCGGTGTGGGCGCCCGGCAGCACGCCGAACACCGCCAGCGCGCCGACGACGATGAAGGCGCCGATCGCCACGACCTTGATGCCGGCGAACCAGAACTCGAACTCGCCGTAGGAGCCGACGGAGACGAGGTTCGTGGCCGTCAGGACGGTCATCACGATCAGGGCCCAGCCCCACTGCGGGACGGCCGGGATCCAGCCTTCGAGGATCTTGGCGCCGGCGGTCGCCTCGACGGCGAGCACGACGACCCAGAAGAACCAGTACAACCAGCCGATGGAGAACCCGGCCCAGCGTCCGAGGGCACGGTCGGCGTGCGCGGAGAAGGAGCCGGAGGTCGGGTTCGCGGCGGACATCTCGCCGAGCATCCGCATCACGAGGACGACGAGGGTGCCGACGAGGGCGTAGGACAGCAGGATGCCGGGGCCCGCCGTGGCGATGCCCGAGCTGGAGCCGACGAAGAGTCCGGCACCGATCACACCGCCGATGGCGATCATCGTGAGGTGACGGTTCTTGAGGCCTGCGTGAAGTCCGGAACCAGGGGTCATGGACGGAATTCCTTTGCGCCGGTGGGCCGTTTCCCGTACGGGGGGTGCCGTTGTGCGGCGTGCGTACGGAGGACTCGTACGAGCGGTGTACGAGCCGGTCCAGTGAATCGGAGGCGAATGAATTCGGGAACCTCCGAATCCGTATCGTTACTTGAGGTTCCCTTGAGGTTCTATGGCCGGACTCACATTTCCGGGGTCGACTTCGGGCCGACACCCCGGGCTGCCGCCCCGCAACGGCCGTGTCACACTCGTCCCATGCGCGTGTATCTCGGCTCCGACCATGCGGGCTTCGAACTCAAGAACCACCTCGTCGAATGGCTCAAGGCGGCGGGGCACGAGCCCGTCGACTGCGGGCCCCACATCTACGACGCCCAGGACGACTACCCGCCCTTCTGCCTGCGCGCGGCCGAGCGCACCGCGGCGGACTCCGACGCCCTCGGCATCGTGATCGGCGGCTCCGGCAACGGGGAGCAGATCGCCGCGAACAAGGTGAAGGGGGTGCGGGCCGCCCTCGCCTGGAGCGAGGAGACCGCCTCGCTCGGCCGGCAGCACAACAACGCCAACGTGGTGGCCGTGGGGGCGCGCATGCACACCACCGAGGAGGCGACGAAGTTCGTCGAGACCTTCCTCAACACGCCGTTCTCCGGTGACGAGCGCCACATCCGCCGCATCGACATGCTCACGGCCTACGAGACCACCGGTGACCTCCCGCCCATCCCGGCCCACCACCCCCAGCAGTAACACCGGCCGCCACCCGGCCACCCCGGGGCCCCGTCCCCGGGGTGTCTCGGCGTCTCAGCCGTGTTGGCGTCGTCCCGGTGTCTCAGCCGTATCGGCGTCTCGGCGTCTCGGCAGGAAAGGACAGCTCAGCCGTGCCGGAAGGGCACACGATCCATCGTCTGGCGCAGGACTACGCGGAGCGCTTCCAGGGCACCATGCCCCGACTCAGCAGCCCGCAGGGCAAGTTCTCCGACGCCGCGGCCCTCCTGGACCGCGCCGAGCTGACCCGGACCGAGGCCCACGGCAAGCACCTGTTCCTCGGCTTCCGCGACAGCGACTGGATCCACATCCACCTCGGCCTCTTCGGCAAGGTGAATTTCGGCCCCGCCCCCGCGCCGCCGCCGACCGACACCGTCCGCCTGCGCCTCGCGGACGCGACGTCGTACGTGGACCTGCGCGGCCCCACCACCTGCGCGCTGATCACCCCCACCGAGAAGCAGGCGATACACGACCGCCTCGGCCCCGACCCGCTGCGCGAGGACGCCGACCCGGCCGCCGCCTACGCCCGCGTGAGCCGCAGCCGTACGACGGTCGCCGCCCTGCTGATGGACCAGAAGATCATCGCCGGCGTCGGCAACGTCTACCGCGCCGAGGTCCTCTTCCGCCGCGGCATCGACCCGTACCGCACCGGCAGGGACATCACGCCCGGCGAGTGGGACGCCGTCTGGGCCGACCTGGCGGAGCTGATGCGCGAGGGCGTCCGGCTGGGCCGTATCGACACCGTCCGCCCCGAGCACACCCCGGAGGCGATGGGCCGCCCGCCGCGTGTGGACGACCACGGCGGCGAGGTCTACGTCTACCGCCGGGCCACCCAGCCCTGCCACGTCTGCGGCACCGGGATCCGCACGGCCGACCTCGCCGCCCGCAACCTCTTCTGGTGCCCCACCTGCCAGAAGCCCTGACCGGACCCTGAGCCCCGGACCCTGAGCCCCGGCCCCTGAGTCCCGGCCCCTGAGCCCCGCGCCTCTGATTCCCGACCCCCGACCCCCGATGTCTAGGCCGTCCGGTCGCGCCAGCGGACGTAGAGCTGTTCCGCGTCGCCGCTGCAGGACCACGGCATCTCGGTGGCCCGGTTGTCCAGGAGCCGGAAGACGCGGCCGACATGGTCGGTCATCCCGGCCTGGACCAGGCCGTGGGCGAGGTGGTTGAGGTCGGCGGTGTCCTGGGCGCCGGCGACGGTGCGGCGGGTGATCCACTTGTCCAGCGTCACCAGAAGGTCCCGGCGGGCCCCGTCGTCGTTCCAGTGCTGGGCCAGGCCGAGCGCGGAGCGGCCCTCCGTCGCGGCGCGGTGCCGGTACTGCTCGGCCCTCGCCACATGCGGAAGGACGGCGAGCGGCGACCCGGGCGGCGCGGAAGCGACGGCGTCCCAGGCGAAGTTGAGCGCCGCCCCGTAGGAGCCGTGCCAGCGCGCGGACAGGTACCGCAGCGCCTGGTGATGCCCCTCCCGGTGGTGGGGATCCCGGGCGCGCAGTTCCTTCCACCAGTCGTTCATGTGCGCGTGGCCCCCGGGGTAGAGCCTGCCCAGAGCGATCAGCGAGACCCACGGATAGGGGTCGGCTGGTGCCAGTTCGGCCGCTCGCCGGCACAGCAGGGCGGTCCGGTCGAGCGGCTCGGCGCCCGGATCCTGTCCGGCGCGCGCGGCGGCGAACATCCGCATCACCTCGGTCTCGGCCCGCAGCACGGCGGCGTCCGGATCGCGCGGCTCGGACGCCTGCCACAGGTCCACGGTGCGCCGGTCGGCAGCCGCGTCCGCGAGCAGCCGGATGCGGTGGGCGCGACGGTCCCAGTCGCCCGGGGTGCGGGCCAGCAGATCGCGGGCGCCCTCCCAGCGTCCCAGCAGCATGTCCTGCCGGCCCTCGGCGAGCGCTCGGTCGCCGAACGCCGGGTCGAAGTCCGGTGCCGGCCGGCCGCGGCGCAGCCAGGTCGCCATGGCACGGTCCCCCTCTGTTCTCGATGGTGTTCCTGAGTTCCTGAGTTCCTGACGGCCGGGTCGGAAGTCCCCTTCCCCGCCGGGGTGGTTCACAAGTCCGACCCTGGGTGGTTCAGAAGTCCGACAGGATGCCGTCGCGGCGCTCTGCGGCCGGGACGAACGGGGCGGCCTCGGCGAGGTGCGCGTCGAGCGCGTCCGCGTCCTTCGGATTCAGTGGCCGCGGACGGAAGTAGGAACTGCCGCCGCGCAGCCGGGCGACGGTCACCGGGACGAGTCCCAGGGCCAACGCACCCAGGCCGATGGACAGTTCGGTGGCGTCGAGCACGGGGACGGACACCGCGAAGAGCCAGATGTTGAACGCCGCCCCGGCCAGCGGCCAGAGGCCGAGGAAGAGCAGGTTGCCGAGGGAGCGGAACACCACGCTGCGGAAGGCCACGACGACGGCGAGGCCGGCCAGGGCGTAGTAGAAGCAGATCAGCAGCCCGATGGAGACGAGCGCCAGGGCGAGGATGCCGAACCCCCTGCCCACGAACGCGATCAGCCCGAGCACCAGGACGGCGAGGCAGGCGACCACCAGCGTGGACACCACGGGGGTCTGCCGCCCGGCGTGGAGACGACCCAGGAAGGACGGGACCGTGCGGTCGCGGCCCATCGCGAACAGGGTGCGGGTCGCCTGCAGCAGCGTCGTCTCCAGGGTCGCCACCGTGGACAGCAGCACCGCGAGGACGAGCAGGTCGCCACCGACCCCCGGGAGGGCGGCGTCGCCGAACGCGCGCAGGAAGTCGCCGCCCTGTGCGCCGGCCCGCGGACCGAGCACCATCGTGGCACCGACCGTCATCAGGAGGTAGGTGGCCGCGGTCACCAACAGGCCGATCAGTCCGCCGAGTCCGGAGCCCCCGCGCCCACGACGGGTCTCCTCGCTGAGGTTGGCCGTCACGTCCCAGCCCCAGAACAGCGCTCCCGCGATCAGTGCCCCGGCGGTGAAGCCGTGCGGGTTGTCGAGGTGCCCGAAATCGGGCCAGGTGAGGGAGAGGGCGTCCGCGTGGCCGCCCCGGGCCAGCGCGGCCACGGCCACGACCAGCAACAGGGCCAACTGGAGGCCGACCGCGACGGAGCGGGCCCGCGCACCGATCCGGGCGCCGAGGGCGACCAGCGCCGCGACCAGCAGGAACCAGCCGAGGCCGACCGCCGTGGCGATCCCCTCGTTCCGGGCCAGGTTCTCACTCACCAGCGACAACGTGGCCGCGCCCGCCGGCTCGGTCGACGAGATCATGAAGACGGTGGTGGCGACGATCACCGCCCACCCGCTGAGGAAGCCCAGGACGGGGTGCAGGGTCCGGGCGACCCAGGAGTACGTGGCGCCGCAGTTGACGTCGAGGCGTCCCAGGTGCCGGAACGCCAGCGCGATGCCGACGGTCGGGAGCGCGCACAGCAGGAGGACGGCCGGGGCCGCCGAGCCGACCGCCGCGATGAGCGCCGGAACCATCGCCACGACCGTGTACGCCGGTGCGCAGCCCGCGACGGCCATGACGACGGAGTCGAACGTCCCCAGGACGCCTGTCCGTAGTCCGCCTGCTGCTCTGCTGGGCTGCTCGCTGTGCAACGCCTCGCGCCTTTCCTCGCCGGGTGATGGTGAGCCGGATCATGTCCACGACCGGTGAGTAAGGCAAGAGCAGATCTACGAATTCATGCGCGAAAGTTCATTGAAGCTACGACTATCGCGCATCGGGGCCGGGTGATGCTGCGGATTTCGTTGTCGGCGTTCGTTGCTGGAGCGCGTTGCCGGAGCCCGTCGCCGGAGTTGGCTGTCGGGCTCGTTGCCGGAGTTCGCCGGCGGGGTTCGTCGCCGCAGGGAGCGCGCCTCAGAACCCGTGCGGCAGCCACGGCACCACGGGGGAGCCGAAGGCCACCGACGCCTCCGCCAGTGTCCCGGACCGGAGTTCGCCGACCCGCCCGGCCCGCGCCAGCGACACCAGGGACACCCCGCCGAGGTAGGCCGCGCCCAACTCCCGTACGGACAGCGCGAGATCCGCCGCGTCCGAGGTCCGCTCGCAGGACGCGCCCTTCGCGTCCCCCGTCAGCCGCCACCGGCCCGCGTTCCAGGGGCAGAAGGCGTCCTCCACCTCGAACACGACGTCCACCGGCGCCTGGTAGGTCCGGGCCGCCAGGGCGGCACCGACGTCCACGAGACGGACGTACAGGCCGTCCCGCACCCGCGCCCGGCCGCGCCGGACGTCGGAGACCAGGTACTGCCAGGTGTCGTCGACCGGGCGATTGCGCACCTTGAGGGTCGACATGAGGTCGATGTCGAACAGGAAGCGCCACAGCGCCGCGTCGGTCGCGGGGTCCAGCGCGGCCATGTCCTCCAGCGACACCGTGCCGTCGTGCCCGCTCGGCCCCCAGCCCAGCTTCGTACGGAAGCGCGCGTACCCGGTGACCTCGCCGTCCCGCTCCGCGACCACGCACTGCAGCGCGGAGGCCCCGTCCCGCTCGCTCTCCGGGTCGAGCAGCCCGACCCGCTCCCAGCCGGGCAGCCGGGCGAGCATCCCGGGCCTGCGCGGCACCAGCGCCGCGTACACCGCCTCGCACGCGTCGAGCACGTCGGCCGGCGCCGCGTACCGCAGGCGCACCTCGTCGGTGCCGGCGGGCAGCGTCAGGGACGTCCGGGCGGTGTCGATCTCGGCCTGCAGCTGCGAGGTCCCGGCGGCGTACCCGAAGCGGCCGTAGATCGCCGGCTCGGAGGCGGTCAGCACGGCCAGGGGTTCGCCCAGGGCGCGCACCTCGTCCAGTTGGTGCCGCATCATCGAGGTCAGCACCCCGCGCCGCCGGTGCGTTGCGGCCACGCTCACCATCGTGACGCCCGCGGCGGGCACCGAGGCCCCGCCCGGCACGGTCAGCCGGAAGCTGAACGCCCCCGCTGTACCGACGATCGCGTCCCCGTCCCAGGCGGCCATGGAACGCGCGAACTCGGTGACGGACCGGTCCAGTTCACGTTCCTCGGCGGACGCGGGGCCGGCACCGAAGGCGCGGATCAGGTTGTCCCACCAGGGGTCGAAGTCCTGCGGGCGCAGCACCCTCAACTCGGTCGCACGCTCAGTCGCCATGCGCCATGAGTACCAGGGCGGTACGGGACGAGCCAGCGAATTTGTCCGGGGCGGCGACGCGAGGGCCGTCCGTGCCGTTCACTGTGAAGTCGAACCGTCAAGTCGAACCGTCAAGTCGAACCGTGAAGTCGAACCGCGAACCGACCATGAACCGACCGTGAACCGAAACGTGAAGCCGAGCCTCTCACGGGGGACAAGTGGGACCTCCCGTGCCAAGAGGCGGGTCCGATCGATAGGGTCCCGAACTAATGGCAGCAGGACGACAGCGGCGCGCGAAGGCCGAGACGTTCACGGCCCGGTGCAGGATGCAGTGGCACCGGGCCCGCGTCGGCCTGCGCAAAAGCGCCGTCGACTACTTCCGCGGCGACGGTTCCGACTGGATCGCGCTGGCCGGTCTGCTGCTCGCCGTCCCCGTCCTCGCGGGCATGACGCTCGCCAACTCCGTGTGGTGCTCCCCGGCCACCCTGGTGCTGCCGATCGTCGCGGGCGGCCTGCTGCTGCGCCCGGCCAGCCTGCTGGGCCTGTACGCGGCGGCGGCCACCGCGCTGATCGTGGAGTCGGTACGGCTCGGCCCGTACACGGAGGGACCCTCGCGGGTGACGCCGGGCGTGGTCCTGGTGGTCGCCGCGTGCGGCTTCTTCGGACTGCTGACCGCGCAGTTCCGCAGCCGGGTCGGCGTGCCCTGGCGGCGCGGCGGCACGATGCTCTTCGACCTGCGCGAGCGGATCCGGGTGCAGAGCAAGCTGCCGAAGCTGCCGCACGGCTGGCACCGCGAGATGGCGCTGCGCCCGGCGGGCGGTCAGTCCTTCTCGGGCGACTTCGTCGTCGCGGCCCGGACCAACGGCGGCCGCACCCTGGAGGTCGTGCTGACGGACGTGTCCGGCAAGGGCATGGACGCGGCCTCGCGCGCCCTGCTGCTCTCGGGCGCGTTCGGGGGCCTGGTGGGCTCCCTCCCGCCGCACGCCTTCCTCCAGGCCGCCAACGGCTATCTGCTGCGCCAGGACTGGGACGAGGGCTTCGCCACGTCCATCCACCTGGTCCTCGACCTGGACTCCGGGGACTACGAGCTGTACTCCGCGGGCCATCCGCCGGGCCTGCAGCTGAGCGCGGGCAGTGGCCGCTGGGAGGAGAAGGCCGCCGAGGGCCCGCTGCTGGGTGTGTACGACGGCGCCCAGTTCGACTCCGTGAAGGGCTCGCTGCGCCCCGGTGACGTGTTGATGCTGTTCACGGACGGTCTGGTGGAGACCTCCGACCGCGACATCGTCGAGGGTATCGACCGCCTCACCGGAGAGGCCGACCGCTATGTCGCCGGCGGCTTCCACGGCGCCGCCTGGCACCTCATCGAGGCGGTGGCGAAGGACGTCAACGACGACCGGGCCCTCCTGCTGATCAGCCGCGAGGGCCCCACGGCCCAGGCCGTCCGCTGAGCGACTCTCCCGTCCCCGCGGAACCGGCCGACGCGGTCCCGGCGGGCGGGCACGACGTGCCGGGCACCAGGTCAGCCGACAACGGAGAAGCCGGTCCAGTACGTCACGGTGGCCGATAACGGCTGATACCGGCCGACACCGGTGCTGCGGGTGCTGTTCCTGATCATTACCGGACAGACCCACGGGCCATGAACGCCCCGGCTGTGCGGCCCGCAGGACCATGTCCTATGTTGCACGGGCAAGGCGAGGGGGAGCTGGTATGCCGCAGAACGCACGGTCCGGGCCGGTCATGACGCTCGTCGAGGTCGAGTCCGTCGCCCGCGCCGCGCACGCCGCGCAGCGGGACAAGGCCGGCCGGCCCTACGCCGAGCACCTGGCCGCCGTCGCCGAGGGCGTGCGGATCCGCGGCGGGGGAGACGACCTCGTCGCCGCCGCCTGGCTGCACGACGCCGTGGAGGACGGCGTGCTCAGCGAGGAGTGGCTGGAGACGGCCGCGCTCGCACAGCGCACCAAGGACGTCGTACGCGCCGTGACCAAGCGGCCGGGCGAGGAACCGCGGGCGTACGCACAGCGGATCCTGGCCACGCCCGGCGCCCTCCTGGTCAAGACGGCCGACCTCGCCCACAACGCCGATCCGCGACGCCTGGCCGCCCTCGACCGACCCACCGCCGAGCGCCTGAGGAAGAAGTACGCCGCCATGCGGCAATACCTCGGCCTCGACACCGCCCCCTGACACCGGCGACACCGACGCCGCCCACCGCGAGATACCGCACAGGACGAACTGAACGGCACGGGACTACGACAGCCGGCTGCCGGCCTCAGCCCACCCGTGTCTTCCAGCGCTCCCGCGCCTCCCGCACCGGGTCCGGCCTGAATGCCCACTCCATCTTCGGCTCCATCGCGAACCGGAAGACCCGCCGCACGGGCCTGGTGCACAGCGCGGTCACCGCGGCGGCGAAGGCGACGGTCACCGCGATCTCACCGAGCGGGCCGTGCAGCGCGGTGTGGTCGAACCAGCCACGGTAGTCGGCGAACTTCACCAGGAAGCCGTGCAGCAGATAGCCGTACAGGGTGCCGGCGCCGAGGGCCGTGAACCACATCCTGCGGCGCGGCACCCAGGCGAAGAAGCAGGACGTCAGCAGCAGCGAGCAGCCCAGCATCGCGAGCACCATCAGCGGGCCGCACCACCAGGGGGCGCCCAGCTCCTGCGCGGAGTCACGGCGGTAGAACCACGCGGTGGTCATGCGAGGCACCGCCCACCAGGCGACCGTCAGCGCCACCAGGAACACCGGCACCGAGGCGATCCGCACCCAGCGGCGGCGCACCAGCTGGAAGTGCTCGGGCTTCATGCACAGGCCGAGCACGAAGTACGGCAGGAACTGCAGGGTGCGCTGGAGGTCGAGGTCGTCACCGATGCTGGGGGCGAGGCTCGCCAGCATGGCGATGACGATGGCCAGCGGCAGCCGCAGCGGCGGGCGCAGCGTCTTCCAGATCGGCGTGGTCATCCGCCAGACGAACAGCGCGGCCAGGAACCAGGTCAGGTACCAGGGGTCGAGGAGGCTGATCTTCTCGTGGGCTCCGGGCACGAGGAGGTTCCTGAAGAGCGAGTACGCCGTCTCGAACAGGACGTACGGCACGGCGACGCCGGTGATCAGCCGTTTCAGCCGGTCCGGGCGCATGTCGAAACCGCGCGAGAAGAAGCCGGAGATGATGATGAACGCCGGCATGTGGAAGGTGTACACGACCGTGTACAGGCCCTCCAGGATCCGGCTGTCACCCTTCAGGGGCTCCCAGGCGTGCCCCGTCGCGACGAGCACGATCGCCAGGTACTTGGCGTTGTCGAAGAACGCGTCACGTTCTCTGCCCGGTCTGTCCGTCTCCGCCCGCCCCTGCTGCGTACGTGCCGGGGGGAGTTGCGTGCGGTTCTGGCCGTGGGACGAGGCGGCGGCTTCAAACATCTCAGGGACCCTAGCGCCGTCCCGGGTATTTCGTAAAACCCTGGTGGTCATTCCTGGTTATCGCCTTCGGACACCCCCTCATTTACCTGACTTACCTGTGCCGTCCACGTGATGATGGGCACAGATATCCCTGGCGTTCACCCGTGATGTCCATATTCATCCCTATCAAATGGGGCATACATGGCCTCGGGTGTCCCCAATTCGAATCACCTGCGCACAGGTTGTGTGGACGCGGAAACGAACATGCGTAATTTCCCTTTGAGTCGGCGCGTCCGCCGTGTCGAATTACCGTTCGGGGTGCCGCCGGGGCCGGGTCGCCGGCCGATGATGCGTCACGGGCCGCATACGCCGGGCGCGTTGGTGGCACGATGGTTCTGGCGGGGGGTGCTGGCCGTACCTCCGGGCCGGGAGAGCGGACCGACCGAGGGTGTGATCAGTTGTGGCCATTTCACTGTCTGTGGTGCTGCTGTTGGCGATCATCCTGGTGGTGTTGATCAGAGGCGGGAACATCAAACCGGGCCCCGCCATCGTGGCGGCCCTCTTCGGTTTCTTCCTCGCCTCGACCGGCATGGCGCCGTCCATCAACCGCTTCCTGAACTCGATAGCGGAGACGCTCAACTCGATCCGGTTCTGACCGCCACCGGGCCGGAAACGATCAACGGTCAACGCGCGGCAAAACGATCAAGGGGTCCGGCAGGCGAAGAGGCCCGGCAGACGATCGAGGTGTGCCGGAAAACGATCAGGGCCCGACCGGAGGAAGATCCTCCGGCCGGGCCCTGGCCCGTACAGAGCGGGCGACGGGAATCGAACCCGCGTAGCTAGTTTGGAAGACTAGGGCTCTACCATTGAGCTACGCCCGCACGGCTGCGCCGCAGGTCGGTGTGACCGCGGCACTGCACGCATCGTAGCGGGTCCGCCGCCGCGGAGGCCAACGTGTTGTGCTGCCGGGATGCCGTGAGTACCGCCGCAGGTAATACGGCCGACGCGTCCGCCGTGGGCATGTACCCTACGTCTCGCACCAGACGGGGTGTGGCGCAGCTTGGTAGCGCGTCCGCTTTGGGAGCGGAAGGCCGTGGGTTCAAATCCCGCCACCCCGACCACCGGCTCACGGCGCGTGGTGATCGCCTTTTGGGGCGCTGACCGCCTGCGGCTACTATGCAAGCTGCGCGCCCGTGTGCCCCGGCCCTTTCGGCCTACGTACTCCTCCGGGCGACCAGTCCGCCGGACCCTCTGGTCCCGGCAGATCCCAAGAAGTCAGCCACAAGGAGACCGAACCGTGAAGAGCGCCGTGGAGACCCTGAACCCGACCCGGGTTCGGCTCACTGTCGAGGTGCCCTTCGAGGAGCTCAAGGACAGCCTCGACGCGGCGTACAAGAAGATCAACCAGCAGGTCACGGTGAAGGGCTTCCGCAAGGGCAAGATCCCCGCCCGGGTCATCGACCAGCGGTTCGGTCGTGGCGCCGTGCTGGAGGAGGCCGTCAACGACGCGCTTCCGAAGTTCTACACCGAGGCGGTCAACGACGCCGAGCTGAGCCCGCTGGGCCAGCCCGACGTCGACATCACCGAGCTGAAGGACGGCGAGACGCTGAACTTCACCGCCGAGGTCGACATCCGCCCGGCCCTGGAGATCCCGGACTACTCCGGCATCGAGGTCGAGGTCGACGCCGTCGAGGTGAGCGACGAGGACGTCGACAAGTCGGTCGAGCAGCTCCGCGAGCGCTTCGCCTCCACCTCCCCGGTGGAGCGCGCCGCCGAGGACGGCGACGTCGTCACCGTGGACCTGCAGGCCAAGGTCGACGGCGAGGTCCTCGAGGACGGCGTCGCCGAGGGTGTCTCCTACACCATCGGCTCCGGCGAGCTGCTCGACGGCATCGACGACGCCGTGAAGGGCCTGGAGGCCGGTGGCGAGGCCACCTTCACCTCCGAGCTCAAGGGCGGCTCCGCCGCGGGCCGCGAGTCCGAGGTCACCGTCAAGGTCACCCAGGTCGCCGCCCGTGAACTGCCCGCGCTGGACGACGAGTTCGCGCAGCTCGCCTCCGAGTTCGACACGCTGGACGAGCTGAAGGCCGACAGCCGCAAGCGCCTGGCCGGCATGAAGCAGTTCGACCAGGCCACCCAGGCCCAGGAGCGCGTCCTGGACAAGCTCCTCGAGCTGGTCGAGGTCCCGGTCCCCGAGAAGCTGCTCGAGGACGAGGTCAACACCCGCAAGCACAACCTGGAGCACCACCAGCTCGGCCAGATGGGCCTGACCCTCGACAAGTACCTGGAGATCCAGGGCAAGACCGCCGAGGAGTTCGAGACCGAGACCCGTGAGGCCGCGGTCAAGGGCATCAAGACCCAGTTCGTCCTCGACGAGCTGGTCAAGAAGGAGAACCTCAACGTCAACCAGGAGGAGCTCACCGAGCACCTCATGCGGCGTGCGGCCTCCTCCGGCATGTCCCCCGACCAGTTCGCCCAGGCCGTCGTCGAGGGCGGCCAGGTGCCGCTGCTTGTCGGCGAGGTCGCCCGCGGCAAGGCCCTCGCCCTCGTGGTCGAGGCCGCCACGGTGAAGGACACCAACGGCGAGATCGTCGACCTGGACGACGAGGACGAGGAGACGGAGGCCGCGGAGGGCTCCGCCGAGGCCGTGGAGGGCTCCACCGAGGCCGCGGACGAGAACACCGAGGCCTGAGCCCCACAGCGCCTGTAAGGCACGTACAGCGGGCCCTGGGGACTTTCCCCGGGGCCCGTTCGTCGTACCGGGGGAGCGGACCGGGTGCGGACCGGACGCGAACCGGACGCTGACCGGCCCGAAGGGGCCCGGGGCTGTAACGACATGCGGATCGATACGCGGATCGACTTGCGGCTCCGCCGCGTGGACGCGACCGGCCCCCACTTCCGGGCGCGACCAGTCCCCACCTCCGCGCGGCCAGCCGCCAGACGACAGGCGCACCCCCCCACTCGCGCGCGGCCGGACGACAGGCGCACACACCCCCACCCGCGCGCGGCCCGACCACAGCCGCACACACCCCCCCACGAGCCGCTCGGTCCCCCGGCGGAGCCAGCCGCTACGCCCCGGGCGAACACCCGCATTCCCGGGATTCTCCGAAGGGACCGCCGCGTTAGGGTCCATGAAAGGCAGAACAATGAGACGGCCCGGCGCCGTCGTAAGACGAGCAGGTGGATACGTGACGAATCTGATGCCCTCCGCCGCCGGCGAGCCTTCCATCGGTGGTGGCCTCGGTGACCAGGTCTACAACCGGCTGCTCAACGAGCGGATCATCTTCCTCGGCCAGCAGGTCGACGACGACATCGCCAACAAGATCACCGCGCAGCTGCTGCTCCTCGCCGCCGATCCGGACAAGGACATCTACCTCTACATCAACAGCCCCGGTGGCTCGGTGACCGCCGGAATGGCGATCTACGACACCATGCAGTACATCCCGAACGACGTGGTCACGATCGGCATGGGCATGGCGGCCTCGATGGGCCAGTTCCTGCTCACCGGTGGCACCGCCGGCAAGCGCTTCGCCCTGCCGCACACGGACATCATGATGCACCAGGGCTCCGCGGGTCTGGGCGGTACGGTCTCGGACATCAAGATCCAGGCCCAGTACCTGCTGCGGACGAAGAAGACCATGTCCGAGCTGACCGCGCTGCACTCCGGCCAGACCGTCGAGACGATCATCCGCGACGGCGACCGCGACCGCTGGTTCACCCCGGCAGAGGCCAAGGAGTACGGTCTCATTGACGAGATCATCACGCACGCCTCGGGTGTTCCGGGAGGCGGCGGCACCGGTGCCTGACCGGCCCGGCCACGCCATGCATCGCCACGCCCCCAGCCCCCAGAACGCCACCAGGACGGTGAACATCCCATGAGCAACTTCTCCGCCGCCAGCGGTATGTACGAAGGGCCCCGCCCGGACAGCCGCTACGTCATCCCGCGCTTCGTCGAGCGCACCTCCCAGGGCATCCGCGAGTACGACCCGTACGCGAAGCTCTTCGAGGAGCGAGTGATCTTCCTGGGCGTCCAGATCGACGACGCCTCCGCCAACGACGTCATGGCGCAGCTGCTGTGCCTGGAGTCGATGGACCCGGACCGGGACATCTCGATCTACATCAACAGCCCCGGTGGCGACATGACCGCCCTGACGGCGATCTACGACACGATGCAGTTCGTGAAGCCCGACATCCAGACGGTCTGCATGGGCCAGGCGGCCTCCGCCGCGGCGATCCTGCTGGCCGCCGGCACCCCGGGCAAGCGCATGGCGCTGCCGAACTCCCGTGTGCTGATCCACCAGCCGGCCGGCTCCACCGGCCGCGGCCAGCTCTCCGACCTGGAGATCATCGCCAACGAGTTCACCCGGATGCGTGAGCAGCTGGAGAACATGCTGGCCAAGCACACCAACCGGCCCATCGAGAAGATCCGCGAGGACATCGAGCGCGACAAGATCCTCACGGCCGAGGAGGCGCTGGAGTACGGCCTCGTCGACCAGATCATCTCCACCCGCAAGATGAACAACGAGTCGGTTCGCTGACCCTGGCACCGCGCTCGGAGGCCCCCTTGGCAGGAGTCACGTCAAAGTGAACCCTGCCAAGGGGGACCCGAACACAGGGCCAGGCAAGGTACCGTCGGACATAAGGCAGCACCAGGAGCCGCTGGACTCGAAAGCGTCCGGGCGTCTCCCAGGCGAAGGGGAAGCACACCGTGGCACGCATCGGTGACGGCGGCGATCTGCTCAAGTGCTCGTTCTGCGGCAAGAGCCAGAAGCAGGTCAAGAAGCTCATCGCAGGGCCCGGTGTGTACATCTGCGACGAGTGCATCGATCTCTGCAACGAGATCATCGAGGAAGAACTCGCGGAAACCAGCGAGGTGCGCTGGGAGGAGCTGCCCAAGCCCCGCGAGATCTACGAGTTCCTCGAGGGCTACGTGGTCGGCCAGGAGGCCGCCAAGAAGGCCCTGTCGGTCGCGGTGTACAACCACTACAAGCGCGTCCAGGCCGGCGAGAACGGCGGCGCCCAGGGCCGCGACGACGCCATCGAGCTGGCGAAGTCCAACATCCTGCTGCTCGGCCCCACCGGCTCGGGCAAGACGCTGCTCGCCCAGACCCTGGCCCGCATGCTGAACGTGCCCTTCGCCATCGCCGACGCGACCGCGCTGACGGAGGCGGGCTACGTCGGCGAGGACGTCGAGAACATCCTCCTGAAGCTCATCCAGGCGGCCGACTACGACGTCAAGAAGGCCGAGACCGGGATCATCTACATCGACGAGATCGACAAGGTCGCCCGTAAGAGCGAGAACCCGTCGATCACCCGTGACGTCTCCGGCGAGGGTGTCCAGCAGGCGCTTCTGAAGATCCTGGAGGGCACCACGGCCTCGGTCCCGCCCCAGGGCGGCCGCAAGCACCCCCACCAGGAGTTCATCCAGATCGACACGACGAACGTCCTGTTCATCGTGGGCGGCGCGTTCTCCGGCCTTGAGAAGATCATCGAGGCGCGTGCGGGTGCCAAGGGCATCGGCTTCGGCGCCACGATCCTGTCCAAGCGCGAGCTGGAGGAGAAGGACGTCTTCGAGGACGTCATGCCGGAGGACCTGGTCAAGTTCGGCATGATCCCCGAGTTCATCGGCCGTCTGCCGGTCATCACCTCGGTCCACAACCTCGACCGCGAGGCCCTGCTCCAGATCCTCGTCGAGCCCCGCAACGCGCTCGTCAAGCAGTACCAGCGCCTCTTCGAACTCGACGGCGTGGAGCTGGACTTCGAGCGCGAGGCCCTGGAGGCCATCGCCGACCAGGCCATCCTGCGCCAGACCGGAGCCCGCGGCCTGCGCGCCATCATGGAGGAAGTCCTCATGTCCGTGATGTACGAGGTCCCGTCCCGCAAGGACGTCGCCCGCGTCGTCATCACGGCCGACGTCGTCCACTCCAACGTCAACCCGACCCTGATCCCCCGCGACGCCCGCGGCCGGGGAACGGGCGAGCAGAAGACGGCGTAACTTCGCACGGGCCCAACGGACCCAACAGGCCCAACGGGCCCAGCGGACCCATGGGAAGGGGCCCCGGTCACCAGACCGGGGCCCCTTCGCCGTTGTCGCCGTCCGCGTCAGGCCTTCACGCGAACCTCGTTGCGGAACTTGGCCGTCAACTCGGCGTCGGCGGCAGGGTCACTGGACCTGCCGGCCACCATGGTGGCGACGTCCATGGGCATCACGAGACCGAGCGTGCTGTGGTCGCCCCAGATGCAGATCGTCATGTGCATCTCCTTGGGGCCGCCGGACGAGCCGGTGCTGTCGGAGGTGTCCGCCTTGGCCTGCTGGCACTTGAGGACCGCGCCGTCGAGCGCGGCCGGCGTGTACGCCTTCGGCTCGCCCTCCAGGGTGTACTTGTCCTGGCCGTCCTTGCTGCCCTGGTCCTTCATGTAGGCGAACATCGCGTCGACGGTCTTCTCGGGGTCGTCGAGCGTGCCGTAGACGCCGGCGAACTCGATCGCCTTCTGGCTCAGCGGGTTGCTCTCGTCCCCGGACTTGTACTCGGCGCTGACGTCCTTGGGGTTGTGCACCCCCCACTTCTCGGCGTCCCTCAGGTCGGACTCCGTCATGGTGCCGCTGTCGCCGTCACCCTTCTTGTACTCCGTCAGCACGGTCGCCGGGGTGACCAGCTTGTGGGGGCCGTCGTCCGCGACGCCGCCACCGCCGCCCCCGCCGAACACGAAGTACGCACCGACGGCGATCGCGGCCACCACCGCCACCGCGCCGATGATCAGGCCCGTCTTCTTGCCGCCGCCACCGGCGGCCGGCGGCTGCGGGGCGCCGTAGGGCGGCTGCTGGCCGTACGGGGGCTGCGGGGGCATGCCCTGCGGGGGCGTGCCCTGCTGCGGGAAGCCGTAGCCGGGCTGCGGGGCGGCGGCGGGAGCCTGCTGGGGGTAGCCGTAGCCGGGCTGGGGAGCCGCCGGCTGCTGGCCGTAGCCGGGCTGCGGTGCCTGCGGCTGCTGACCGTAGGGCCCCGGCTGGCCGTAAGGACCCGGCTGCCCCGGCTGGCCGTAGGGACCCGGCTGCTGGGGCGCACCGCCGTACGGGCCCGGCTGGTTGTTGCTCATTCCTGGGTTCCCCTCCAGATGCTTATGTGTTCCTGACATCCTGACCCAGGCCGGGGGAACACACGGCACCGGGGGTCTCACCGTTACAGAACAAACGCGTTTCGGGACCACGCCGTGACACCCCTAAACTGAGCCCCGTGACCGAGAACGCTCAGCAGCAGCCAACCGCGCCCGACACCGAACTGCCGACCCAGTACGCGCCGGCCGATGTAGAGGGGCCGCTGTACGAGCGCTGGGTGGAGCGCGGTTACTTCGAGGCGGACGAGAAGAGCGACAAGCCGCCGTTCACCGTCGTCATCCCGCCGCCCAACGTCACCGGCAGCCTCCACCTGGGCCACGCCTTCGAGCACACGCTCATCGACGCGATGACCCGCCGCAAGCGCATGCAGGGCTACGAGACCCTGTGGCAGCCCGGCATGGACCACGCCGGCATCGCCACCCAGAACGTCGTCGAGCGCGAGCTGGGCAAGGAGGGCAAGTCCCGCCACGACCTGGGCCGCGAGGCCTTCGTCGAGCGTGTCTGGCAGTGGAAGGGCGAGTCCGGCGGCCAGATCAGCGGCCAGATGCGGCGCCTGGGCGACGGCGTCGCGTGGTCGCGCGAGCGCTTCACCATGGACGAGGGCCTGTCCCAGGCCGTCCAGACCATCTTCAAGCGCCTGTACGACGACGAGCTGATCTACCGCGCCGAGCGCATCATCAACTGGTGCCCGCGCTGTCTGACGGCCATCTCCGACATCGAGGTCGAGTACCAGGACGACGACGGCGAGCTCGTCTCCATGAAGTACGGCGACGGGGACGACAGCATCGTCGTCGCCACCACCCGCGCCGAGACGATGCTCGGTGACACGGCCGTCGCCGTCCACCCCGGGGACGAGCGCTACAAGCACCTGGTCGGCAAGCTCATCAGGCTGCCGCTGACCGACCGTTCCATCCCGGTCGTCGCCGACGAGCACGTCGACCCCGAGTTCGGCACCGGCGCCGTCAAGGTGACGCCCGCGCACGACCCGAACGACTTCGAGATCGGCCAGCGCCACGACCTGCCGGCCATCCCCGTGATGGACGAGCACGCCGTCATCACCGTCCACGGCCCCTTCCAGGGCATGGACCGCCTGGAGGCCCGCTCCGCCATCGTCGCCGCGCTGCGCGCCGAGGGCCGGATCGTCGCCGAGAAGCGGCCCTACGTCCACTCCGTCGGCCACTGCTCGCGCTGCAAGACCACCATCGAGCCGCGCCTGTCCATGCAGTGGTGGGTCAAGGTCGGCCCGCTGGCGAAGGCCGCGGGCGACGCCGTCCGCGACGGCCGCGTCAAGATCCACCCGCAGGAGATGGAGAAGCGGTACTTCGACTGGGTCGACAACCTCCACGACTGGTGCATCTCGCGGCAGTTGTGGTGGGGTCACCGCATCCCGGTCTGGTACGGCCCGCAGGGTGAGGTCGTCTGCGTCGGCCCCGACGAGGAGCCGCCCGGCACCGAGGCCGAGGGCTGGCACCAGGACAAGGACGTCCTCGACACCTGGTTCTCCTCCGGCCTGTGGCCCTTCTCGACGCTCGGCTGGCCCGAACAGACCGAGTCGCTCGCGAAGTTCTACCCGAACTCCGTCCTGGTCACCGGCTACGACATCCTCTTCTTCTGGGTCGCCCGGATGATGATGTTCGGCCTGTACGCGATGGACGGCACCCCGCCGTTCCACACCGTCGCCCTGCACGGCATGGTCCGCGACCAGTTCGGCAAGAAGATGTCGAAGTCCTTCGGCAACGCGGTCAACCCGCTGGACTGGATGGACAAGTACGGCTCCGACGCCCTCCGCTTCACCCTCGCGCGCGGCGCCAACCCCGGTGTCGACGTCCCGATCGGCGAGGACTGGGTCCAGGGTTCCCGCAACTTCGCCAACAAGATCTGGAACGCGACGCGCTTCGCGCTGATGAACGGCGCGACGGTCGAGGGTCCGCTGCCCGAGCCGTCGGCGATGTCGGCCACGGACCGCTGGATCCTCTCCCGCCTGAACTCGGTGGTCGCCGAAGTCGACGCGTACTACGAGGACTTCCAGTTCGCCAAGCTCTCCGACGCCCTCTTCCACTTCGCGTGGGACGAGGTCTTCGACTGGTACGTCGAGCTGTCCAAGACGACGTTCCAGGCGGGCGGCGAGCCGGCCGAGGTCAGCAAGCGGGTCCTCGGCGAGGTCCTCGACGTCACCCTCAAGCTGCTCCACCCGGTCGTCCCGTTCGTCACGGAGACCCTGTGGACGACGCTGACGGGCGGCGAGTCACTGGTCGTCGCCGAGTGGCCGAAGGCTGTGTCCGTTCCTGGTGCCGACGCACCGGGCGGCTTCCGCGACGCCGACGCCGAGCGGGAGATCGAGACCCTCCAGTCCGTCATCACCGAGGTCCGCCGCTTCCGCGCCGACCAGGGCCTCCAGCCCGGCCAGCGCGTCCCGGCCCGCCTCACCCTGGACGGCACCGCCCTCGTCCCGCACGAGGCCGCCATCCGCCAACTGCTGCGCCTGCAGCCGGAGGGCGAGACCTTCACGGCGACGGCGACCCTCCCGGTCGCCGGTGCCGAGGTGGCCCTCGACCTCTCCGGCACCATCGACGTCGCCGCCGAGCGCAAGCGCCTCGCGAAGGATCTCGCCGCCGCGGAGAAGGAGAAGGCCCAGGCCAACGCCAAGCTCGGCAACGAGGCGTTCCTCGCCAAGGCCCCGGACCACGTGGTCGACAAGATCCGTACCCGCCTGACCAAGGCGGACGAGGACATCGCCCGCATCCAGACCCAGCTGGACAGGCTGCCGCAGGCGTAAGCGCCCCCTACGGCATCGAAGGCCCCCGGTGCCCACCCCTTGAGTTCTAGCGATCGTCGCAACACCCCAGCTCAAGGGGTGCGATGTTCGAGATCCGCGAGACCCGGACGGTGGCTCAGGGCCGTAGAAAGCC
>NZ_JBICZA010000041.1:0-55838 GCF_043201585.1 Streptomyces sp. NPDC048297
CCGCCCGTAACGTCTCGCCGACCAGCTCCAGCCAGTTCAGCTCACGCGCCGAGGAGAGCACATGCGTGGAGTCGGTCCGTGCCTTCCCACCAGCGGCGACCAGCCCTCGTTCCTGAGCTGCGACCAGGATGGGCGTCCAGCACAGTCCGCCCGGCGTCCCCGCCGACCAGACGGTCCCTGGACTCCGAGAGCACCGAGAAGTCGAAGCCGGGACCGGCCAGCTCCAGCCCCAGCGCGAACTTCCAGTCGATCCGGGCCCGCACCGCCTCAGCGGCCTGCCGGTCGGTCAATCCCTCGACGAACTGCAACACCAGCACCATCGCCAGACGCCCCGGCGACCAAGCAGGCTTACCCCGCACCGGGAACAAGTCCGCGAACTGCTCGTCCGTGAACAGAACACCCAGCTCATCACGCACCCGGATCGCCAGGCTGCCCTTCGGGAAAGCCGCCCGGGCCACCCGCACCGTCTCCACCGGGATCTCCCCCGGCTCCCGCGGCTGCATCGACATCGACACCCTCCCCATACGGCAACGTCGGCTCCCAAGACCGCAACAAGGTCTCGGGAGCCGACGTCACGCGAAGGCCGGGATTACCCAACAGCATCGGCCGAACGGACCGGCCCCCGCGGTGCGTTGTACGTGGCGTCCGGCCGCCGCGGGGTTATCGTCACGAGGTGACGAGTCCTCCCGGAGAACGTGATCAGGGTGGCTCCACCACGGAGCACCGCACCCTCGCCTGCGCCCGCTGCGGCACCAAGGCCGACGGCTCCCAGTCGGCCACCTGGACCTGCTCCGTCGAGAACGGCGTCCGGCAGTACTTCTGCGACGTCTGCTCCCGGGAGAACCTCAGAGCGGTCGAGGGCCGGCTGGACTCGTCCTGGTGGTGAGGGTCTGGTGAGGATCAGGCCTCGGCCGCGGTGACCTCCTCCGCCAGGTCCCTCTCGGGCAGCAGCCCCCTCTCGGGCAGCAGCCCCCTCTCGGGCAGCAGCTCCTCCCCGGCGGGCTCGTCCCCGGCCGGCTCCTCCGCGGTGGGGACGAATCCCGGGAGCCATTCCTCCAGCTCGTCGCGCAGCCGCACCGTGGCGCCCAGCTGGCAGAGCACGCCGATCGTGCTCAGGGTCACGCGGTGTATCAGGAGGTAGGCCGGCGGCAGGTTGAGCCGCTTGCCGAGCTGGTAGGCGGGGGAGCGGGGGTCGGCGATGCGGGCGGCCTGGCTGCGCATCCAGTTGCGGGTGAAGGTGAACTCGTCGACCCGGGCCGGCTCGATGATCGGCAGCAGGTAGTCGAGGACCGCGTCGGGATCCAGCTCGATGGAGTCCTTGACGAACCCCTCCTCGCACAGCAGCTCGTAGACGGTCTCGGCCCGGCCGTCCAGAGTCATCCGCAGGGAGACACCGATCGGCACCGGCAGCCCGCCGGAGAGCCGGTCGACCGTGCCGAAGTCCAGCACGCCGAGGCGCCACTCCTCCTCGTCGTCGGGACCGCCCGGCAGCAGCCGGAAGTTCCCCGGATGCGGGTCGGCGTGCAGCAGGCCCGTGCGGGCCGGGCCGGAGAACAGGAAGCGGGCCAGGAGCTGGCCGGCCCGGTCGCGCTGCTCCTGGGTGCCGTCCGTGATGATCTCGGACAGCGGGATCCCGTCGATCCACTCGGTCACCAGGACCTGTTCGCTCTGGTGCACCACCGCCGGAACCACCACGTCCGGGTCGTGCGCGAACTCCTCCGCGTGCGCCGCCTGGGCCTGGGCCTCCAGCGCGTAGTCCAGTTCCTCGGAGACCCGGTCCCTGAGTTCCGCGATCAGCGGCTTGATGTCCATGCCCGGGATGAGTGGCCCCAACAGCCGGGCGAATCGGCTCAGTTGGCCGAGATCCGACAGCAGCGCCTCGCCGGCACCCGGGTACTGGACCTTGACCGCCACCTCGCGGCCGTCGTGCCACACCGCCCGGTGGACCTGCCCGATGGAGGCCGCGGCCGACGGCTTGTCCTCGAACTCCAGGAACAGATCACGCCAGTCCGCGCCGAGCCGCTCCTGGAGCACCTGGTGCATGGTGCGGGTCGGCATCGGCGGCGCCGCGTCCTGGAGCTTGGTCAGCGCCGCGCGGTAGGGGCCGGCGACCTCCTCGGGGAGGGCGGACTCGAAGACGGACAGGGCCTGCCCGAGCTTCATCGCACCGCCCTTCAACTCGCCGAGGACCTTGAACAGTTGCTCGGCCGTACGCGCCTGCAGCTCACGGCCGACGATCTCCGCGGACTCGCCCACGATCCGCTTGCCCAGCCCCCAGGTGGCCCGGCCGGCGAAGCCGAGCGGGAGCGCGGCGAGCTTGGCGGTCCGGGTGACCGCCTTCCGGGGAAGATCAGACATGCGCCCTCCAAGTCCCAGTCGGCCGCGCGGCGCCTGCCCTGTGTCGTCGCTGCGTCGACGGCCGTTGCACCGCCATTGTCTCGCGCGCCTGTGCGCCGCTTGAGGAGTGCTCCCCTTTGTGTTTCTCCACTGCCCCGCACCCGCATGCCGGATGCGGCGGCACAGGCCGGGAGCGCCAGTTCAGACCGGGCAGGGACGCCTCCCAGCGGGCACTCGCGCTGGACGGCGACTCCCCGTCGAGGAAGGCGAGGGCGTGCGCGGCGGCCAGTCCCGCGACCGCCGTGGCCAGCGTGAGATCGCAGGGGCCCACCTGGCGGGCCCGGCCGGAGCGCCACTGGGCGACCAGCCGGGGCCAGACCGGATCCCGGTCCGCGCGGTCCTGGTGGAGACAGCCCGCGCAACTCGTCTCGCCGGGCAGGACCAGCGGCCCGACCACGCCCGTCCCCTCCGCCACCCCCGCGTAGAGGTGCGGGACCCCCGAGTCCATGAGCGGCTCGGCGACGAACGGGTCCGGCGCGTGCACGGCGACGTCGTCGCGCGGGGTGAGGATCACCAGTGAAAGGGGCGGCTCGTCCGCGCCCGAGCGCCTCTGGCGGGGGCGGTCGGGCGCCGCACGCCGGGTGGCCGCCCGTGCCGCCTGGTCCCGGCGCTGTCCGACCGACTCGGCGGGCAGCCCGCCCGGGGCCACGTCCCACGGCTCCACGCTGCCCACATCCCGCACGTCGACCTCGCCGATCCCCGCGCCGGACAGCACCGAGGCCACGACGGCTCCGACCCGCCCCGCGCCCCGTACCTGCACCCGCAGGGAGCCGCGGGCGGCGAGCCGGTCGAGGGCGCCGCCGGGCTCGGCCGTGCTCAGCGAAAGGGAGGCGAGGTCGGGGCGCATCCGTTCCAGGACCCCCTTCCGCTTTCGCAGGGTGTCCGCGGCCGGCCCGCCGCCGTGCGGGTCGTCGAGCAGTCCCGCACGGCCGAGCCCGTCCACGAGCGCGTCGACATGGCCGTCCGGGAAGTCCATCCGGCGGGCCTCCTCCCGCAGCAGGGGCAAGCCCCGGGTGCCGTTGAGGAGTTCCAGGAAGTGACCCGTCGCCGTGTCCATCGGCCCCAGGGCCATGGCGTGCGCCGGAGTCATCCCGAACTGCACGGTGTTGAGATCGCGCCAGCCGCGCCGCAGCGCCGGCTTCACCATCGGATGCATGACAAGCCCCCGTGTCCGTCCGTGTCGAAGATGCGTGAAAAGCCCCTGAAGTCCTCCGGGTTCCGAAGTTCCGGAACGCCGCTTTCGCCGGTGGAGCCGGTCACGCTCCGCCGACGAAATCCAGAATGCCCGGCCGCGCCGACAAGCGGCGGAAGTTGTCCACAGGCTCGGGATGATCGTCGTACGAATGGGCCGTACCAGTCGGGCATATCGGTCGTACGATTCCAACGCACGGTGGGCACCGGCACAGAACCGTTCCCCAGCCGGGACTTCGGTGCGGCCCAGCGGGTAACGTCGGAGCGTGCCCGCCGACCCACTGCACCGCGCCGGAATGCCATATCGCAGCACGACGAGCCAGCCGCCCAGCGGCTCGAAGGCGAGCGCGATCGAGGTCCGCAGGAGTACCCGGCGCCGCCGCACGGTGTCCGCCTACCGCGAGGGCGATCGCACCGTCGTGCTCATCCCCGCCCGCATGTCGGAGGCGGAGGAGCAGCGCTGGGTGACCCTCATGCTCGACAAGCTCGCCGCCCAGGAGAGCAGACGGGGGCTGGGCGACGCCGAGCTGATCGAGCGTGCCGAGCGGTTGTCGGAGCAGTACTTCGGCGGCCGGGCCCGTCCCGCCTCGGTGCGCTGGGTGACCAACCAGAACACGCGCTGGGGTTCGTGCACCCCGGCCGAGGGCAGCATCCGTCTCTCGCACCGGTTGCAGGGGATGCCCGAGTACGTCGTCGACTACGTGCTCTGCCACGAACTGGCGCATCTGCTGGTGCCCGGTCACGGCCCCGACTTCTGGCGGCTGCTGGAGTCCTATCCGCGTACCGAGCGGGCCCGCGGCTACCTCGAAGGTGTGGTCGCCGCCGAGCGGTTGCCGCACGTACCCGGCGCGCGCGGCGAGTGAGCGCCCGGTGTGAGCCGCCGGGCGCGGTTGTGTACCGGGTCTGTACCGGTTGCGTCCGGTGTCGGTGTTTGCCGTTAGCCTGGCGCGACGCACTCGTATTCGGGATGGGGGACGGTCGTAACGCATGGCCAGGGAATTCCAACGCGGCCACAAGGCCAGGATCAGTGACCTCACGGCGGGCACGGATCTGTACGTAGGCGTGCAGATCTCCGGCCCCGGACTGACCTTCGACATCAGCTGCTTCGGTCTGGACGCCGACGAGCGTCTCTCGGACGACCGGTACTTCGTCTTCTTCAACCAGCCGAAGTCCCCGGAGGAGTCCATCCAGCTGCTGGGCGCCCAGGCGGGCGACAGCGAGTCGTTCCGCATCACGCTGGACCGGGTCCCCGACAACATCCGGAAGCTGTCGTTCACCGCGACCCTCGACGGCGCCGGGCAGATGTCGCAGATCGGCCCCGGATACGTGCGCATCGTGGCCGGCGGCGAGGAGGTCGCGCGGTACTCCTTCAACGGCTCGGAGTTCTCCACCGAGCGGGCCGTGATGCTCGGTGACTTCTACTTCAAGGACGTGTGGCGGTTCGCCGCGGTCGGCCAGGGCTTCGACGGCGGACTTGAGGCGCTGCTGAAGAACTTCGGCGGCGAGGTGCTGGAGGAGGCGCCCGCCGCGCCGCAGCAGCCGCAGAGCGGTGCCGCGCCCGGCTTCGCCCCGCCCGCCCAGGCCTCCGCGCCGCCCGCGTTCGGCACCCCGGCCGCACCCGCCCCGGCCCCCGCACCCGCCCCGGCTCCCCAGCCGGCGCCCATGCAGGGCTTCACGCAGCCCCAGGGCCACACCCCGCCCCCGGCGCCGGTCCCGAACATGCACGGCGCGCCCACGGTCATCGCCCCGCTGGCCCCGCCCGCCGGGGGCACGGTTCCGCCGCCGGCCCCGGCGCCCGCGCCCTACGGCCAGCCGCCGCAGCCCCAGCAGTTGTCGTACGGCGGTCAGTCGAGCGCCCCGATGCCGCCCGGCTACGGCCAGCAGCCCTCCCACGGCGGCCAGCCCGGCGCGCCCATGCCCCCCGGCTACGGCCAGCAGCCGCCCTACGGCCAGGTCCCCGGCCAGCAGGCCTCCCCCTACGGCGTGCCGCAGGGCGCCCCGCAGGGCGGTGCCGGCGTGACCGCCGCGCTCAGCGCGTTCAAGGAGACGCCCACCGGGCAGCGCTGGACGCAGCAGAACTCGAAGCTCATCCGCGTCGACCTCGGCATGGGCGGACAGCCCGTGCTGGCCCGGCAGGGCAGCATGGTGCTCTACCAGGGCAAGGTCGACTTCAGCTACAAGGGCGCCGGGTTCGCCGGACGCATCGTCGGCAACGCCACCGGCCAGGAGATGCAGCTCATGCGCTGCACCGGCCAGGGCCAGGTGTTCCTCGCCGAGAGCTCCACCCACCTGCACCCCGTCGAGCTGCAGGGCGACGCGATCTGCGTCTCCGCCGAGAACGTCCTCGCCTTCGACGAGAGCCTGCAGTACGAGGTCCGCCGGATCGAGGGCCACGGCATCCCCGGCGGCGCGCTGTTCACCATGCAGTTCCAGGGCACCGGCACGATCGTCGTCAAGACGCACGGCACGCCCGTCGTGCTGCCCGTGACGCCCACGACCTTCGCCGACTGCAACGCGGTGGTGGCCTGGTCGGCCGCCTCCCAGGTGATCGTCTCCAGCCAGGTGCGGATGCGCCGCAACGCCTACCCCGGCGACACCGGAGAGAGCGTCAACCTCCAGTTCCGGGGCGCTCCCGGCAACTTCATCGTCGTCCAGCCGTACGAGGTCTGAGGGAGCCCGTCATGAACCAGCCGCTCGCGGGCTACGCCCCCGCACCCGTCACCGCCCGCATGGAGAACCACGGCAACCACATGCTGAAGGTCGCCATGCAGACCGGAAGCGACCTCTTCGCGCGCGTGGGCTCGATGGTCGCCTACGAAGGCTTCATCCAGTACGAGCCCAACCCGCCGGCCGTCCGCCAGATCGCCCGCGACTGGATCACCGGCGAGGGCGCCCCGCTGATGAAGTGTTCCGGCGACGGCCTGCTCTACCTCGCCGACTACGGCGCCGACGTCGTCGTGATCAACCTCAACGGCGATGGCATCTCCGTCAACGCCACCAACCTGCTCGCCTTCGACGCGCACCTGCAGTGGGGCGTCGAGCGCGTCAAGGGGCTCGCCAAGTTCGCCGGGCAGGGCCTGTGGAACACGAAGATCTCCGGCCAGGGCTGGGTCGCGCTGACCTCCCGGGGCAAGCCGATCGTCGTCGACTGCGGTGGCGGCGAGGACGAGACGTACGTCGACCCCGACGCGCTCGTCGCCTGGTCCCCGAACCTGAAGGTGAAGGGCAAGCGCAGCTTCAAGGCGCAGTCACTGATCGGCCGCGGCAGCGGTGAGGCCTACCAGATGGCCTTCTCCGGCCAGGGCATCGTCGTCGTCCAGCCCAGCGAGGACAGCACCGACCGCCTCCGGGTCCGGGGCTGAGGGGGAGCCAGAAACACCATGCAGAGCCCGCTTTTCGCGTACAACGACTCCCAGACACAGGACCGCTGGAGCCTGCAGAACAAGCAGATGCTCCGCGTCACCCTGGGGGGCAACGACGACATCCTCGCCCGCAAGGGCACCATGGTCGCCTACCAGGGCCTCGTCGAGTTCGACGCCGAGTACCAGAACAACGGCCAGCGCCGTTCCCGGGCCTACACCGGCGAGGGCCTGGACCTGATGCGCTGCCACGGCCAGGGCACCGTCTACCTCGCCAACCTCGCCCAGTACGTGCACGTCATGGACGTGGAGCAGGACGGGCTGACGGTCGACAGCAGCTATGTCCTCGCCATGGACTCCTCGCTGCACCACGAGGTCATCGCCGTCGACAGCCTCTACGGCATCTCCGGCTCGGGGAAGTACCAGCTGAACATCACCGGGCACGGCAAGGTCGCCCTGATGACCTCGGGCGCGCCGCTGCTGATGCAGGTCACGCCCGACAAGTACGTCAACTGCGACGCGGACGCGATCGTCGCCTGGTCCACCGGGCTGCGGGTGCAGATGCAGGCCCAGACGCACTCCTCCGGGGTGTGGCGGCGGCGCGGCAACACCGGTGAGGGCTGGGAGCTGAGCTTCATGGGCTCCGGATTCGCGCTCGTACAGCCCAGCGAGCTGCTCCCGCCGCAGAACGCGGCGATCGGCCAGGGGCTCGCCGCCCAGTACGGCATGGGCCAGCACGGCGCGCGCGGACAGAACCAGGGCAACGTCTGGAGCTGACCGCACGCCGGCTGCAGGGAAGGCACTCGCCGACCGTAGGGAAAGCACACGCCGACCGTAGGGAAGGCAAACGCTGAGGGGCGGTCGCAACAGCGACCGCCCCTCACCCGTTCAGGGCCCGGTCCAGGGTCCGTGTCCGGGGTCCGTGTCCAGGGTCCGTTCAGAGCCGGGCCCGGGTCGCCTCCAGGAGCCGTACGACCGAGTCGTCGGCCACCTCCGCCACCTCTCCGTAGGCGAACCAGCGCACGTCCAGCGACTCGTCGCTGATCGCGTGCGCGGCGCCGCGCGGGGCCAGGACCGCGTACTGGACGTCGTAGTGCCAGTTGCACGGTGCCGGGATCGGATGCCGGTCCAGGCGCACCGGACCACCGGGCAGCAGCGTCAGACCCGCGATCCCGGACTCCTCCGTCGCCTCGCGCAGGGCAGCCGCCCGCAGGGACGGGTCGCCCGGCTCGCAGTGGCCGCCCATCTGGAGCCACATCCGCAGCTTCTTGTGCAGCGTCAGCAGCACCCGGTCCTGCTCGGGGTCGATCACCAGGGCGCTCGCCGTGACATGTCCGGCGTCGCAGGCCTTCCACATGCCGTCCGGGTGGGCCGCCAGATGGTCCAGATAGGCGTCGCGCAGCTCACCCTGGCCCTCGTACCCCTTGAGCACCAGGACCGCGTCGTCGTACAGGCTCACTCGGTGTCGTCGCCCTTTTCGTCGTCCTTCTTGCGCAGGTCGGGCTTCTCGGCGGAGCCGCTCGCCGCCTCGCCGAGCATCTTGTCGAGCTCGGAGAAGTCCAGGTGCTCGCGGTGGACGAAGCCGTCCGGGTCGTCCAGGTCGGAGGCCGTCGGCAGCATGTCCGGGTGGGCCCACAGGCCGTCCCGGCCCTCGACCCCGCGCGCGTCCGTGAGCGAGGCCCACAGGCGGGAGGCGTCGCGCAGCCGGCGCGGGCGCAGCTCCAGGCCGATCAGGGTGGCGAAGGTCTGCTCCGCGGGGCCGCCGGTGGCACGGCGCCGGCGCAGGGTCTCGCGCAGCGCGTCGGCGGACGACAGGCGCGGCTTCGCGGCGGCGTGGACCACCGCGTCCACCCAGCCCTCGACGAGCGCCAGAGCGGTCTCCAGACGGGCCAGAGCGGCCTTCTGCGCGGGCGTGTCCTCGGGCTGGAACATGCCCTGCTGGAGCGCGTCCTGCAGCTGCTCGGGGTTCTGCGGGTCGAACTGGCCGACCACGTCCTCCAGCTTCGCGGTGTCGACCTTGATGCCGCGCGCGTAGCCGTCGACCGCGCCGAACAGGTGCGAGCGCAGCCAGGGCACGTGCGCGAACAGGCGCTGGTGGGCGGCCTCGCGCAGCGCCAGGTAGAGCCGCACCTCCTCCTTGGCCACGCCGAGGTCCTTGCCGAAGGCCTCCACGTTGGCCGGCAGCAGCGCGGCCTTGCCGACCGGGCCCAGCGGCAGCCCGATGTCGGTCGAGCCGACGACCTCGCCCGCGAGCACGCCGACGGCCTGCCCGATCTGCGTGCCGAACATGGCGCCGCCCATCGAGCGCATCATGCCGATCAGCGGGCCCGCCATGGCCTGCATCTCCTCCGGCAGGACGTCGCCCATGGCCGCGCCGACCCGCTCGGCGACCGGGTCGACCAGCTCCTGCCAGGCGGGCAGCGTCGCCTCGACCCACTCCGCGCGGGACCACGCGACGGCCGAGCCGGAGCCCGACGGCAGGGACGTGGCGTCGTCCAGCCACAGGTCGGCCAGGCGCACGGCCTCCTCGACCGCGGAGCGCTCGGCGGGGCCCACGCTCGCGTCCTTGACGCCGTCCGGGGTGCCCTGGGCGACGGTCTGGCGGGCGATCTGCTTGGCCATGTCCCAGTTCACCGGGCCGCCCTCGTAGGAGAGCATCTGGCCGAGCTGCTGGAACGCGGCGCCCAGGTCGTTGGGGTTCAGGGAACCGAACATGGCTGCGAGCGGATTGTCGGCGCCCGGCCCGCCAGAGCCTCCGGCTCCGGGCAGACCGCCGAAGCCGAACGGGTTGGCCGGTCCCTGCCCACCACCGCTCTGCTGGTCCTTCTTCTTGCCTTCGTCGCCGTCTTCCGGCTCCTCCGGCGGAAGGCCGAATCCGAATGGGGTGTCACTCACGGGGTTCCTCGGCTGGTAAGGCCACCGGTCTCATCCGGCGGCGCGGCTGCCCGACATTCACCACCCAGCGTAGACACCCCGACCGGATCGGGCCTCGGTGCTTCGCCCAGGCAAGGGCTGCGGCAGGATGGATGCACCTGGTACGTACGCGTCACTCGCGCTCGTATTGAAGACAACCGCTGGAGACGCCCGGTGAGTTCCCCAGATCCACAGGTTCGCGCAGCGCGAAACCGCTCAACCCCTCCCGCCGTGCGCGGGCCCGTCGTCGCGGTCACCGGCGCCGCCACCGGGGTCGGCGCCCTCCTCACCGAGCGGCTCGCCGCCTCGGACGAGATCAAGCAGGTCATCGCCATCGACGAGCGGCGCGGGGAGTGCGCGGACGCGCAGTGGCACATCCTCGACGTGCGCGACCCGGCGATCGCGGACAAGCTGCGGGGCGCGGACGTGGTGGTCCACCTGGCGCTCGACCTGGACCTCGGCAGCGACACGGCCGCGCGGACCGCGTACAACGTCCGGGGCACGCAGACCGTGCTGACCGCCGCGGCGGCGGCCGGGGTGCACCGGGTGGTGCTGTGCACGTCGGCGATGGTGTACGGCGCGCTGCCGGACAACGAGCTGCCGCTGTCGGAGGACGCCGAGCTGCGGGCCACCGCCGAGGCCACCGGGGTCGGGGACCTGCTGGAGATCGAGCGGCTGGCACGGCGCGCCCCGCGGGCGCACCCGGGGCTGAACGTCACCGTCGTGCGGCCCGCCGTACTGGTCGGCGGCACGGACACCGCGCTCACCCGGTACTTCGAGTCGCCCCGGCTGCTGGTCGTGGCCGACTCCCGGCCGGCCTGGCAGTTCTGCCACGTCGAGGATCTGTGCGGGGCTCTGGAGTACGCCGTCCTCGAAAAGGTCGACGGCGAGCTGGCCGTCGGCTGCGACGGCTGGCTGGAGCAGGAGGAGGTCGAGGAGCTGAGCGGGATCCGGCGGATGGAACTGCCGACGGCGGTCGCGCTCGGCGCGGCGGCCCGGCTGCACCGGATCGGGCTCACGCCGTCCCCGGCCGGGGACCTCGCGTACACGATGTACCCGTGGGTGGTCAGCGGCAGCAGGCTGCACGACGCCGGGTGGCGGCCCGGATGGACCAACGAGGAGGTGCTGGCCGAGCTGCTGGAGGAGGTCTCCGGGCGGCACACCGTGGCCGGGCGCCGCCTGGGCCGCAAGGACGCGACGGCGGCGGGCGCCGCGGGAGCGACGGTGGCCCTGCTGGGCGCGGCGGCGGTCGTACGGCGGGCCCGCAAGGCGCGGCGCCGGCTCTGACCGTCCGGACCGGCGGACGAGAGGCGCCTGCTGAGGTCGGCGACCGCTGAGGCCGGCGACCACTGGGGTCGGCGACCACTGGGCCCGGCGCTTGTAGGAGACTCCGAACACCACCGCGCGCGTGCCTGGTGAATCTCGTATTCCTCGATGTCGGAGGCATGCGGCACGATGGAGGCATGGCAGCTACGAACGATCACCCCGGCGAGCACGCGGCTCAGGACCCCATCAAGCTGATCGGCGTCCGGGAGACCCCGCTGTCCGTGGACGAGGTGTTCCAGGCCGTCGGGGACGACGCCGCCGGCGGGATGACCCTGTTCGTGGGGACCGTGCGCAACCACGACGGGGGTGCCGACGTCGACGCGCTCGGATACTCCTGCCACCCCAGCGCCGAGGCCGAGATGCGGCGGATAGCGGAGAAGGTCGTCGCCGACTATCCGGTGCGGGCGCTGGCGGCCGTGCACCGGGTGGGGGACCTCCGGGTGGGGGACATCGCCGTGGTCGTCGGCGTGTCGTGTCCGCACAGGGGCGAGGCCTTCGAGGCCTGCCGCAAGCTCATCGACGACCTCAAACACGAGGTACCCATCTGGAAGCACCAGAGGTTTTCGGACGGTACCGAGGAGTGGGTCGGCGCCTGCTGAGATCTGACGGTCCTGCCCGTCGGCCCGTCTTCACCGTTCCTCCCCGCATGGGCGTACATGTGTGCGCGTTCGGCCCAGCCCCCTCCGGTTGCGTAACTGCCCCCCTGCCGTGAGCGTTGTCAGTGCGGATGGTTAATCTGCTGATCAGTCAGTTGCGGACGCTCGTCGGGTTGGGAGGTCGGCATGGGGGCTCTCGCCTGGTTGCTGATTCCGTTTATCGCCGCGATCGCGGCGGGACTGTGGGGAAGCTGGGCCAACCGCACGCGCAAGGTGCGCGGTGACGGTCCCGAGCTGGACGGATACGCCCGATTCCGCGAGGCCATGGAGAAGTCCCACACGGGCGCCCGCGGCGCGTGACGAGGGTGCCCTGACGGTGCGCTGACAGAGCCGTCCCGTACTGTCGAGACATGCCACGCCGCACCGCGACGATGCTCGCCTCCACCCTGATGCTGATCGCGCTCCTGTGCGCGGGAGTGCTGATCCCCGTGCCGTACGCGGAGATGTCCCCCGGGCCGACCGTGAACACGCTCGGGGACCACGGGGGCCAGCCGGTGCTGCAGATCTCGGGCCGCAAGACGTACCCGACGGACGGCCATCTGAACATGACCACCGTCCGGGTCACCAGCGCCGACTTCCGGATGAACCTGGTCGAGGCCGTCTACGGCTGGCTGGCGCACGACAGCAAGATCGTGCCGCACGACACCCTCTACCCGGACGGCAAGACGGAGGAGCAGTCCACCCAGGAGAACGCCGAGGAGTTCACCCAGTCCCAGGAGAGCGCCAAGGTCGCCGCCCTGAAGGAACTGGGCGTCCCGGTGAAGTCCTGGGTGATCGTCTCCACCGTGATCAAGGGCACCCCGGCCGAGGGCCGGCTGCACGCCGGCGACGTGATCAAGGCCGTGGACGGCACCGCGGTCAAGCAGCCCTCCGACGTCGCCAAGCTGGTCACCCAGCACAAGGCCGGCCAGAAGGTCGTCTTCACCGTCATCCCGGTCAAGGAGCAGACCGCCGCCGAGAAGGAGCACAAGACGGCGACCCGCACGCAGGACGTGACCATCACGACCGCCGCCTCCCACGACAGCGGCGCCCCGCGAGCCATCGTCGGGATCTCCGCCGGGACCGACCACACCTTCCCGTTCAGCATCGACATCAAGCTCGCCGACGTCGGCGGCCCGAGCGCCGGCCTGATGTTCGCGCTCGGCATCTACGACAAGCTCACCCCGGGCAGCCTCACCGGCGGCAAGTTCGTCGCCGGCACCGGGACCATCGACGACAACGGCACGGTCGGACCGATCGGCGGCATCGAGCTGAAGACCATCGGCGCGCGCGACAAGGGCGCCCAGTACTTCCTGACGCCCGCGGACAACTGCGCTGCCGCCGCCAAGGACACGCCGAGCGGGCTCACCCTGGTCAAGGTCAACACCATCGACGACGCCCTCGGCGCCCTCAAGGACATCCGCACCGGCGACACCGCCGCCCTGCCGAAGTGCACGACCAAGGGCTGACGAGAGGCCGACGCGAAGAGGGCCGACCGGCACGGGCCGGCGCGAGCCCGAGGCGGCGCACAACGGCGGCGGGGCGCCCCCTGTGACCAGGGGCGCCCCGCCGCCGTACCCGCCGAGGACTCAGTCCTCGAACGTCGCCGCCAGCGCCGCCACCAGGCCCGGCACCAGGTCGGGGCCCGTCAGGACCTCCGTAGAGGAGTCCTTCTCGCGCAGTCGCAGCGCCGAGTCGCGGGTGCCGTCGCGCAGCACCCCGACCGTCATACGGACCTCCTGGCGCTCGGGGTGGCTCGCCACCCACTTCGCCAGCTTGGCCTCGCTCAGGTTCTCCGGAACCTGAGCCTCCGCCGTCGGCGGCAGCATCAGGCGCTCCACCGTGAGCGCGCAGCCGACCACCGCGTCCGGCCAGGCGATGGTGCCGAGGAACTCGTCGAGCTGCTTGTCCGCGGGGATCTCGTCCTGCTCGATCGGGGTGAGACCGGTGGTCTCGGGCTCGTCCTGCAGGCCGAGCTGGGCGGCGAGCGAGGGTTCCTGAGCCCGCAGCCGTGCGGTGTCTACAAGGGCGAAGAGGCGAGCGGGCTGGTCCCAGCCGAGGCCGGAGGCGTACTCGTCGATCTCGAGTACGGCCCGGGTGAGCGGGTTCGCTGCCATGGGAGTGTTGGACATGGTCACAATCCTGCCTCGTTCCCGGCCGGAACCGGGAACCGAGGCGAGCGTGAGTAAGTTGCATAGGTGTGGGCTCGCGATCACGGGGGGCCACGGAGGGCCCGCGAACACGAGGGCCTGACGGATCGACAGCGAACTTCGAGGTGCGCACCTTGGCTTTCCAGATGCCGGACCGCGGCGGAGGCCCGACGGGGCCGCGGATCAGAGCGGGCCGCCCGTCCCGGCGCGCCCGTACCCTGCTCGTGACCCTGGGCGTCCTCGCCGTCCTCGGCATGGCGTTCACCATGTTCGCCGGCTTCTGGACGGACTGGCTGTGGTACCGGTCGGTGCACTACTCGTCCGTGTTCACCACCACCCTGTGGACCAAGATCGGGCTGTTCTTCGTGTTCGGCCTGCTGATGGCCTTCGCCGTGGGCGTCAACATCTGGCTCGCGCACCGCACGCGGCCCCCGCTGAGCGCCATGTCCATGGAGCAGCAGAGCCTGGACCGCTACCGGATGGGCATCGCGCCGTACAAGACGTGGCTGCTGCTCGCCGTCATCTGTCTCGTCGGCCTGATCGCCGGTGCCTCGGCGGCGAGCCAGTGGCGCACCTGGCTGTTGTGGGTCAACGGCGTGCCCTTCCACCAGAAGGACCCGCAGTTCCACCTCGACGTCTCCTTCTACGCCTTCGACCTGCCCTGGTACCGGTTCCTGCTCGGCTTCGGCTTCGCCACCGCGATCCTGAGCCTGATCGCCGCCGCGCTCACCCACTACCTGTACGGCGGGCTGCGCGTCACCAGCCCCGGCGCGCGCGCCACCGCCGCCGCGACCGGGCATCTGTCGGTGCTCCTCGGCCTCTTCGTGGCCCTCAAGGCGGTCGCCTACTGGCTCGACCGCTACGGCCTGGCCGTCAAGTCCAGCGACTTCAAGGCGACCGGCAACTGGACCGGTCTGCGCTACGTCGACGCCAACGCCTATCTGCCGGCCAAGACGATCCTGTTCTGCATCGCCGTCATCTGCGCGCTGCTGTTCTTCGCCACCCTGTGGCGCCGCACCTGGCAGCTGCCCGTCATCGGCTTCGGCCTGATGGTCCTCTCGGCGATCCTCATCGGCGGCCTGTACCCGGCCATCGTGCAGAAGTTCCAGGTCCAGCCGAACGAGCAGGCCAAGGAAGCCCCGTACGTCGAGAAGAACCTCAAGGCGACCCGCGAGGCGTACGGCATCGACGACACCGAGGTCAGCGAGTACGCGGGCACGTCCAGCACCAAGGACAGGACCACGCTGCGCGACAAGGTCGCCGACACGGCCAGCCTGCGCATCATGGACCCGAACGTCGTCTCGCCGACGTTCCGCCAGCTCCAGCAGATCAAGGCCTACTACGGCTTCCCGGACAACCTCGACGTCGACCGGTACAGCACCAAGGACGGCAAGGACCAGGACACCGTCCTCGGTCTGCGCGAGCTGAACCTGGACGGCGTCCCGAAGAACAACTGGATCAACGACCACTTCCGCTACACGCACGGATTCGGCGTGGTCGCCGCCAAGGGCACCGAGGCCGACTCCGAGGGCCGGCCGGTCTTCATCGAGAAGAACCTGCCCGCCAAGGGAGATCTCGGCTCGTTCGAGCAGCGGATCTACTACGGCGAGAAGACCAACACGTACTCGATCGTCGGCGGCCCCCAGAAGGAGGTCGACTACCCCGACAACGAGCACGAGAGGACGACCAGCTACCGGGGCAAGAGCGGCGTCAACCTCGACAACCCGGTCAACCGGGCCGCGTACGCGGTGGCGTTCAACGAGCCGCAGATCCTCTACTCGGGAGCCATCGGCAAGGGCTCGCGGATCCTGTACAACCGCACGCCCAAGGACCGCGTCGAGGCGGTCGCCCCCTGGCTGACCATCGACGGCGACGCCTACCCGGCGGTGGTGAACGGCCACATCCAGTGGATCGTGGACGCGTACACGACCACGAACGGATACCCCTACGCCTCGCGTACGACCCTCGGCGACACGACGGCCGACTCGCTGACCGCCACCAACACCTCGCGCGCGGTGGTGGCCCAGCAGAACCAGGTCAACTACATCCGCAACTCGGTGAAGGCGACCGTCGACGCGTACACCGGCGAGGTCAAGCTGTACCAGTGGGACACCGAGGACCCGGTGCTGAAGACCTGGATGAAGGCCTTCCCCGGCACGGTGAAGCCCCGCGCGGACATCGCCCCGGACCTGATGGCCCATCTGCGCTACCCGCAGGACCTGTTCAAGGTCCAGCGTGAGCTGCTCACCCGGTACCACGTGCCGGACGCGCAGACCTTCCTCAGTGGCAGTGAGGTGTGGGCGGTCCCGGACGACCCGACCAACGACTCGGCCAGCGCGGTGCCGCCGTACTACCTGAGCATGAAGATGCCGGACCAGAGTGCCCAGAAGTTCTCGCTGACGACGACGTTCACGCCCAACGGGCGGGACAACCTGAGCGCGTTCATGGCCGTCGACTCCGACCCGGGCACGGACGACTACGGCAAGATCAGAATCCTGAAACTGCCGACGAACACCAACTTCGACGGTCCGAAGCAGGTGCAGAGCCAGTTCAACTCCGAGTCGGACATCGCCGAGACGATCAGTCTGCTCAGCAGAGGCCACTCGAAGGTCGAGTACGGCAACCTGCTGACGGTGCCGCTGGACGGGGGACTGCTGTACGCGGAGCCCGTCTACGTCCGCGGTGGTTCCCTGAAGTACCCCTTGCTGCGCAAGGTGTTGGTCACCTACGAGGGCAAGACCGCCTTCAAGGACACGCTGGGCGAGGCGCTCGACGAGGTGTTCGGGGTCAAGGCGAGCACACCCCCGGACACGGGAACCGCCAACCCGCCGCCCCCGCCGGGCTCCGCCAACCCGACGGTCAGACAGGCACTGGAGGACGCTCAGAAGGCCTTCGACGCGGGGCAGGCGGCGCTGCAGAAGCCCAAGCCGGACTGGAACGCCTACGCCAAGGCGCAGGACGATCTGGCGGCGGCGCTCAAGAAGGCCGAGGAGGCACAGGCCAAGGCCGACAAGGCCAGCAACGACAAGGCCGGCGCCGACAAGACCGGCGGCGGAAAGAAGAGCTGATCAAGACCCCCCCGCGCCGTGATACGGTTGTTGAACAACGGCGCGGGGTGGAGCAGCTCGGTAGCTCGCTGGGCTCATAACCCAGAGGTCGCAGGTTCAAATCCTGTCCCCGCTACTGAAGTCGAAGGCCTGGATCCTTAAGGGATCCGGGCCTTCGTGCTGTGCGAACTCATGTACTGGGGGGAGCGGCGGTCGCGCCGCCGTGGGGTGGCGGAGGCCGCGTGTTTGACTTATCTCTCTGTGGGCATGTCGACAAAACGCTGAAGTGACCTTACGGGCTGCGGTATACCGGGTGTACCCAGGTTGCAGGTGGTGCGACGATGGACGTTATGGGGGAGAAGGCAACTCTGTTCGAGTCAGGGCGATTTGCGCGGCCTTCGGTGGATGAGTCGTCCCGCGACGAGATGGGGGACGCCGCCGAGGAGCTGCGTCTCCGGTTCGCCGCGGAGGCCGGCGACGCCGAGGCGTCGAGCGTCCTCGGAGCCATGCTGCTGCGCCGCGGCGACTTCGACGGAGCCGAACCTCAACTGCGTGCCGCCACCGCGTCCGGTGACCGGGCCGCCGCCAACAACCTGGGTGTCCTGCTGCACCAGCGTGGCTACCCCGACGAGGCCGCCGGCTGGTGGCGCATCGCCGCCGTCGCCGGCTCGGCCGCCGCCGCACACGCCCTCGGCCGCCATCACCGTGAGCGCGGCGACGAACCCGCCGCCGAATACTGGCTGCGCCAGTCCGCCGAACAGGGCCACACCCTGGGCGCCTACGCGCTCGCCGACCTGCTTGAGCACCGCGCCGACGCGGGCGCCGAGCACTGGATGCGGATCGCCGCCGAACGCGGACACCGGGAGGCCGCCTACCGGCTGGCGCGCGCGATCGACCGCAAGGCCGCCCAGGAGGACGAGGCCGCGGCCGACGACGCCGTCCAGGAGACCGAGCAGTGGTACCGGCAGGCCGCGGCGCGTGGTCACCGGCGGGCCGCGCTGCACCTCGGCGCGATCCTGGAGAAGCGCGGCGACCTGAAGGAGGCCGGCCGCTGGTACCTGACCTCCGCCAAGGACGGCGAGGCGCGCGCCGCCTGCGCACTCGGATTCCTGCTGCGCGACGCCGGTGACACCGAGAGCGCCGCCGTGTGGTGGCTGCGCGCCGCCCAGGACGGCGACGGCAACGCGGCCAACGCGCTGGGCGCCCTGCACGCCGAGCGGGGCGAGACCCAGACCGCCGAGCGCTGGTACCGGGCGGCGCTGGACGCCGGGGACGACAACGGCTCGTACAACCTCGGGCTGCTCTGCGCCGAGCAGGGGCGGACCGCGCAGGCCGAGCAGTGGTACCGGCGCGCCGCGTACGCCGGACACCGGGAGGCGGCGAACGCGCTGGCCGTGCTGCTGCTCCAGGTCGGCGACACCAGCGGGGCCGAGCCGTGGTTCTCCAAGGCCGCCGAGGCGGGCAGCGTGGACGCCGCGTTCAACCTCGGGATCCTGCACGCCGGCCGCGGCGAGGGCCCTCTCGCGTTGCGCTGGTACGAGCGGGCCGCGGCAGCCGGGCACACCGAGGCCGCGCTGCAGGTCGGCATCGCCCGCCTGCGCGAGGGCGACGACCGGGGCGCCGAGCGGCATCTGCGGTGCGCGGCGGGCGGCGGCAGCGCGGAGGCGGCGTACCGGCTGGCCGCCGTGCTCGACGCGCGCCGTCCGCCGGAGCCGGCGCACGAGCTGGGCGAGACCGTGCACGAGAAGACCGAGTGCGAGGAGTGGTACGAGCGGGCGGCCACCCAGGGGCACCGGCGGGCGCAGGTGCGGGTCGGCATGCTCGCGGCGGGCCGCGGGGACGTGCTCGACGCGGCGCGGTGGTACCGGGTGGCGGCGGAGGCCGGTTCGCGCAACGGGGCGTTCAACCTCGGGCTGCTGCTCGCCCGCGAGGGCAGCGAGCCCGAGGCCGCGGTGTGGTGGCAGCGGGCCGCCGACGCCGGACACGGGCGGGCGGCACTCCGGCTGGCCCTGGTCTACGCGCGTCGCGGCGAGCTGGCCGAAGGGCAGAGGTGGGCCGACCGTGCGGTGGCACTGGGACCCGCGGAGGTGGCCGAGCGAGCGGGACGGCTGAGGGACGCGCTGCGGGAAGAGCTGTCGGCGTGACACGGAGTGGCCCAGGTCACTCGTCCTGTATCGATTTGCTTCCGTGGGCTTCCCTCGCGTAATGTCGTGTTCACCGACGCGGGGTGGAGCAGCTCGGTAGCTCGCTGGGCTCATAACCCAGAGGTCGCAGGTTCAAATCCTGTCCCCGCTACTGAAGGCCGAGGGCCGGAATCCAGAGATGGATTCCGGCCCTCGGTCGTTTCCGGGTGCGAGCGGCGAAACGGGAGGGCGGCGAAACGAAAAGAGGGGGCTTTCGCCCCCTCCCTTGCTCTTCGAACCCTGCTCTTCGCGCGCTGGCTCTTCGTGCGCCGGCTTTTCGCGCTTACGCGCCCGCGCAGTCCGGGCACAGTCCCCTGTACGTGACCTCCACGTCCGAGACCGTGAAGCCGAAGCGCTCCGTGTCGGGGAGGTCGGCGAGCGGGTTGCCGGTCGGGTGGACGTCCCGGATCGAGCCGCAGTGGGCGCAGACCAGGTGGTGGTGCGGCCGGTGCGCGTTCGGGTCGTACCGCTTGGCGCGCTTGTCCGTGCTGACCTCAAGCACCTCGCCGAGGGACACCAGCTCGCCCAGCGTGTTGTAGACGGTGGCCCGGGAGATCTCCGGCAGCTTGGTCACGGCCCGCGCGTGGACCTCGTCGGCCGTCAGATGCACGTGCTCGCCGTCGAGCACCTCGGCCACGACGCGCCGCTGTGCGGTCATTCGCCATCCGCGTCCACGCAGCCGTTCCAGAAGGTCGCTCATGGCTCTCAGCCTAACAGCAGGGGGACCAGGTTCCGAATAGGTGTGACTTTGGATCCTGGATTGACTTAGATGAAATCTATTGTGGGATCGGGCTTGCCCCTGCATGGCTGTGCGTGGCTGAGGTGCGTCGACTCAGGGCGGGTGTACGACGCTCAGAGTGCGGGCGCGGGCTCCCGGGCCGGGGCCCAGCAGCGGATGATGTCGCGGACCGAGACGATGCCGACGGGTTCGCCGCGGTCGAGGACGACGAGATGCCGGAAGCCGCCGTGGGCCATGGCCCGCGCCGCCTCCTCCAGGGTCCAGGCCGGGGTGGCGAAGACGACGTCGGTGGTGGTGTGGGCGTGGGTGGTCTCCGTGTCCGGGTTCTGGCCGAGGCCGACGGAGTTGAGGACGTCGCGTTCGGTGAGGATGCCGATCCCGCCGGCGTCGGGATCCAGGACCACGGCGGCGCCGACGCGACGGGCGGACATCAGGGCTGCTGCCTGGCGGAGAGTGTGGTTGGGGCCGACGGTGAGGACCACCGTACTCATGGCGTCACGGACCAGCATGGATGGGCCACCTCCTAGGAATCCCGGAGTTCGTGGAGCCCGGCACCGGAGGCGCCTGGTGGGCACTGCACAAGTTCACAAGTGGGGGTAGACCCAGAGTGGCAGGTAAAGGAGGGGTCAACAAGAGGGCGCGCGAGGTCAGTTGAGGGCGTGCGCGGGTGTCTCCCGTGACTCAGTGGCGCTGGTTGAGATACCCCAGCAACTCCTCGTGCAGCAGCCCGTTGGACGCGGCCGCGTTGCCGCTGTGCGGGCCCGGACGGCCGTCGAGGCCGGTGAAGGTGCCGCCCGCCTCGGTGACGACGATCGCGGTGGCGGCCATGTCCCACAGCGAGAGCTCGGGCTCGGCGCAGATGTCCACCGAGCCCTCGGCGACCATCATGTAGGGCCAGAAGTCGCCGTACGCGCGCGTGCGCCAGACCTCGCGGGTGAGGTCGAGGAAGCCATGCAGCCGGCCCTGCTCCTCCCAGCCCGAGAGCGAGGAGTACGCGAAGGAGGCGTCCGCCAGCCGGCCGACACGGGACACGTGGATACGGGACGCCGAGGTCAGGCTGCGGCCGCTGAAGGCGCCGTGGCCCTTCGCGGCCCACCAGCGGCGGTTCAGGGCCGGGGCGGAGACGACACCGACGACGGGCTGGTAGCCGCCCTCGCCCGCCTCCATCAGGGAGATCAGGGTCGCCCAGACGGGGACGCCGCGGACGTAGTTCTTGGTGCCGTCGATCGGGTCGATCACCCAGCGGCGCGGGCCGGTGCCCTCGACGCCGTACTCCTCGCCGAGGATCGCGTCTCTCGGGCGGGCGCGCTGGAGCTGGCCGCGGATCAGTTCTTCCGCCGCCTTGTCCGCTTCGCTGACCGGAGTCATGTCCGGCTTCGTCTCCACCTTCAGGTCGAGCGCCTTGAAGCGGGCCATGGTCGCGGCGTCGGCCGCGTCCGCGAGGACGTGGGCGAGACGGAGATCGTCAAGGTAGTCCGGCATGTGAGGAACGGTATCTGTCCGCGCCGGTACGGGGCTACCGGGGGGCTCAGGGCAGGAGGGTTGTCAGGCGACCACGGCGCCTGTGCGGCCGACGGCGCCGCAACTCCCCAGGGGCGCGGGGACCGCGACTTCCCAGGGGCGCGGGGGCTGCGTCTTCCCAGGGGCGCGGGGAACTGCGCGACCGGCCACGACGGACCCGCGGCCGGACAACAACCCCGGCCCCGGCGGAGCCCATTGCTGTCGCGCACCCTTGACAGTGCATGCGTGCGCGTCAAATCTGGGCGCAGAGTTGCCTGCCCCAGGGAGGCGAGGATGCCTGCTGCCCGGGATTCGCTTCTGGACGCCGCTTACACGGCGCTTGCGCGCCGGCCGTGGTCCACGGTGCGGATGGTCGACGTGGCCGCGTCGGCCGGGGTGTCCCGGCAGACCCTGTACAACGAGTTCGGCAGCAAGGACGGACTGGCCAGGGCGCTGGTACGGCGGGAGGCCGACGGGTATCTCGCCGGGGTGGAGCGGGCGCTCGCCGCGCACACCGACCCGCGCGACCGCCTCACCGCCACCGCCGAGTGGACGGCCTCGGCCGCCCGGGACAACGCTCTGGTGCGGGCCATGCTCACGGGGTGCTGGAGCGAGCGCCTGCCCGCGCCCGCCCTGACCGGTGTGCCGTCCTCCTCCGTCGTACCGGCGCAGCGTCGTGCGGACGGGCCGCTGCCGTCGCCCGGCGACCTCGTGCGGATCGTGCGGGACCGGGCCGTGGTCGCCCTGTCCGGCCCCGGTGCCGTCCCCTCCGACACCGCCGAACTGGCCCTGTCCTGCGAACTGGTCGTCCGCCTCGCCGTCTCCTGCGTGGCCGCGCCGCCGCCGGGCGAGGGCGGGGTGGCGGGCCTGGTGCGTGGTGCCCTGCACCATCAGGCGGCGTGAGTCACGTTCCCGGTGAGACCGGTGAGACCGGTGAGACCGGTGAGACCGGTGAGAGCGGCGAGACCGGTGAGACTGGAGAGACCGGTGAGAGCGGCGTGCTGCCGGTCAGGCGCTAGTGGGCCGAGCCCGACAGTTGGAGGCCGATCACTCCGATGATGACCATCGAGATCGAGACGATCTTCAGGGTCGACACCAGATCGCCGAGGAAGACCATGCCGTAGATCGCGGTGCCCGCCGCTCCGATCCCGGTCCACACCGCGTACGCCGGGCCGACGTCGAGTTTCTTCAGGGAGAGGGTCAGCAGGCCGAAGCTGCCGAGGGCGAAGCTGGCGAACGCGATCGTCGGCCACAGCCGGGTGAACCCGTGCGAGAGCTTCAGGCACACGGCGAAGCCGGTCTCCAGAATCCCGGCCACGACGACCAGCAGCCACGCCATGCGCTGTCCTCCCGTAGGTCCGGCTCCCCGGCTGGGTGCGATTATGCACTTACCAGCACCGGGCCCCGGCAAACAACGCGATACTCAGTCGCCTTCCCGGCGCTCCCGCGTCGACAGCAGCCGGCGCAGCGAGTACAGCCGGGCCGGGTCCGCGTGACCCTCCGCCACCCACGCGTCCAGCGCGCAGTCCGGCTCGTCGTGGCTGCACGCGCGCGGGCACCCCTCGGTGCCCGGTTCCAGGTCGGGGAAGGCATGGATCACCCGGGTCGGGTCGATGTGCGCGAGCCCGAAGGAACGGACGCCCGGGGTGTCGATGACCCAGCCGTCCCCGTCGGCCAGGGGCAGGGCGAGCGCCGAGGTGGTGGTGTGCCGGCCCCGGCCCGTCACCGCGTTGACGTGTCCCGTCGTACGCCGCCGCTCCTGCGGTACGAGCGCGTTGACCAGGGTCGTCTTGCCGACGCCCGAGTGCCCCACGAACGCGGTGACCCGGCCGCCCAGCTGCTCCAGCACCCGCTGCGCCGCGTCCCCGTTCGCCAGTTCCTCGCGGCTGGTGACGACGTACGGGATGTCCAGGTCGCCGTACAGCTCCAGCAGCTTGCCCGGCGGGGCCAGGTCCGACTTGGTCATCACCAGCAGTGGTTCCAGGCCGCCGTCGAAGGCCGCGACCAGGCACCGGTCGATCAGCCGCGGGCGCGGCTCGGGGTCGGCGAGGGCGGTGACGATGGCGAGCTGGTCGGCGTTGGCGACGACGACCCGCTCGTAGGGATCGTCGTCGTCCGCCGTACGGCGCAGCAGCGAGGAACGCTCCTCGATCCGCACGATCCGGGCCAGGGTGTCCTTCTTGCCGGACAGATCGCCGACCAGGGCCACCCGGTCGCCCACCACGGCCGCCTTGCGGCCCAGTTCGCGGGCCTTCATGGCGATGACGGGACGGTCGTCGACCAGGCAGGTCAGCCGGCCCCGGTCGACGGTGAGGACCATGCCCTGCGCCGCGTCCTCGTGCTTGGGCCGGATGTTGGTCCGCGGCCGGTTGCCCTTGCGGTTGGGACGGGACCTGATGTCGTCCTCGTCGGTGTGCTTGCCGTAGCGGCGCATGGTTCCAGTCCGCCCGTCAGTTCCCGAGCATCCCGGTCCACAGGTCGGGGAAGTCCGGCAGGGTCTTCGCCGTGGTCGCCACGTTCTCGATCCGCACGCCCTCGACCGCCAGGCCGATGATCGCGCCGGCCGTCGCCATGCGGTGGTCCTCGTAGGTGTGGAAGGTCCCGCCGTGCAGCGCGCGCGGGCGGATGTGCAGGCCGTCGGCCGTCTCGGTGACGTCACCGCCGAGTTCGTTGATCTCCTTGGTGAGCGCGGCCAGCCGGTCCGTCTCGTGCAGCCGCAGATGGGCCACGCCCCGCAGGGTCGAGGGGGAGTCGGCGAGCGCCGCGACCGCGGCGATGCCCGGGGTCAGCTCGCCCACGTCGGACAGGTCCACATCGAGGCCGTGGACGGCACCCGAACCGGTGAACACCAGCCCGTACTCGGTCAGTTCGCAGGAACCGCCCATCTCGGTGAAGATCTCCCGCAGCCGGTCACCGGGCTGGGTGGTCCGCTCCGGCCAGTCCGGGATCAGCACCTTGCCGCCGGTGACCAGGGCCGCCGCCAGGAACGGCTGCGCGTTCGACAGGTCGGGCTCGACGGTCAGGTCCCGGCCGAGGAGCGCGCCCGGGGTCACCCGCCACACGTTCGGCTCGCCGCCCGACTCCGGGGTGTCCACCTGGGCGCCGACCGCGCGCAGCATGTCCACCGTCATCCGGATGTGCGGCATCGAGGGCAGGCTCGCGCCCGTGTGCCGGACCTCGACGCCCTGGTTGAAGCGGGGGCCGGACAGCAGCAGCGCGGAGACGAACTGCGAGGACGAGGAGGCGTCGATCGAGACCGGGCCGCCCTCCAGGGCCCCGCTGCCGTGCACGGTCAGCGGCAGTGCGCCCCGGCCGTCGTCGTCGATCCGGGCGCCGAGGACGCGCAGCGCGTCGATCACGCCGTGCAGGGGCCGCTCGTACGAGCGCGGGTCGCCGTCGAACCTGATGGGACCGTCGGCCAGCGCGGCCACCGGCGGCAGGAAGCGCATCACCGTGCCGGCGTTGCCGACGTCCACCGTGGCCGGGCCGTGCAGGCCGGTGGGCAGCACCCGCCAGGCCTCCCCGGAACCGTCCGGGCCGACCCCTTCCTCGATCTCCACGCCCATCGCGCGCAGCGCACCGGCCATCAGCAGGGTGTCGCGGGAGCGCAGCGGACGGCGCAGCCAGCCGGGCTCGGACGCGAGGGCGGCGAGCACGAGGGCGCGGTTCGTCACCGACTTGGACCCGGGGACGTGAACCGTCGCGTCGACGGCCCCGCTCGCGTGCGGGGCGGGCCAGAGGGCGGGGGATTCGGGCATGAGCCCACTCTATAAGGAGGGCCCCGAGGGGGCGGTCCCCGTCCATGGCCGAGCAGGGCCGGACGACACCGGACGACACCCCCCAGGGGCGTGCCGTCACCCCTCCAGCGGCCAGGTGCTTCAGTCTCCCAGCGGTCGCGTGCCTCAGCCCGTCAGCAGTCGCGTGCTTCAGCCCGTCAGCGGCCACCTGCCGCACCCCCTCCAACGGCCACCTGCCGCACCTCCTCCAACGGCCACCCGCCTCACCCCTCCAGCAGCCACCTGCCCCCGCCGATCAGCGAGCACAGCGACACCGCGTGGAACAGGAACAGCCACAGCCCCGCCGGTACGTGCGTCAGGCGCGCCAGCTGGTCCGGGTCCGAGTCGCCGGCGCCTCCCCGCCGCCGTTTGGCCTGGAGCTCGAAGGCCGGCCGGACCCCGCCCAGCAGCAGGAACCACACCACCACGTACGCGAACGCCGCCTGCACCTGAGGTCCCGTCAACCAGGACACCAGCAGAAACGCACCGCCCGCCACGACCACGGTCAGCACGCCGTACGCGTTGCGGATCATCACCAGCATCACCAGCAACAGGGCGGTCGCCGCCCACAGCAGCAGCGTGATGCGTCCGCCGGCCAGCAGCGCGGCTCCGCCGAGGCCCAGCAGCGGGGGCGCGGTGTAGCCCGCCGCCGCCGTGAGGATCATGCCCAGGCCGTACGGCTTGCCACGGCTGACCGTGAGCCCGCTGGTGTCGGAGTGCAGCCTGATGCCGGTGAGCTTGCGGCCGGTGAGCAGGGCGATCAGGCCGTGGCCGCCTTCGTGGGCGATCGTGATCGCGTTGCGGGATATCCGCCACAGGCCGTGCGGGAGGATCACGGCGAGCGCGGCGACCAGCGTGGCCAGGACCACCCACAGGTCCGGGTCGGGCTGGGTACCGGTCAGCCGGTCCCAGACGTCGGGCAGCGCGGTGGCGGCGAGGCTGTCCATGACTCGGGGTGGCTCCTGTCGTCGAAGATGGTGGCCGGGCGACGGGTGGGCCTGGCAGTGTGACACGTATGTGCGGACGGTATGCATCCAGTCGTAGGCCCGAGGATCTCGCGGGAGTCTTCGAGGTCGGGAAGTGGGATCCCGAGGAGAGTCTCGAACCGGACTACAACGTGGCGCCGACCAAGGAGGTCTACGCCGTCCTCGACCGTCCTGTGAAAGACGCGGAATCACCGCGTCCGGTTCGCCAGCTGCGCACACTCAAGTGGGGACTCGTGCCCTCCTGGGCCAAGACGCCCGAGGGCGGCGCCCGGATGATCAACGCCCGCGCGGAGACCGTGCACGAGAAGCCGGCCTACCGCCGCGCCTTCGCCGCCCGGCGCTGCATCATCCCCGCCGACGGCTACTACGAGTGGGTCACCGGCAAGGACGAGCGGAACCTTGAGGTCGAGGGGAAGAAGAAACGGCCGCGCAAGCAGCCGTACTTCGTGCTCCCGGCGGACGGCTCGGTGTTCGCGATGGCCGGGCTGTACGAGTTCTGGCGCGACCGCACGCTGCCCGACGACCACCCGCAGGCCTGGTGGGTGACCTGCTCGGTGATCACCACCGAGGCGGAGACGAGCCCGCTCGCCGTCGCCCCGGCACAGGGCCCGCACACGCTCGCCGAGATCCACCCCCGGATGCCGCTGATGCTCACTCCGGACCGCTGGGACGCCTGGCTCGACCCCGCCCGCACGGACCCCGACTCCCTGCGCGACCTGCTGGCCCCGCCGCCCGAGGGCCTGATGCGCGCGTACCCCGTCTCGACGGCCGTCAGCAACGTCCGCAACAACGGCCCGGAGCTGCTGAAGGAGCTGGAGGGCCCGGAAGAGGGCACACTCTTCTAGCGTGATCGAGATTGTCGAGACGGACGCCGGGACCGCGCGCATCACCTGGCACCGGGCGAAGAAGGCACGGTTCGTGCTGGCCGTCAGTCATGGGGCCGGCGGCGGCATCGAGGCGCGGGACCTCAGGGCACTGGCCGAGGTGCTCCCGGAACACGGTGTGACCGTGGCCCTCGTCGAGCAGCCCTGGCGCGTCGCAGGCCGGAAAGTCGCTCCGGCGCCGAAGACCCTGGACACCGGCTGGCGCGGCATCTGGCCCGCGCTGGCCGGCATGGAACTGCCGGTCATCTCCGGCGGTCGCAGTGCCGGAGCCCGCGTCGCCTGCCGCACCGCCACCGAGCTGGGCGCCCATGCGGTGCTCGCCCTCGGCTTCCCGCTGCACCCGCCCGGCAGGCCGGAGAAGTCCCGCGCGGAGGAACTGCTCGGGGCCGGGGTGCCCACGCTCGTCGTCCAGGGCGGCAACGACCCCTTCGGGAAGCCGGAGGAGTTCCCCGAGGGCACGTACACGCTGGTCGAGGTGGCGTACGGCGATCACGGGTTCGCCGTGCCCAAGCGCGCGGAGATCACCCAGGAACGGGCACTGGAGATCGTCACCGACGCGGTCGTGGAGTGGGTCACCACACTCGGGTGACGCCAGGGGAACTCAGGTGACGCCAGGGGAACTCGGGTGACGCCAGGGGAACTCGGGTGACGCCAGGGAAACTCGGGTGACGCCAGGGAAAGTCGGGCGACGCCAGGGAAACTCGGGTGACGCCAGGGAAAGTCGGGCGACGCCAGGGAATGTTGCGCGGTGGATCCCTGTTGAGCCGGACAGGAAGTGCCGGAGCCCCGGCACAGACGTCTGGCGAGAGGAAGTCCGCCGCATGGGTTCGACCACCTGCCCGAGCCGCGACGCCCGCGCCGACCTGGACTGGACGGTGCTGCACGCGGCCAGGACCGCTCCCATTCGAGCGGCGGACGGCACGGGTCGTGTTCTATCCTCCGAGACGAGTGGGATCGGTTTCGGTCCCGCCCGGGATCTTGAGGAGGTGGGTCCGGTCACTGGGACCGACGCAGGGACCGACAACGGCCAGGCGGAGCCGCCCGAGGGCCAGGGCACGGGCGCGCAGACGTCCGGGACGAGCCCGGAGTCCGGAGCGGAGCGCACCGCGCGCTTCGAGCGGGACGCGCTCGAATACCTCGACCAGATGTACTCGGCCGCGCTGCGCATGACGCGCAACCCGGCCGACGCCGAGGACCTGGTGCAGGAGACCTACGCCAAGGCGTACGCGTCCTTCCACCAGTTCCGTGAGGGCACCAACCTCAAGGCATGGCTGTACCGGATCCTCACGAACACCTTCATCAACTCGTACCGCAAGAAGCAGCGCGAACCTCAGCGCAGTGCGGCCGAGGAGATCGAGGACTGGCAGCTGGCCCGCGCCGAGTCGCACATGTCGACCGGTCTGCGCTCGGCGGAGTCGCAGGCGCTGGACCACCTGCCCGACTCGGACGTGAAGGAAGCGCTGCAGGCGATCCCCGAGGAGTTCCGCATCGCCGTCTATCTCGCGGACGTAGAGGGCTTTGCGTACAAGGAGATCGCGGACATCATGGGGACGCCCATCGGCACGGTGATGTCCCGGCTGCACCGGGGCCGCCGTCAACTGCGCGGCATGCTGGAGGACTACGCACGCGAGCGCGGCCTGGTCCCGGCGGGCGCCGGAGAGTCGAACGAAGCGAAAGGTTCGGGCTCATGAGCTGCGGAGATCCGCACGAGACGGACTGCAGTGAGGTCCTCGACCACCTGTACGAGTTCCTTGACAGCGAGATGCCGGACGTCGATCGCGACAAGTTCCAGCACCACTTCGAGGAATGCTCGCCGTGCCTGGAGAAGTACGGCCTGGAGCAGGCCGTGAAGAAGCTGGTCAAGCGGTGCTGCGGCCATGACGACGTGCCCGCCGACCTCCGCTCGAAGGTCCTGGGGCGGATCGACCTGATCCGCTCCGGGCAGGCCGTGCCGGATCACGACGTGACGGCCTCGGCCCAGGAGGGCTGACCACCGCTGACCAACCCCGAGAACCCCCGAGAACCCCTGAGCACCCGCTTCACCCGAACGTGCTAATCCTCGGGCCATACGCCCCGCCCCCCGATCCCCGCCCCTAGGCTCCGAGCCCGGACAGGCAAGGTCGGGGGAGGGGGCGTGATGGAGGCGGTTCCGGCGAGGGCGCGGGTCTACGTGGTCTGCGCCGGCCTGGTGGCCGTGCTCTGTGTCCTGCGCGCGCCGGCCACGCACACCCCCTGGTGGGCGCTCGCCCTGCTCGCCGCGCTCTACGCGGTCTGCGAGCAGGTCGTACGGCGCCGCTCCGGCGGCACCTTCTACCCCGTCCTGCTCGCCGGGGCCTTCCTGCTGCCCCCGCCCGCCGCCGCGCTCGTCCCGCTGCCCGCCGCCCTGCTCCCCGGCGTGGAACACCCGCCCGTGCTGCTGCGCCGGGTGTGGCGGGCCGCGCGGCCCTCGCTCGCGGTCTGGGGAGCGGCTGAGGTGCACTGGGCGCTCGACGGCCGCGACGCCGTCCTGGCCTGCCACTTCCCGTACGTCCTCCTGCCCGCCGGGGCGGCCGTCCTCGCCTTCTGCCTGGTGCTCACCCTCCTCGACGGCGGAATCCTCGCCACCGTCGACCGGGTGCCGCTGCGGCGCGCCTGGCACGGGCTGTTCGGGCGCTGCCTCGCGCCGGTCGCCGTGCACGGACTCGCCGGGCTGATGATGGCCGTGCTGTGGCGCAGCCCGTACGGGCCCGTCGCCGCGCTGCTCGTGCTGCTGCCGATGGGCGTCTCCAGCTGGGTGTTCGCCCAGTACCACCGGGAGCGGGCCGCCCACCAGGCCACCATCCGCGCGCTGGTGCAGGCCGTCGACATCAAGGACGGGTACACCCGCGGCCACAGCGAGCGGGTCGGACAGGCCTCCGTGATGATCGCCCGCGAACTCGGCATGAACGACGAACGCGTCGAGGTGCTGCGCTTCGCCGGCATCCTGCACGACGTCGGCAAGCTCGGCGTGCCCACCCGGCTGCTGCGCAAGGACGGCCCGCTGACCCCCGAGGAGCGGCGGATCATCGAGCTGCACCCCGAGTACGGCCACGAGATGGTCCGCGGGATCTCCTTCCTCGACGAGGCCCGCGCCGCGATCCTGCACCACCACGAACGCCTCGACGGCAGCGGCTACCCGTACGGCCTGTCCGGCACGCAGATCCCCGAGTCCGCCCGTGTGGTCGCCGTCGCCGACGCCTTCGACGCGATGACCTCCACCCGCACCTACAGCAGGGCCCGCCCGGTCGGAACCGCCCTGACCGAGCTGGAGCGCTGCGCGGGCACCCAGTTCGACCCGCGCATGGTCAGGGCGCTCGTGCGGGCCCTGCGCCGGTTCGGCTGGCACCCGGCCGTCACCGCCGACGAGCCCGCGTACGGACTGCCGTCCCAGAAGCCCGCGCACAGCAGGTCGGGGGCGGAGCGATGAGAACACGCACGCGAGGCCGCCGCCGTGTCCGTGCCCGTGTTCGTGCCCGCAGCCACACCCGCACCCGCGGTCGCAGACGCCCGCACCCCCACCCGCGCCCGCACCCCCACCCGCGCCGTCGCCCCCACCGTCGCCCTCGTGAACGGGGCCGCCGATGACCGTCCGACGGCTCATCCACGGAACCGCCGTCCTCGTCGCGGCCGTCTGCCTCGCCGTGACCCTGTGGACCGGCATCGACGGACCGGGCGTGGCGCTCGCCTTCGGTGTGCTCATAGCCGTCGGTGAGCTGACCCGCTGGAGCGGCGCCGAGGTGCGGCAGGCCGCGCCGCTGGGCACCGCCGGATCCCTGTCGTACGCCCTGCTGGGCTCCGTCGCCGGGGACCCCGCGCGGCACGGCGCCGCCCAGGTCGTCACCGTCGTCCTCGCCGCCTCCCTGCTGGGCAGCGTCCCGCACATCTGGATGGGCCGCAGCCCGACCCTCGACCACCTGGCGCGCCGCGTCCTGTCCGTCGGCTTCGCCGCGGTCTGCTTCCAACCCCTCTACGACCGGGGGGTGTTCACGACCTGGGACGGCTCCGCGTACGCCCTGCTGCTCATCGCCCTGCTCGTCCTCACCGCCCTGTGCGACGCCGTCCTCGCCGCCGCCCTCGCCCGCTCCCGCACCGGCTGGCCCTTCGGCCCGCTGCTCCGCGACGAGTTGCGCGGACTGCTCGGCATCGGCTCAGCGGTGTGCGCCACCGGCGCGGTGATCGCCCTCGCGGTCGGCGTCGCCGGGCTGTGGGCGCTGCCGGTGTTCTGCCTGCCGCTGCTGCTGACACAGCTGTCCGTCCGCCGCTACGCCGCCGTGCGCGCCACCTACCGGCAGACCATCGCCTCCCTCGCCCGCGCCACCGAGATCGCCGGCTGCACCCCTTCCGGGCACGCCCACCGCGTCGCCGCACTCAGCCGTGCCGTCGGCCGCGACCTGGGCCTTTCGCGGCCCGAGCTGACCGTCCTGGAGTACGCGGCGCTGATGCACGACATCGGCCAGCTCAGCCTGGTCGACCCGGTGCCGGCGGGCGCCACGGCCGGCCTGCCCGCGCAGGAGCAGCGGCGCATCGCGCTGCTCGGCGGGGCCGTCGTACGGCAGACGGGCGTGGACGCGGCGGTCGCCGTCGTGGTCGAGCGGCAGGCGGACCCCTACCGGGAGCAGCCGGTCGCCGCGCGGATCGTACGGACCGTGAACGCGTACGAGGAGAAGGCCAGGGACGCCGGTCCCGAGGGGCCGCTCAGGGCCCTGGAGGAGCTGCGGCTGGCGACCGCCGGGGACTACGCTCCCGAAGTGGTGGAGTCGCTCGCCCGTGTCCTCTCCCGGCACTGGGGCGGCGGCGCACCCGCGTCCGGCGGCCGGGCGGCGGTGGTCGACCGGTGGGGCTGACCTTGCGTGTGACGGGGTAACCCATGGGTAATGAGCGCCTCTCCCGGCGTACGTGGTTGGATGCGAGGGAGAGGGTGTCCGGGGGCACAGGCCAGCCCACTGTGAACTGGAACTGGCAGGCGGGAATCGTGAGTATCTTCGGCAAGGGACGGCACCGGCCCTCCGCCTCCTGGCGGCAGGCGACCGACCGCGCGTTCACACTCATCGGTGACGGTCGCTACGAGGACGCGGGCGAACTGCTGACCCGCGCCGCCGACCTGGAACCCTGGCTGTCCGAGTCCTGGTTCAACCTCGCCCTGCTGCACAAGTTCCGGCACGACTGGGAGCAGGCCCGCGCCGCCGGACTGCGCGCGGTGGCCCTCCTCGACAAGGCGACCGGCGCCCCGGACTGGTGGAACGTCGGCATCGCCGCGACCGCCCTGCAGGACTGGCCGCTGGCCCGTCGCGCCTGGCAGGCCTACGGACTCAAGGTGCCCGGCGGCGCGGCCCGGCCGAAGCCCGGGGGAGGCTCCACCGCCACCGCCGAGCCGCTCGGCATGGAACTGGGCAGCGCGGCCGTGCGGCTGTCCCCGGAGGGCGAGGCCGAGGTCGTGTGGGGCCGCAGGCTGGACCCGGCGCGCATCGAGGTGCTGTCCATCCCGCTGCCCTCGTCCGGGCGGCGCTGGGGCGAGGTCGTGCTGCACGACGGCGTCCCGCACGGCGAGCGGACGACGTCCGCCGGGCACTCCTACCCGGTCTTCGACGAGATCGAGCTGTGGGCGCCCTCGCCCGTGCCCACCTGGGTGGTCCTGCTGGAGGCGGCCACCGAGGCGGACCGGGACGCGCTGGAGCAACTGGCCGCCGACGCGGGGTTCGCCGCGGAGGACTGGTCCTCCTCGGTGCGGCTGCTGTGCCGGATGTGCTCGGAGTCGCGGATGCCGTCGGACGAGGGGGAGGGCATCCATCTGGATCCGCACGACCACAGTGAGCCCGGTCATCCCGGACCACTGGGGCACCGGACGGACGGGCAGTTGTGGGTGCCCGAGCGTGAGTGCGGGGTGGCGGCGCCGGCTTCGCTGGTACGGGGGTTGCTGGACGGGTGGGTCGCGGACAGCCCGGACTCCAGGGACTGGCGGGATCTCGAAGAGGTCTGCTGAGGCCGGCTGCCGGGTGCCGCCTGCCGGGTGCGGGTCCGCTGGGTCCGGGTCTGCTGAGGCCGGTCGCCGGGTGCGGGTCCGCTGAGGCCGGGTCCGCTGTGGCCGGTCGCGCAGTTCCCCGCGCCCCTTGAGGGGGCTCGGCCCCTTACTCTGTACCCGCAGGATTTTCTTGGTCGCAGGAAGGCGTACGTCGGTCATGGCGCAGCAGGACACCGATCAGCAGCACGCGGGCGTGCTCCCCGTCGACGACGAGGGGTACGTCGTCGACACGGAGGACTGCGAGAAGCGCGAGCAGGACTGGCGTGAGCGCGGCACCTCGCGGGCGATCACGGTCGTCGGCAACCCGGTGCTGCACAAGGAGTGCAAGGACGTCACCGAGTTCGGCGCGGAGCTGGAGCAGCTGGTCGCGGACATGTTCGCCAGCCAGCGCACCGCCGAGGGCGTGGGCCTGGCCGCCAACCAGATCGGCGTCGACCTGAAGGTCTTCGTCTACGACTGCCAGGACGACGAGGGCACCCGGCACGTCGGCGTGGTCTGCAACCCCAAGCTGGTCGACCTGCCCGCCGACCGGCGCCACCTGGACGAGAGCAACGAGGGCTGCCTGTCCGTGCCGACGGCGTACGCGCCGCTCGCGCGCCCCGACTACGCCGAGGTGACCGGCCAGGACGAGAAGGGCAACCCGGTCAAGGTCCGCGGCACCGGCTACTTCGCCCGCTGTCTGCAGCACGAGACCGACCACCTGTACGGCTACCTCTACATCGACCGCCTGTCCAAGCGCGACCGCAAGGACGCGCTGCGGCAGATGGCCGAGAACGAGCCGCGCTACCCCGTGGTCGCCAACGACTGAGCAGCGACGACGCCTCCTTTCGACGCCCGGCCGGGATCACTCCCGGCCGGGCGTCGTTCGTGTGACGGTCGTAAGGTTCCCGGCATGAGGGGTGGTGAATGAAGCAAATCCGTTCCCCTGGCGGTCAGTTGTGGTGCTGAATGGGAAGTGCGGGGATACGCAACGGCGCACGCCCGGCACGACGGCAGGGAAGGGTGTGCGCTCCTGTCGGCTGAGAGGGGACTGTTCGTGCACGCTTTCTCACACGGCTCCACATCGTCGACGGCGGTGGTTGTACCGCCGTCCCTCGCACTCCCGGTGATCGAGGCAGAGTTTCCCCGGCAACTCCACCCGTATTGGCCGAAGGTTCAGAAGAACACGCGCCAGTGGCTGCTGGAAAAACGGCTCATGCCGGCGGACAAGGTCCGGGAATATGCCGATGGCCTTTGCTACACGGACCTGATGGCGGGGTACTACCTCGGTGCCCCGGACGAGGTCATGCAGGCCATAGCGGACTACAGTGCCTGGTTCTTCGTCTGGGACGACCGCCACGACCGGGACATCGTCCACGGCCGGGCCGGTGACTGGCGGCGGCTGCGGCACCGGCTGCACGCGGCTCTCGATGCGCCCAGGCATCATCTGCACCACCCGGACCCCGTGGTCGCGGGCTTCGCCGACTGTGTGCTGCGGTTCAACGGGTTCCTGCCGCACTCCTGGAACCAGCGGTTCGCCCGCCACTTCCACGCGGTGATCGAGGCATATGACAGGGAGTTCCGCAACCGGACCGAGGGATACGTGCCCGGCGTCGCGGAATACCTCGCCCTGCGCCGGCTCACCTTCGCCCACTGGATATGGACGGACCTGCTCGAACCGAGCGCCGGGTGTGAACTCCCGGACGCCGTGAGGAAGAACCCGGCCTATCGCCGTCCGGCGCTGCTGAGTCAGGAATTCGCCGCCTGGTACAACGACCTCTGCTCACTTCCCAAGGAAATAGCGGGCGACGAGGTGCACAATCTCGGAATCAGTCTCATCACGTATGAGGGGCTGACGCTCGAAGAAGCGGTGCGGGAGGTCAGGCGACGCGTCGAGGAATGCGTCACCGAATTCATCGACGCCGAGCGGGACGCGCTGAGGTTAGCCGACGGACTCGACGACGGCACCGTCCACGGAAAGGAACTCGGCGGCGCCGTGCGTGCCTGCGTGGGCAATATGCGGAACTGGTTCAGCTCCGTCTACTGGTTCCATCACGAGTCCGGCCGGTACATGGTCGACAGCTGGGACGACCGGTCCACACCCCCGTACGTCAACAACGAAGCGGCAGGTGAGTGATGACCCTGGAGTCTGTGAAGCCCGTGACGCCCGAGGCGTCCGGGCTGCGCGAACCGCCTCTCGCCGGCGGCGCCGTACCCGTGCTCGGGCACGGCCTGAAACTCGTCCGCGACCCGCTCGCGTTCATGTCCGGGCTGCGTGAGCACGGTGACGTCGTACGCCTCAAGCTCGGCCCCAAGACGGTGTACGCCGTCACCGCGCCGGCGCTCACCGGCGCCCTCGCGCTCAACCCCGACTACAAGATCGACGGGCCCCTGTGGGAGTCCCTCGAGGGCCTGCTCGGCAAGGAGGGCGTGGCCACCGCCAACGGCCCCCGGCACCGCCGCCAGCGGCGCACCATCCAGCCCGCGTTCCGGCTGGACGCCATCCCGGGCTACGGGCCGATCATGGAGGAGGAGGCGCACGCGCTCACCGAGCGCTGGCAGCCCGGACAGACCGTCGAGTGCACCTCGGAGTCGTTCCGCGTCGCGGTGCGCATCGCCGCCCGCTGCCTGCTGCGCGGCGAGTACATGGACGAGCGCGCGGAACGGCTGAGTATCGACCTGGCCACCGTCTTCCGCGGGATGTACCGCCGTATGGTCGTGCCGCTCGGGCCGCTGTACCGGCTGCCGTTCCCGGCCAACCGCGAATTCAACCGGGCACTGGCCGATCTGCACCTGCTGGTCGACGAGATCGTCGCCGAGCGGAGGGCATCCGGTCAAAAGCCGGACGATTTGCTGACGGCATTGCTGGAGGCGAAGGACGACAATGGCGACCCCATCTCGGAACAGGAGATCCACGATCAGGTCGTTGCGATCCTGACCCCCGGCAGTGAAACAGTCGCGTCCACGATCATGTGGCTGCTCCAGGTCCTCGCCGAACATCCGGGTCACGCCGAGAAGGTGCGGGCCGAGGTCGAATCGGTGACCGGAGGCGAGCCGGTCGGATTCGAGCACGTACGCAGGCTCACGCACACCAACAATGTGGTCGTGGAGGCGATGCGACTGCGGCCCGCCGTATGGATATTGACGCGGCGCGCGGTGGCCGAAACCGAGCTGGGCGGCTATCGCATTCCGGCCGGGGCGGACATCGTCTACAGCCCCTTCGCCATTCAGCGGGACCCGCACTCCTACGAGCGGAATCTCGACTTCGACCCCGACCGGTGGCTGCCGGAACGGGCCAAGGACGTGCCGAAGTACGCGATGAGCCCGTTCAGCGTGGGCAACCGCAAGTGCCCCAGCGACCACTTCTCCATGACCCAGCTGACCCTGATCACCGCGGCGATCTCGGCGAAGTACCGCTTCGAGCAGGTCAGCGGGTCGAACGACACCACGCGCGTGGGCATCACGCTCCGGCCGCACGACCTGCTGCTGAGGCCCGTGCTGTGGTGACGCACCGAGCGACGGACGCGGCGACGCACGGAGTGACACACGCAGCGACGCAGCCGGCGACGCACAGAGCGACGCACTGAGCGACGGAGGGAGAGAGTCCTGATACCGGCGCGCGTTCAGGCGGCCTGCGGGCCCCGGAACGCGCGCCGGTAGGCGTTCGGGGTCGTGCCCAGCGCGCGGACGAACTGGTGGCGCAGCGCGGCCGCCGTGCCGAACCCGGTGCGGTCGGCGATCGCGTCCATCGTCTCGTCGCTCCCCTCCAGCAACTCCTGGGCCAGCAGCACCCGTTGCCGCAGGATCCAGCGGTACGGCGTGGTCCCCGTCTCCTGCTGGAAGCGGCGGGCGAAGGTGCGCGGTGCCATATGGGCGCGGGCGGCGAGCTGCTCGACGGTGACCTCCCGGTCGAGGTGCTGTTCCATCCAGGCCAGCACCTCGCCGACCGTGTCGCAGGTGTCCTTGGGCAGCGGTCGCTCGATGTACTGCGCCTGCCCGCCGTCCCGGTGCGGCGGTACGACCATGCGCCGGGCGATCTTGTTGGCGACCTCGGGGCCCTGCTCCTTGCGCACGATGTGCAGACAGGCGTCGATGCCGGCCGCCGTGCCCGCCGAGGTGATCACCGGGTCCTCGTCGACGTAGAGGACGTCCGGCTGGACCCGGGTGCGCGGGAAGCGGCGGGCGAGCAGGTCCGCGTGGCGCCAGTGCGCGGCGCAGCTGCGCCCGTCGAGCAGTCCGGCGGCACCCAGCACGAAGACGCCCGAGCAGACGCTCAGCACCCGGGCGCCCCGGTCCACCGCCCGGCGAAGGGCGGCGAGCAGCTGGGGCGGGTACTCCCGGTCGACGTTCGCGTCCGAGGCCGGGACCGCGATCAGGTCGGCGTCCTCCAGCCGGTCGAGTCCGTACGGCGTCGACACGGTGAGCCCGCCGACATGGGTGCCCAGCGACGGGCCCTCGGCGGAGACCACGGCGAAGTCGTAGACCGGCAGCCCCTCGTCGCTGCGGTCGAGCCCGAACACCTCGCACAGGACCCCCAGCTCGAAGGGGTGCACTCCGTCGAGCAGGGGGACGGCCACGTTCGTCAGCATGCCGCCAGTGTGCCTCACAAGTGGCAGCAATTCGAGGGTGCAAGGCAGTCCTGCCACTCACGGTAAGGAGCGTCAAGCAGGACAGTGGTGTCCATGAACGGAAACCAGATCGAAGGCCTCATCGGAATGCTCGCGACCCTCGGGATCCTGGTCCTCCTGGTCCTCCCGTCCGTGTTCGGCATCGTGCGCGACAGGCGCGTCGACCGGCAGCTCAGGGAGGCCCAGGAGACCGGGAAGACCCCGGGAACCAGGAAGACCCCGGGAACCAGGAAGACCCCGGGAACCAGGGAGGCCCTGGAGACCGGGAAGGTCTCCAGGGCCGGGAAAGGCGGTCCGGCTCAGAAGTCCTCGTCCAGGTCGACGGTGCCCTCCACCGCGACCTGGTACGCCGACGGGCGGCGCTCGAAGAAGTTCGTCAGCTCCTGAACACCCTGCAGCTCCATGAAGGAGAACGGGTTCTCCGAGCCGTACACCGGGGCGAAGCCGAGCCGCGTCAGACGCTGGTCGGCGACGCACTCCAGGTACTGCCGCATCGACTCGGTGTTCATGCCGGGCAGGCCGTCACCGCACAGGTCGCGCGCGAACTGCAGCTCGGCCTCGACGGCCTCCCGCAGCATGTCGGTGACCTGCTGGCCGAGCTCGTCGTCGAAGAGTTCCGGCTCCTCCTTGCGGACGGTGTCGACCACGTCGAAGGCGAACGACATGTGCATCGTCTCGTCGCGGAACACCCAGTTGGTGCCGGTGGCCAGACCGTGCAGCAGACCCCGGCTGCGGAACCAGTAGACGTACGCGAAGGCGCCGTAGAAGAACAGGCCCTCGATGCACGCGGCGAAGCAGATGAGGTTCAGCAGGAAGCGCCGGCGGTCGGCCTTGGACTCCAGGCGGTCCAGCTTCTCGACCTCGTTGATCCACTTGAAGCAGAACCCGGCCTTCTCGCGGATGGAGGGGATGTTCTCCACCGCGTCGAAGGCCGCCGCGCGGTCGTCCGGGTCGGGCAGGTAGGTGTCCAGCAGCGTCAGATAGAACTGGACGTGCACGGCCTCCTCGAACAGCTGCCGGCTCAGGTAGAGCCGCGCCTCGGGGGAGTTGATGTGCTTGTACAGCGTCAGCACCAGGTTGTTCGCGACGATCGAGTCACCCGTCGCGAAGAAGGCCACCAGCCGGCCGATGAGGTGCTGCTCCTCCGGGGACATCCTCGCGAGGTCGGCGACGTCCGAGTGGAGGTCGACCTCCTCCACGGTCCAGGTGTTCTTGATGGCGTCCCGGTAGCGCTCGTAGAAGTCGGGGTAGCGCATGGGACGCAGCGTCAGCTCGAAGCCCGGGTCGAGCAGGTTCTGGGGTCGGGTGGACATTACTGGCAGGCCTCGCAGGACTCGGGGTTTTCCAGGGAGCAGGCGACGGCCTCGGGGTCGGCGACCTGCTGCACGGGGATGGTGGGCTGCGCCTGGGCGGCGCGGGCGATACGGGTCGCCGGACGCGAGCGCAGGTAGTACGTCGTCTTCAGCCCCGACTTCCACGCGTACGCGTACATCGAGGAGAGCTTGCCGATGGTCGGCGTCTCCATGAAGAGGTTCAGCGACTGCGCCTGGTCCAGGAACGGGGTCCGCGCCGCCGCCATGTCGATCAGGCCGCGCTGCGGGATCTCCCACGCCGTGCGGTACAGGTCGCGGATCTCCTGGGGCACCCAGGTGAAGCCCTGCACCGAGCCGTTGGAATCACGCAGCGCGTCCCGGGTCTGCGCGTCCCACACGCCCAGCTCCTTGAGGTCCTGCACCAGGTACGAGTTGACCTGGAGGAACTCGCCGGACAGCGTCTCGCGCTTGAACAGGTTGGACACCTGCGGCTCGATGCACTCGTACACGCCCGCGATGGAGGCGATGGTGGCCGTCGGCGCGATCGCCAGCAGCAGGGAGTTGCGCATGCCCACGGCGGCGATCCGCGTCCGCAGCGCCGCCCAGCGCTCGGGCCAGGTCAGCTCCACGCCGTAGTGGTCGGGGTGCAGCACACCCTGGGCCGTACGGGTCTTCTCCCAGGCCGGCAGCGGGCCGCTGTGCTCGGCGAGGTCGGCGGAGGCCTCGTACGCGGCGAGCATGACGCGCTCGGCGATCCGCGTGGACAGGGCCTTGGCCTCGGCGGAGTCGAAGGGCACGCGCAGCTTGAAGAAGACGTCCTGCAGACCCATCGCACCGAGGCCCACGGGACGCCACTTGGCGTTGGAGCGGCCCGCCTGCTCGGTCGGGTAGAAGTTGATGTCCACGACGCGGTCGAGGAAGGTCACGGCGGTGCGGACCGTCTCGTCCAGCCGCTCCCAGTCGATGTCGCCGGCCGCCGTGTCGACGAAGGCACCCAGGTTCACCGAGCCCAGGTTGCAGACCGCCGTCTCGCCGTCGTCGGTGACCTCCAGGATCTCCGTGCAGAGGTTGGAGGAGTGGACGACGTGGCCCGGCAGCGCCGTCTGGTTGGCGGTGCGGTTGGCGGCGTCCTTGAAGGTCAGCCAGCCGTTGCCGGTCTGCGCGAGGGTGCGCATCATGCGGCCGTACAGGTCGCGGGCCGCCATGGTCTTCTTCGCGAGCCCGGCCTCCTCCGCCTTGCGGTAGGCCGCGTCGAACTCCTCGCCCCACAGGTCGACCAGCTCGGGCACGTCCGCCGGGGAGAACAGCGACCACTGCCCGTCGGAGCCCACCCGGCGCATGAACTCGTCCGGGATCCAGTGCGCGAGGTTCAGGTTGTGCGTACGCCGGGCGTCCTCACCGGTGTTGTCGCGCAGCTCCAGGAACTCCTCGATGTCGGAGTGCCAGGTCTCCAGGTACACCGCCGCAGCGCCCTTGCGCCGGCCGCCCTGGTTCACGGCGGCCACCGAGGCGTCCAGCGTCTTCAGGAACGGGACGATCCCGTTGGAGTGCCCGTTGGTGCCCCGGATCAGCGAACCGCGCGCCCGGATACGGGAGTACGACAGACCGATGCCGCCGGCGTGCTTCGAGAGCCGGGCGACCTGGTGGTAGCGGTCGTAGATGGAGTCCAGCTCGTCCAGCGGGGAGTCGAGGAGGTAGCAGGACGACATCTGGGGGTGCCGCGTACCGGAGTTGAAGAGCGTGGGGGAGGAGGGCAGGTAGTCGAGGCGGCTCATCAGGCCGTACAGCGCGGCGACTTCGTCGAGGGCGCGCGCGGTGTCGTCCTCGGCGAGCCCGCTCGCCACCCGCAGCATGAAGTGCTGGGGCGTCTCGATCACCTGGCGCGTGATCGGGTGGCGCAGCAGGTAGCGGCTGTGCAGGGTGCGCAGGCCGAAGTAGCCGAAGCGGTCGTCGGCGCCCTTGTCGACCAGCGCGTCCAGGCGCTCGGCGTGCTGAGCCACGAACGCGGCGGTGCGGTCGGCGACGAGGCCCTCGCGGTGCCCCACGGCCACCGACTCGGTGAAGGACGTCACGCCCTGCGAGGCGGCCTCGGCGCGGATCGTGAGGGTCAGCAGGCGGGCGGCCAGCCGCGAGTACGCGGGGTCCTCGGAGATCAGGCCGGCGGCGGCTTCCGTGGCCAGCTCGCGCAGTTCCGCAGCGACGTCGGAGTCCGCCCGCGCGGACCGGCCCCGCAGCGCGGCGGCGGCGACCCGGCCGGGGTCGGCGTCGGGCAGGTCGGCGGTCAGCTCGGTCAGGGTCCGCAGCAGCGCGGCACCAGGACCGTCGGCCTCCACCGGGGCCTCGGTCGCCGGGGTCGCAGAAGCCGGGGCGGCTGGCGCGATGGTCACGTGGGGCTCTCCCTCGCTCGGCACGGGGCCTTGCGGAGGACAGGGGGCAGCCACGAGCACGCACGCGTGGCGTCCACCAGCCCATTCCACGAGGCCCGGACGTCGGAAAGGCACCCGGGCCGGGACGGCCGGGTACGCGCTGCCGACAGGTCCTCGGACTGACTCCTGTACGCGGATACGCACAAGTACACCGTTGCGGGACAGTTCCGGATTTGCACCGGATTCCCCTGCGACGACAGCGAGGATGAGCATACATCTAGTGCCGGGTTGTCGTGGCACCCCCAGATGTTGTGTCTGTTGTGTGTCGCGGTGGCTTCAGAGCGTCAACGCGTAGGTGAGCAGGGTGATGTCGGCGAGTTCCGGTACCGGGTTCCAGTCGCGCTCGGGAGCGCGGACGAAGCCCAGGCGCCGGTAGATGCGGTGGGCCGCGTGCATGGTGCGCTGGGTCGACAGCACGATGCCCGAGCAGCCGGGGGTGGTCCGGGCGCGCTCGACGCAGGCGCGCACGAGGGCCTCCCCGGCGCCCCGGCCGCGGCCCGCGTGGCCGACCGCGAGCATGCGGATCTCGGCCTCGCCCGGGCGGGCGATGTCGGCCATGGGGCCGCCGGAGGGGACGAAGGTGACGCCTCCGAGGAGCACTCCGTCACGGACGGCCACGAGGACGTCCGCCGCGGCGGCTCTCTTGGCCACGTTCCGGAGTTCGTGGAGGTAGGAGTCGCTCGCGCCGAAGTCCAGGAGGCCGTCCTGGAGGTAGGCCTCGGCCGTGATCTCGCCGAGGGACTCGTACTCGGCCGGTGCGGCGGCACGGATGACGGTGTCCATGGAGCGAGTGTGGACGACAACGGGCCGCCGAAGCACGTGCTTTCGGCGGCCCGCTGGGACGGTCCGCTCAGTTGCCGGCGCCCGCAGGCAGCTTTGCCTGCACGCCCGCGTTCCCCGCGTCCGCCGTGTAGTCCCCGGGGACGGTCTCGTCGATGCCCTCGGGGGCCTTCACGGCCTTCAGGACGAAGGTGAGGACCACGGTGACGACGGCGTTCAGGACGAACGCCGTGAGGCCGATGTAGCCGATCTCGCCGATGCCCGGGATGTCCTTCGCCGAGCCGCCGAAGTGCGCCTGGGTCGGGGAGGCGACGCCGTACGCGGCGACCGTGCCGTAGATCATGCCGACCGCCCAGCCGGCGAGCAGGGCCCAGCGGTGGAACCAGCGGGTGAACAGACCGCCGACCAGCGCCGGGAAGGTCTGCAGGATCCAGATGCCGCCCAGCAGCTGGAAGTTGATCGCGACCGTCTTGTCCATGGTCAGGACGAAGACCAGGGCGCCGACCTTCACCAGCAGCGACACGAACTTGGAGACCTGGGCCTCCTGCTTCGGCGTGGCGTCCGGCTTGATGAAGTCCTTGTAGATGTTGCGGGTGAAAAGGTTCGCCGCCGCGATGGACATGATCGCAGCGGGGACCAGGGCGCCGATGCCGATGGCCGCGAAGGCCACGCCCGCGAACCAGTCCGGGAACATGTTCTCGAACAACTGCGGGATCGCCAGCTGGCCGTTGGCGACGTTCACGCCGGCCGCGATCGCCATGAAGCCCAGCAGGGCCAGCAGGCCGAGCATGAGCGAGTACAGCGGCAGGATCGTGGTGTTGCGGCGGATCACCTCACGGCTGCGGGACGACAGGGTCGCGGTGATCGAGTGCGGGTACATGAACAGCGCGAGCGCCGAGCCGAGTGCCAGCGTGGCGTACGTCCACTGGCCGGCCTCCGGCGGGGCGAGCGCGCCACGCGGCTTGCCGGTGGCCGGGTTGACCTGGCTGAACGCGTGACCGGCCTTGGCGAAGACGTCGTCGAAGCCGCCCAGCTTGATCGGGATGTAGATGATCGCCACCGCGATGACGATGTAGATCAGCGTGTCCTTCACGAACGCGATCAGGGCCGGGGCGCGCAGACCCGAGGAGTAGGTGTAGGCCGCGAGGACACCGAAGGCGATGAGCAGCGGCAGGTCCTTCACGAACCAGTTGGTGCTCTCCCCGCCGCCGACGCCCATCACGTCCAGCACGGCCTGGATGCCGACGAGCTGGAGCGCGATGTACGGCATCGTCGCGAGGATGCCGGTGACGGCCACCGCCAGCGACAGGCCCTTCGAACCGAACCGGCCGCGCACGAAGTCGGAGGTCGTGACGTACCCGTGGCGGTGCGAGACCGACCACAGGCGCGGCAGGAAGGTGAAGATCAGCGGGTAGACCAGGATCGTGTACGGCACCGCGAAGAAACCGGCCGCGCCCGCCGCGTAGATCGCCGCCGGGACGGCGACGAACGTGTACGCCGTGTACAGGTCGCCGCCGAGCAGGAACCAGGTGATCCAGGTGCCGAAGGACCGGCCGCCGAGCCCCCACTCGTCCAGGGAGTGCTCGTCGGCGGGCCTGCGCCAGCGGGCGGCGAGGAAGCCCATGACCGTGACGGCCAGGAAGAAGAAGATGAAGACGCCGAGCGCGACGCCGTTGACGCCGTCCTTCACCGCGCCGCACCCCCGTCCCGGGCGGCCCTGCGGCCGCGCTGGTCACGCTGCCACAGCTGGTAGGCCACCATGGTGAGGGCGGTCGAGATCGGCACCCACAGCATCTGGTACCAGTAGAAGAACGGGATCCCGATGAACGTCGGATCCGTCTTCGCGTACGAGCCGACCCACAGCATCGCCACGAACGGCGCGACGAGACACAGGGCGATGACGACGCGCACCGGTGTCACCACCAGTGGTCTCACTTCAGGCGTTTCTGACATCCCACGGCTCCGTCCCCTCGGTGCTCACCTGTGTAATGCGCAGGCAATCTAGGTGACGGCGTCGCGGAAGCGGAAGACCTCGTCCGGGTATCGGCATGTCGATTCGGTGCGCACCGTGTGAAGAAGCCGGATCACGTCGGTCCAGAAGCCGGATCACGTCGGTCCGGACGCCGGTTCACGTCGGTCCGGACGCCGGTTCACGTCGGTCCGGATGCCGGTTCACGTCGGTCGGGACGCCGGTTCACGTCGGTCGGGACGCCGGTTCACGTCGGTCGGGACGCCGGTTCACGTCGGTCCGGATGCCGGTTCACGTCGGTCGGGACGCAGGTTCACGTCGGTCCGGATGCCGGTTCACGTCGGTCCGGATGCCGGTTCACGTCGGTCCGGACGCCGGTTCACGTCGGTCCGGATGCCGGGCTCACGTCAGTCCATCGGCCGCTTCAGGCGGGCGACGAACTTGTACCGGTCCCCCCGGTAGACCGAGCGCACCCACTCCACCGGCCTGCCCTCGCGGTCCACGGAGTGGCGGGAGAGCATCAGCATCGGCAGGCCGACGTCGGTGCCGAGCAGGCCGGCCTCGCGCGGGGTGGCCAGGGAGGTCTCGATGGTCTCCTCGGCCTCGGCGAGATGGACGTCGTAGACCTCGGCGAGCGCGGTGTACAGGGACGTGTACTTCACCAGCGAGCGGCGCAGGGCCGGGAAGCGCTTGGCGGACAGGTGGGTGGTCTCGATGGCCATCGGCTCGTTGTTGGCCATCCGCAGCCGCTCGATGCGCAGCACGCGTCCGCCGGCCGTGATGTCGAGGAGTTCGGCGAGCCGGTCGTCGGCGGTGATGTAGCCGATGTCCAGCAGCTGCGAGGTCGGCTCCAGGCCCTGGGCGCGCATGTCCTCGGTGTAGGAGGTCAGTTGCAGCGCCTGGGAGACCTTCGGCTTGGCGACGAAGGTGCCCTTGCCCTGGATGCGTTCGAGCCGACCCTCGACGACCAGTTCCTGCAGGGCCTGCCGGACGGTGGTGCGCGAGGTGTCGAACTCCGCGGCCAGCGTGCGCTCGGGCGGCACCGGCGTGCCGGGCGCCTGCGTCTGCGTCATGTCCAGGAGGTGCTTCTTCAGGCGGTAGTACTTGGGCACGCGCGCGGTACGGACGGTCGCGCCGGTCTCGTTCTCCGCCCTGCTGGCGTCGGTGCTCATGGTCTGCCTTCCCGGCTCCGGATGCGGCTCACATCGTGGCACGGCAGCGTATCGGCAGGTCCGCCGCACGCTGCGTGATCCCCTCTGTATACCGTCGTCGGCATTGTTGGTCTAGTCCACCTGACGATTGGTCTACCGGAATTGTGCCGTCCGGGGTCCAGGTTTTCGAGGGGTTCTTACTTAAAGGTTCCTGCATATGTAGGTCACATAACGGCTGGTCGGAGGCCGTTCCGACAGCCTTGACAGGCTTCTTGGCCTGGTCCAAGCTCCCCGTACTGGTCTACACCATTGGTCCAGGTCCCGGCCCCAACGCTCGTGCGGGGAGGCAGGGGGGTGTGTGGGAACCCTGAGGAGGGTGGCGTGAAGCGCAAGCTGGTAGCCGCGATCGGTATCGCGGGCATGGTCGTCTCCATCGCGGCGTGCGGCAGTGACAAGAAGGACGACAAGGCGGGGGCGGACGCCAAGGAGCTGACCGTCTGGCTCACCGTCGACGCCCAGAACAACTGGCCCAACCTGGTGAAGTCCGCCGACGCCGCCGTGCAGAAGGCGCACCCCGGCATCAAGATCAAGCACGAGTACTACGGCTGGCCGGACAAGAACACCAAGCTGGACGCCGTCCTCGCCACCGACAAGGCCCCCGACGTCGTCGAGATGGGCAACACGGAGATGCTCGGCTACATGGTCAAGGGTGCCTTCGCCCCCGTCGACCCGGCCAAGTTCGACAACTCCGCCGCCTGGCTCGACGGCCTCAAGGCCTCCGTCACCTACCAGGGCCAGACGTACGGCGTGCCCTACTACGCCGGTGGCCGCGTCGGCACCTGGCGCAAGGACATCGCCGCCGCCTCCGGCATCAAGGCGGCCCCGAAGACCTACGCCGAACTCACCGCCGACCTGGACAAGATCCAGAAGAAGCAGGGCGCCACGTTCAACGCCTGGTACCAGCCCACCCGCGACTGGTACGCGGCCATGTCCTTCGTCTACGACGCCGGCGGCTCCATCGCCAAGGAGGAGGGCGGCCAGTGGAAGGCGAGCCTTTCCTCGCCCGAGTCCCTCAAGGGCCTCAACGCGTGGAAGACGGTCATCGACACGTACATGCACGGTGACAAGACCAAGGACGAGTCGGACCGCTACATCGTCTACGGCCAGGGCAAGTCCGACCTGATGTTCGCCGCCGCCTGGGAGGGCGCGACCGCCGCCGACCCGAAGAACGACAAGACCGGCAAGCTCAAGGACAACCTCGAGAACTTCGTCCTGCCCGGTCCCTCCGGCAAGAACATGCCGGTCTTCCTCGGCGGTTCCGACCTCGCCGTCCCGGTGAAGTCCAAGGCGCAGGGCGTCGCCGCCGAGTGGATCAACGCCTTCACCGGCCCCGAGGGCCAGAAGGGCCTGATGGCCAAGGGCAATCTGCCCAACAACAAGACCGACCTCGCCACCCTCAAGAGCGACCCGGCGACCGTCGTCCCGGCCACCGCCGCCGAGTCCAACTGGTTCGTCCCGATGGCCCCCGGCTGGGGCCAGGTCGAGAAGGCCCAGGTCCTGCAGACCATGCTGCAGAACATCGGCACCGGCAAGAAGTCGGTCGAGGACGCCGCGAAGGACGCGGACACCGCGATCGACAAGGTCATCAACACCAAGTGACCTGAGCGCGGGGCCCTGTTCACTCACGGGGCCCCGCTTCTCGTACGACCCGAGGGACCGCTGAGGAGCGCGCGATGAGTGCCGCAGACACGACCACCCCTGCCAAGGTGCCGCCACCGCGGCAGGCACCGCCACCGGGCGCCCCCGACCGGCCACGCAAAGCGGGCAGAGCCGGCGGCGCGAGCGTCCCCTGGCTGCTGCTCGCCCCCTGTCTGCTCGTCCTCGCCCTGGTCATGGGCTATCCGCTGGTCCGCCTGGTCACCCTGTCGTTCCAGACGTTCGGGCAGTCCCAGCTGTGGGGCTTCAAGCCGGCCGAGTCCGCCGGGTTCGACAACTTCTCCAGCGTGCTGGGCGACAGCGAGTTCTGGCAGGTCGTGCTGCGCACGATCGTCTTCGCGGCCGGCTCGGTGATTCTCACGATGGTCCTCGGCATGCTGGTGGCCCTGCTGCTGCAGCGCGTCTCCGGCTGGGTGAAGACCCTGATCAACATCGCGCTGGTGGCCAGCTGGGGCATGCCCGTCATCGTCGCCACCACCGTCTTCAAGTGGCTCTTCGACGCCGACTACGGCATCCTCAACGCCCTCGTCAGCAAGCTGCCCGGCGTCGACCTGATCGGCCACAACTGGTTCGCGAGCGGCCCCGAGGGCCTCGCCGTGATCATGCTGCTGGTGGTCTGGGGCGCGGTCCCCTTCGTGGTCATCACCCTCAGCGCCGGCCTCACCCAGGTCCCCAGGGAACTCCAGGAGGCGGCCCGCCTCGACGGCGCCGGCGCCTGGGGCGTCTTCCGGTACGTCACCCTGCCCATCCTCAAGCCGATCGTCGTGATGCTCACGACCCTCTCGGTCATCTGGGACATGGGCGTCTTCCCCCAGGTCTTCGTGATGCGGGGCGGCCACCCGGAGGACGACTTCCAACTGCTGACCACCTACTCCTACAAACGGGCCTTCGAGATCAACGACTACGCGCAGGGCTCGGCGATCGCTCTCATCACCGTCCTCCTGCTGCTCGCGGTGGTCGCCGTCTACATGCGGCAGATGCTGAAGATCGGAGACGTCGAGTGAACGGCATGAGCGGCATGAGCAGCGTGAGCGGTACGAGCAGCAGCAGCGTGAGCGGTACGAGCAGCGGCGTGAGCGCCAAGAGAAGTGCGAGCGGCGCGGGCGCCCCCGCGGGACGCCGCCGGTTCCCGAAGCTCGGCTGGAACCTCCTCGGGCTCCTCGTCTTCGTGATCGCCGGCTTCCCCGTCTACTGGATGCTGAACACCGCGTTCAAGCCGGCCAAGGACGCCATCGACCCGGACCCGAGCCTGCTGCCGACCGGGCTGACCCTCGACAACTTCCGCCGCGCGCTGGACATCGCCGACTTCTGGGGCCCGGTCGGCCGCAGCCTGATCGTGTCGCTGTCCGTCGTGGCGATCGCCATCGTCGTCGGCATGCTGGCCGCGCTCGCCATCTCCCGGTTCGCCTTCCGTGGCCGCAAGGTCGTGATCGTCGGCATCCTCGCGGTGCAGATGGTCCCGCTGGTCGCCATGATCATCCCGGTCTTCCTGCTGCTGAACGACCTGAACCAGTACGACAAGCTCTCCGGCCTGATCATCACGTACCTGACCTTCATCCTCCCCTTCACGGTGTGGACGCTGCGCGGCTTCATCGTCAACATCCCCCGGGAGCTGGAGGAGGCCGCGATGGTCGACGGCTGCTCCCAGACCGGCGCCTTCGTCCGCGTCGTCTTCCCGCTGCTGGCCCCCGGCCTGGTCGCCACCTCGGTCTACGGCTTCATCCAGGCCTGGAACGAGTACCTGTACGCCCTCATGCTGCTCAGCCAGGAGCACCAGACGGCGACCGTCTGGCTCGGCAACTTCACCACCAAGCACGGAACCGAGTACGCCCCGATGATGGCCGGCGCCACGATGATGGCCGTGCCGATCGTGGCCCTGTTCCTCCTCGTCCAGCGCAAGATGGCCGCGGGTCTGACCGCCGGCGCCGTGAAGGGATGACGCCACCCGATGACGACACTCGCCGGCGGCACCGCTGCGTTCAATCCGGAGAAGGACGGCCCGGCACGCGACGCCCTCACCGTCCTCCAGCCCGGCTTCACCGGCACCACCGCCCCCGACTGGCTGCTGCGCCGCCTCGGCGAAGGCCTGGCCTCCGTGGGCCTGTTCGGCCGTAACATCGCCACCCCCGAACAACTCGCGGCACTGACAGCGCAGTTGCGTGCGGAACGCGACGATGTCCTGGTCGCGATAGACGAAGAGGGCGGTGACGTCACGCGCCTGGAGGTGCGCGGCGGCTCCAGCTTCCCCGGCAACCACGCCCTCGGCGCGGTCGACGACACCGAGCTGACCCGCGCCGTGGCCCGTGAACTCGGCCGCCGCCTCGCGGCCTGCGGGGTCAACCTCAACTGGGCCCCCTCCGCCGACGTCAACTCCAACCCCGCCAACCCGGTCATCGGGGTCCGCTCCTTCGGCGCCGACCCCGGCCTGGTCGCCCGGCACACCGCCGCCTACGTCACCGGCCTCCAGTCGGCCGGGGTCGCCGCCTGCACCAAGCACTTCCCCGGACACGGCGACACCGCCGTCGACTCCCACCACGCGCTGCCCCGCATCGACGCCGCCGCCGATCTCCTGGACGCCCGCGACCTGGCCCCCTTCCGCGCGGCCATCGCCGCCGGCAGCCGGGCCGTGATGAGCGCCCACATCGTCGTACCGGCCCTCGACCCGGACCGGCCGGCGACCCTCTCCCCGCGCATCCTCACCGGCCTGCTGCGCGGCGAACTCGGCTACGACGGCCTGATCGTCACCGACGGCATGGAGATGCGCGCCATCGCCGACACCTACGGCATCGAGCGCGGCAGCGTCCTCGCCATAGCCGCCGGCGCCGACGCGATCTGCGTGGGCGGCGGCCTCGCGGACGACGAGACGGTACGGCGGCTGCGGGACGCCCTGGTGGCGGCGGTGCGCTCCGGCGAACTGCCCGAGGAACGGCTCGCCGACGCGGCCCGCCGGGTGCGCGAGCTGGCCTCCTGGACCGCCGGTGCGGCAGGCGCGGCAACCGCCCCCGACACCGAGGTCGGACTGCGGGCCGCCCGCCGCGCCCTCAGGGTGACGGGCGGCGCGTCCTTCACGCCGCTCACCGAGGCGCCGTACGTCGCCTCCTTCGCGCCCGTCGCCAACATCGCCGTCGGCGACGAGACCCCGTGGGGCGTCGCCGCCGAACTCGCCCGCCTGCTGCCCGGCACCGGCACCGGCGGCTTCGCCGGGGAGACGGCGGGCCCGGACGCGCTGGCGGCGGCGGGGAAGCGCCGTATCGTCGCCGTGGTCCGCGACGAGCACCGCCACCCGTGGATGTCCGCGGCCCTCGACACCCTGCTCGCGGCCCGCCCCGACACGGTCGTGGTCGAGATGGGCGTCCCCCAGGCCCCCGCCCGCGGCGCCCTGCACCTGGCCACCTACGGCGCGGCCCGCGTGTGCGGCCAGGCCGCGGCGGAGGTCATCGCGGGGGTGTAGGAGGCCGTACGGCGCGAAAGGCGCTGGTCACTTTCGAGTGACCAGCGCCTTTCGCACCCCAGGAGCGCGGGGAACCGCGCGAGCGACCACACACGGCCCGCCTCCGAAGCGAACAGAAACCGGCGGACGACGCCCCCTAGATTCCCTGCCACCCCGGCTTGTTCGCGTACGTGTGCCGGAAGTACTCCGCCAGCTTCAGCTTGGACGCGGCGGCCTCGTCGACGACCACCGTGGCGTGCGGGTGCAGTTGGAGCGCGGAGGCGGGGCAGACGGCCGCCACCGGGCCCTCGACGGTCGCGGCGACCGCGTCGGCCTTGCCCTCGCCGGTCGCGAGCAGCACCAGGTGCCGGGCCTCCAGGATGGTGCCGATGCCCTGGGTGATGACGTGGTGCGGCACCTGCTCGATGTCGCCGTCGAAGAAGCGCGCGTTGTCGACGCGGGTCTGCTCGGTCAGCGTCTTGATCCGGGTGCGCGAGGCGAGCGAGGAGCAGGGCTCGTTGAAGCCGATGTGTCCGTCGGTACCGATGCCGAGCAGCTGGAGGTCCACGCCGCCGGCCTCGCCGAGCGCACGGTCGTAGGCCTCGCAGGCCGCCTGGACGTCCTCGGCCGTGCCGTCCGGGCCCATGAACGCGTCCATGCCTATCCCGAGCGGCTCCAGCACCTCCCGGTGCAGCACCGAGCGGTAGGACTCGGGGTGCTCGGCGGGCAGGCCCACGTATTCGTCGAGCTGGGCGATCCGCGCCCGCGAGACGTCCACGGCACCGGAGCGGACCTTGGCGGTCAGCGCCTGGTAGATGGGCAGCGGTGTCGAGCCGGTGGCCACACCGAGCACGGCGTCGGGCTTGCGCCGCAGCAGCTGGGCCATGGCCTCGGCGATCAGTTCGCCGCCCGCCGCGGCGTCCGGAACGATGACAACTTCCACGCTGGGCCTGCCGTTCTGAAGAGGGCTGGAGATCGGGGAGGGGCTCGGAAGAACTCGCTATGTGGTTTAGACCAATCTAGCAGAGCGGGACCCCGAAGGAGCCTGGGAAAAAGGCCTTTCGGCGGCACTGCCGCTATTTATCTAGGGATCGCTACGAAATGCCAGGCGATGGTGACCGGTGTGGAGGCGAACGAGCAGGCCACCACCTCCCGCGGCCGTGGCCGTCCCGCCCCCGCCCCTTCGATCGTGCCACCGCGCTGGACGGGGCGCTCACGGCGTTCCGGGAGGAACTGGAGGCACTCGCGGAAATTGTCATGGATATCTGGCCCCGCAACTGACCCGGGCGGGCTAGGCTGCGTGGCACCGCGTGTCAACAGCCGTTAACGCATGTCCGCACATCCATGGACACGCCTTCGTGGTCTAGTCCACAATGTTCAGGACAGTGGCGCGCAGTGCAGGACGCCGGTGCGGAGGTCGCCTCCGCAGGGGCGCACAGCTGAAAAGCCTCCGTCTTCCCCGCACAGGAAGGCGGACCGAGGAACCGGAGCTCTCTGCCCTGACTGCCCCGGGTCCTCGACCTTCGGCCGACCGGGACCGCACACCCCACGGCCGATGATGCTCCGGGCTGCGGTGCCGGGAGGGTTGAGGGTCCCTCCCAGGCGCCGCGGCCCGCGGGTGTTTTTCGGCCCCGCGGCGCCCCGGGTACGCTCACAACGTGCCCTCCATGAACGAACTGGTACGCCAGCACACCGCACTCGGCGACTCGGACCTCGAGTGGCTCCACATGCTGGTCTCCGAGTGGCAGCTGCTCTCGGACCTCTCCTTCGCCGACCTGGTCCTGTGGGTCCCCACCCTCGACGGCACCCGGTACGTCTCGGTCGCCCAGATGCGCCCCAACACCGGCCCGACCTCCTATCAGGACGACATGGTCGGCCACCTGGTCCCGCGGGGCCGCCGGCCCATGCTGGACGCGGCGCTCGACGAGGGCCGGATCGTGCGCGAGGGCGACCCGGAGTGGCGTGAGGAGGTCCCCGTACGGGTCGAGTCCATCCCCGTACGGCGTGCGGGCCGCGTCCTCGGCGTCATCGCCCGCAACACCAACCTGCTCACCGTCCGCACCCCGAGCCGGCTGGAGCTGACCTACCTCCAGAGCGCCTCGGACCTGGCGCAGATGATCGCGGCAGGATCGTTTCCGTTCCCCGACCAGCAGGTCGACATGGACGCCTCGCCACGCGTCGGCGACGGCCTGATCCGGCTGGACGCGGACGGCATCGTCCAGTACGCCTCCCCGAACGCCCTGTCCGCCTACCACCGCCTCGGCCTCGCCGCCGACCTGGTCGGCCACCACCTGGGGCGGACCACCGCCGAACTCGCCCCGTCCCGGGGCCCGGTGGACGAGGCGCTCGCCAAGGTCGCCAGCGGCTGGGCCCCGCGCGAGTTCGAGATCGAGGCGAAGGACGGGGTCATCCAGTTCCGGGCCATCCCGCTCAAACCCAAGGGGACGCGCATCGGTTCCCTGGTGCTGTGCCGGGACGTCACGGAACTGCGCCGCCGCGAACGCGAGTTGATCACCAAGGACGCGACCATCCGGGAGATCCACCACCGGGTGAAGAACAACCTCCAGACGGTCGCGGCGCTGCTGCGGCTGCAGGCCCGCCGTATCGGCTCCGATCGCGGCCGGGAGGCCCTGGAGGAGGCCGTGCGCAGGGTCGGCTCGATCGCCATCGTCCATGAGACGCTGTCTCAGAACCTGGATGAAAGGGTGGAGTTCGACGACATCGCCGACCGGGTGCTCGCGATGGTCGCCGAGATCTCGCCGGGCAAGGTGACCGGTCGGCGCAGCGGGCGGTTCGGGATCCTCGACGCCGAGGTCGCCACGCCGCTGTCGATGGTCCTCACCGAGATCCTGCAGAACGCCCTGGAGCACGGCTTCCGCGAGGGTGACACCGGCACGGTCGAGGTCTCCGCGGTCCGCGGCGGCACCGCCAAGGAGGCCCGCCTGCTCGTCACCGTCCAGGACGACGGCGTCGGTCTGCCCGAGGGGTTCGACCCGAAGACCGCGGGCAACCTGGGCCTGCAGATCGTACGGACGCTGGTCGAGGGCGAGTTGGGCGGCACCTTCGACATGGTCCCGGCGCCGGAGCGGGGGACCCGGGCGATCCTCGACATTCCGGTGCGGGCTCAGAAGTAACCGCGGGCGGCGCCGGTGCGGGCCCAGGAGTAGCCGCCGGCGGCGCCGGTGTCGCCGTTCCCGCCCCGAACAGCATTGAGCCCCGGGCCACTTCGTGGTCCGGGGCTAAAGCTCGAAGCTATGCGCATCGGGGGTACTGCGCGCTGCGGCTCGGGGGCGGGAGATGCGTGCGTGCTGCACGCGCCGCCAAGCTCAGGCTGTCAGCAGGGGTGGGGATGTCAGGCGGAGGCCTGACGAGCCCGGTTGCGGGCGGCGCGACGCTTCATGGCGCGGCGCTCGTCCTCGCTGAGACCACCCCAGACGCCGGAGTCCTGACCGGACTCGAGCGCCCACTGCAGGCACTGCTCGATCACCGGGCAGCGGCGGCAGACGGCCTTGGCTTCCTCGATCTGCAGCAGCGCGGGACCGGTGTTGCCGATGGGGAAGAAGAGCTCGGGGTCTTCCTCGCGGCAAACGGCGTTGTGACGCCAGTCCATGGCTGCTACCTCTCCTTGGTATTACATGCAAGTTGCTTGTGAATGTGAACGCTTTCACGAATCCCTCAACAAGTGAAGGGCCGACCGCCGAGTCTTCCCCGGCGTGGTCCTTGGTGTGAAGAGGGGTTCCGGTGATCTGTGGAGGCCGGTGTTGCGGGCCGTCCCGATCGCCACGTAGAGACTCGCAAACCTCAGCGGCGGATACAACCCCTTCCGGAAAGTTTTTTTTGATTCCTCGGTGTCGACTAGGTCACAGCCGTACTTCCATGGGGTGGACCCTGGCCTAAACGTTCGAGTGAAAGGACTTTGGCCCGTTCCGCTCACACAATCACACGCAGTGCACGGCGTACGCCTGTGAACGTCACGCTCGTACGCACTCCGAGGTGGTCGCCGTCCATCTGAAGGGGCAGAGGAGCCTTCGAATGCAAGGTGAAGCGGTCCAGATCGTGCAGGGAGACCGCGTGCTTTCCATGGGGTCCGCGCTCGGGGGACGAAGTGAGCAACTGTGTGCCATACCGGGCAACCGCGGCCGTCGAAAGGCGGGTCAGACCGAGTACGTCGATGCCTGTATCGAACGACGCCTTAGGTGATGTGTACATCGGGCGATTGCCGAGATACGTCCAAGGGGACGTGTTCGAGACTATGGCGACAACAAGATCGTTGACCGGGTCGGCGCCGGGCCTTTCGAGGGTGATCGTGCCGTGCCGACGGTTCGGCTCGCCGAGGAACTGCCGGACGACCTGACGGACGTACAGCCCGTGCGTCGACTTCATGCCGCGCTCGCGCTGCTGCTCGACCCTGCCGACGACACCCGCGTCGAAGCCCAGTCCGGCGTTGAAGGTGAACCAGCGGCTCGGCACCGCCTCGTCCTCGGTGCCCGGCGTGCCCGAGGTGAGACCCAGCCCGACCACACGCTCGCGGCGCTCGCGCAGGGCGTCCAGCAGGGCGCCGGTGGCCTCGACGGGATCGTTGGGCAGGCCCAGGGCGCGCGCGAAGACATTGGTGGAGCCGCCGGGGACCACGGCGAGGCCGGGCAGCCGCTCCAGGTCGGGGCCGTCGTGCAGGAGGCCGTTGACGATCTCGTTGACGGTGCCGTCGCCGCCGAGGGACACGACCATGTCTATGTCGTCGCTCTCCGCCGCCTGCCGGCCGAGGTCGCGTGCGTGGCCGCGGTACTCGGTGGTGACCACCTCCAGCTTCATCTCGCTCGCCAGAGCGTGGATGAGCACGTCACGCCTGCGTGCGCTGGTGGTGGTAGCTGCCGGATTGACCACGAGAAGTGCACGCATGCATGGCAGCGTACCTACTGGGGGGTATGGGACCTAGCCCGAGGTAGGGATCCGGTAAGAGAAGATGACGTGAAGATGAACACGGTGGGCTCCGCCGGGTTTGGCCGTCGTGGGGTGCGGGGTGCGCCTGTGTGTGCGGGTGAGTGGGGGCTGGTCGCGCAGTTCCCCGCGCCCCTGGGGAAACCGCGGTGCCGTTCGCCGCGATCGCTCGGTTAGCCGTCCCGCCCCCCGTCTGCGGATCGTCGGCGGCTAAGCGGCGGCTAAGCGGCGGCTAAGCGCGCTCCTGGGGAACCGCGGTGCCGTTCGCCGCAATCGTCGGCACGCTGTCCCGCCCCCGTTATGTTCTCCACGGCTCCGCAACGGGGCCGCTGGCCTCCGGGCCCGGCATGACTTGGTCCCCCTGTCCGAGATGACCTGGGGGGTG
>NZ_JBICZA010000042.1:0-54431 GCF_043201585.1 Streptomyces sp. NPDC048297
CCTGGACAAGGAGCTTGCAGCCGTCGACGGACTCACCCGACTCCGGTCATCCCGAAGCTGAGAATCCATCGATCCACAGGTATTGACGATTGCTCCGTGGAATGTATGAGGATGAATCCACGGGGCGGGGCGGGGCAGCGGAAGCTGGCGCACCTCTACACGCCCTTTACGACCCATGAACGGACCGGAACCACATGGTTGCCTCGACGGACGAATCCTGGACTCGCATCGAGTCATGGCTCAGCGAACACGCCCCCCGTACCTACGCCACTCTCAACCCACCCGCCGACGCGGAATCACTGCGCGCGGCCGAGGAAGCCCTGGGGCTCGCCCTGCCACCGGACCTCGTCGCCTCGCTCCTGCGGCACGACGGCTCCGGTGCTGATCAGTACACCCAGGGACGCTTTACCCTCCCTGCGGAGTACGGGCTATTGGGCCTCGAAGGAATCACCCGGCAGTGGCACATGCTGGGCAAGCTACTTGCCTCCTACGATAGCTCTATGGTGGGGTCGTGGTGGCACACTCAGTGGGTCCCTATTGCCGAACATGTCACCGGTGACACCCTTTTCGTGGACCAACGCCCAGGCCCGCGCCAAGGCAGCGTCGGCGAACTTCTCACCCACGACGGCGCGTCGGTTGGCTTGTGGGCCTCCTTCGCCAATCTTCTGGAACAGACGGCGGAAGCACTGGAAACCGGTGAGGAAACTGCGGAATGCGCGGCCGTTGTCTACGGCGATGGGTCGCTCGGCTGGGAATAGTTCGCCATTGACCTCTGAGCGTACGCATTCAGCAGGGAGTCGATGGACGACCGGTGCTCTTCGGCGAGGCGAAGATCCTAGTCCAGCGGTTGTCGACTGGAAGGACCGTATCCGGACGTACCAGATAACTTGTGGCAGGTGAAGTGTTCCAGCGAGCCGTCGACAAGGAGTTCCGGACTGGTTCCGGCGAACTCCAGCCCGCCGTGATGGCAGTAGAACGGTAAGCATTCAGGTAGGTCGATCGTCCGTCCCGGTTCTGACGATGTGACAGGTCGGGGCTGGGTGGGGCAGGATCCGTGGTCATGTCGTCGGGGTTGGGGTCTGCGTCGCGTGAGGATCTCCTCGCGTTGATCGGGCTGCTCCAGCGGCAGAACGATGAGCTGGCTGCTGCGAACGAGCGGTTGACTGCCCGGGTCGCGGAGCTGGAGCGGCGCCTGGGCCGAAACTCGGGCAACTCCTCGCTGCCGCCCTCGACCGGTACCTTCGGACGTCCGGTGAAGAAGGCGGCCCCGTCCAGCGGGCGCAAGCGGGGCCGTCAGTCCGGTGCCCCGGGTGGCGCGCTGAGTATGGTCGTCGGTCCAGATCGCACCGAGGATCACTTTCCGGCTGCCTGCAGTGGCTGCGGGAGTGAGCTGGGCGAGCGCGACAGTGTCGGCTTCGAGCGGCGCCAGGTGCGGGACGTTCCGCTGGTCACGGTGGTGGTGACCGAGCACCGGGCGCATCGCTGTCGCTGTGCGTGCGGGACGGTCACCGCCGAGCCGATGCCCGGGACGGTGGCTGGCTCGCCGTCCTCCTACGGCCCGAACCTGCGGGCGTTGGCCGTTTACCGGGTCTTCGAAGTTGAGCGGTGCGGTGGCGCTGAGGGCCTGACCTACGGTCACTCCGCGTGAGCACCCATTTCTCAACCTGCACCCAGGCGATGGTTTCAAGCAGGTAGTGACTACACTCGCCGACGCCGTGATCGCGGGCCCGCAGAGCAGAAGGACACGAAGATGCAGAATCCGTTCAGGGATGGCGGTCCGCTCGACATCGCCATGGGACTGCTCGGTCTGATGTTCTCGATCGCTCTCTTGTGGCAGGGCCTACAGATGGCCCAGAACGGGGGCTCGTGGTGGTGGCCGCTGACTGCAGGCGTACTGGTCGTCCTCAGCCTGCATGGCCTGTACCGGCGCCGCCGGGCGAAACGCCGGAGCAGTTCGTAAGCGCGGCGCCGCAACCTGCGTCTGGTGTGTCTCATCAGCATGCTGACTGTTCGTCACGGCTGCGATGTGCATGGCCAGGACCGGTTCCCCGAATGCGGGACGCCCGTGGTCCTGGGTGATCATTTCTGTTCTCTACGCAGAAGGATCACTGGGGAGCCACGGGCTTGGTCAACGATACGACGTTGCTGCTCGACCTCGACGGGGTGTCCGTCATACGGGTCGAGCGGTGCGAGGATGGCAGGCGCCGGGTCCACCTGGCCACGGCGGATGCCTCGGCCCGGGCCTGCCCGGTCTGCGGGGTCTTCTGGTCCCGGGTGAAAGGGTCCGCGACCACCCGTCCCCGAGATCTCCCCTACGGCGAGCGCGGGCTGGAGTTCTTGTGGCACAAGCGGCGCTGGTGGTGCCGCGAGCCGGCGTGTCCTCGCAGGTCGTTCACCGAGCAGATCCCGCAGATCCCGGCCGGCGCCCGGCTGACCGGGAGGCTGCGGAGTGCGGCCGGGCGCCGGATACGGGACGCCGGCTCCACGGTCATCCAGGCAGCCCGCGATCTGCACCTGTCCTGGCCGACCGTGATGGACTCCTTCAAGGCCGCCGCCCGGCAGGTCGTCGAAGCACCGCTGCCCGAGGTCGAGGTGCTGGGCATCGACGAGACGAGGCGCGGAAGGCCCCGCTGGGAACAGGATCCCGACAGCGGCAAGTGGCAGCTGACCAGGGACCGGTGGCACACCGGGTTCGTCGATGCGCTCGGGGCCGGTGGCCTGCTCGGCCAGGTCGAGGGCCGCACGGTCGCCAACGTGCTGGCCTGGCTCGCCACCACACCCCTGACCTGGCGCAACAACATCCGGCACGTTGCCATCGACATGTCGGCCACCTACCGAGCCGCCCTGCGCATCGGCCTGCCCCACGCCACCGTCGTGGTCGACCACTTCCATGTCGTGCAGCTCGCGAACAAGATGCTGTCCCTGGTGCGGCGCCGCACCACCGCCGAAATCCGCGGACGACGCGGACGCGCCACCGACCCGGAATGGAAGGCTCGCAGGCGTCTGCTGCGCAACCGGGAGGACCTCACCTCCGAGCAGTTCGCGAAGATGTGGAACCCGCTGCTGGACGAGGGGAAGATCGGACAGACTCTGCTGAGCGCCTGGATCGCCAAGGAAAGCCTGCGCACCCTCCTTGCTCTGGCCCGCACCGGCGCCGACCGCCACCGCATCGGCCATGCCCGCTACAAGTTCCTCACTTGGTGCGCCAACGCCGACATCCCGGAAGTACGTACCCTCGCCGTCACCGTGGACCGCTGGTGGAACGAGATCGCCGCGTTCATCGACACCGGACACAGCAACGCCAAAAGCGAGGGCATCAACCGCGTGATCAAGCTCGTCGCCCGCGCCGCCTTCGGGTTCCGCAACGCCACGAACCAGCGGCTACGCACACGCTGCGTCACTACCCGCCGAGTCCGTGGACACCTCCGCACCGCTCAACTTTGAAGACCCCGTTTACCTGTTGGTCTTCCAGCACGTCCCCGTCGAGCGGACCGCGCAGCTGATCGCGGACGTGACCGGGGCTGCGGTGTCCACCGGCTGGGTCGCCTCCCTGCTGCCCGAAGCCGAGAGCCTGGTCGCCGACTCCGTGAACCTGATCCGCGCTCTGCTGGTCATGGGCCACATCCTGCACGCGGATGAGACCACCACCCGAATCGGTGCGACCCGCCGGTGGCTGCACGTGGCCTGCACCGAGTTCCTCACCCTGCTCCACCTCGCCCCGCGATCACGGGCCGGCGCCGATATGGGCGGGGTACTGCCGCACTACCGCGGAGTGCTGGTGCACGACTCGCTGTCGCTGTATGCCGGATACGCTGCCTGCACCCATCAACTGTGCGGGGCCCACCTGATCCGCGAACTCACCGCGGCCGAGGAGGACTTCCCCGACCAGAAGTGGCATCAGCAGATCCGCTGGGCCCTGGCCGGGCTGAACAAGCACGCCACCCGCGTCCGCAACGCAGAGATCACCGAGATCGCCCCGGACGCCCTGCTCCTGCACCTTGAAGCCTTCCACCAGGGCATCAAGGTCGGCCTGTCCAAGCATCCACGGGCTGAGGGGCGAAAACAGTCCACCGCCCGCAACCTCCTGGAACGTCTGCGCGATCAAGCGCACGACGTGCTCCGGTACGCCGACGACCCCCGCCACGTGCCCTTCACCAACAACTCCGGCGAACGCGCCCTGCGCCCGGTGAAGACCCAGTTGAAGATCTCCGGCTGCCACCAGTCCGAACACGGCGCGAGGGCCTGGCTCACCGTACGCTCCTACCTCGACTCCGCCCGCAAGCACGGCATCAGCGCCTTCGAAGCCATCCACCGCGCCTTCACCGGCAACCTCTGGATGCCCCCGATCGAGCAGACCGCCTGACCAGGCAGCATCACACAGCGCCACCGGTCAAGCCCATTCCTACTGAATGCTTACAAGAACGAGTCCCGCAGTCCGCCTGAAACAAGATCACCGGACTCTACAAAACTCAGGGCAGCTCACTTCTCCTTCTGCTGGGATCAGTGGTTCGCCCCACCCGGACCCCTGGATTCCACCGCGCCGGACCCGTGTCCCGACGAGGGGTCAGAGAGGGGGACCAGCCCCGTCCTACCAGCCCCAACAGCCTTGCTGGCCTATGGCCTTACGAGCCATTCGTTCCTGGCTCACCCCCGCCGTCACCCTGAACCGGTGGTGGCGAGCCTGGACGGACAAGGACCCACCCTCCGAGCTCCAGGCCCTGATCGACGCGGTCACCACCGGACACGGCATTGACCTCTACTGCCGGATTTAACGAACTACCGGTAAGAGTTCGCAACACGGCCCACGGGTCTACGGACACGACGGCCTCCTCACGCCGTCATCAGCCCGAAAGGTTTCGCAACAAGCACCTGCCGCCCCAGCCGCCGGAGCCGAACCTGGCCGTCATCAGCCCACGAGGGTTCGCAACGAGGGGATGCGGGGAGCCCCGTACGGCTGGCGGGCGTTTCCGATAGCGGTGCCGCCCTCCTCGTCGTCCGTGGCGGTGTCACTGCCGTGAGCCAGCGTCATCCGGAGATCATGGAGAGGCCCGCAAAATGGGCGGCAGCACTCATCAAGCCCGCAATGGGTCCGTGACCTCGGCTTTTTGGTGTGACGGAAGTCCCGTCTGCTGCCATCCGACGCGGCGGCAACATAGCCCGGAAACGCCGGTTAGCCAAACCGGCGTTTCCAGAGACGATTAATGCACCAACGTCCGCACCCGAGCACTACCACAGATCGAAGCGATGATGAAGGCGCGTCGCCGCTACCTGCCGAAAATTCGCCGCGCGTTCTCCGTTCGCGAACTGTGCTGTCCGTCTCTGGACTCTTCCGCAGATCCATCTAGTGTTCCGTACTCCCCGGAGAACAGCCGCACTTGCCCAATGAACCAATAGCCGCCATTGCCAACGCCGAACCGCATCGCGAGAAGGAGGCACCAGCGAACCCTGCAGCCGCTCACAATCACGCCGTCTCACCTGATATCCAAGCGCTTCTCCTCACCAGCGCCTGGTATTCAACCAGTGACCTCGCTGCCTGCCTGAGAGTCGACGCCTCTACCCTGCGCCGCTGGCGCACCACCCAGCCACCCCAGGGGCCACCGTTCGTCACGGTCTCGGAACGCGTCGTCATGTACAGCGCCCTTGACGTCGAGGAATGGCTGCGCCACCGACGTACCGTCCCGACCAAGGGACTCAATGGCCGATAAGACCAACGTTCCTGTCGGTGTCCGGCTCTCGACCGATATCGAGTACCGTCCTGACCGCCCCACTCCGTATCGGGCGCGTGTCCGGTGGACCGATCCGACCAGCAAGCGCCGCCAGTCACTGTCCGAGGGAAAGGACAGCGAAGAAGAGGCTCAGGAATGGCTCCAGGCCATCATCGAGGCCGCAGAGGCCGGCCTGAGCCCGTCGCTGGCCACCATGAAGCTCGCCGAATACGGCGAAGCGAACATGGCACTCGCCCTGCGTGGCCTGGAGTTGAAAACGCTGGACCCCTACCTGGCGGGGTGGCGGATGCGCGTGGTCCCCGCCCTGGGCCACCTCGCGGTGCGGATGATCACCAATGGTGTCGTCGACCGCACCGTGCAGAACTGGATCGCCGACGAGCACAGCCGCTCCACGGTGAAGAACACCATCGCCGTCCTGGTCCGCGTCATGGAGCAGGCAGTCCGTGACGGCATCATCAAGGTCAACCCCGCCCGGGTGACCGGCTGGCAGAAGCTCTACAAGCAGGCCGAGGACGAACTCCTCGACCCACGGGCGCTGGCCCTGCCCGACTGGGAGACCCTCGTCGCCCTGGCCAATGCGCTCGTTGCCGCCTCCCACGACCAGTACCGCGGCTGGGGAGACGTGGTCGTCTTCGCCGCGTGCACTGCCGCACGGATCGGCGAGGTCTCAGGCTGCCGTGTCGGGGACATCGACACCACCCAGTGGATCTGGACCGTGCGGCGCCAGACCACACCCGCGCCCGGCGGGCTGACCGACAAGGGCACCAAGGGCAAGCGGGCCCGCAAGGTTCCCATCGTCGAGGAGATCCGTCCCCTCGTCGCCCAGCGCGTCCTGTCCGCCGGCCCGAATCCCGATGCCCGCCTGTTCACCGGCCCGCGCGGCGGACGCATCTCCACCGCCGTCCTGCGCGACGCCACACACTGGGACGACGTGGTCACCAAGCTCGGCTACGAGCACCTGCGCCGCCACGACCTCCGGCACACCGGACTGACCTGGTTCGCCGACGCCGGAGTCCAGGTACACGTCCTGCGACGCATCGCCGGCCACGGCTCCCTGACCACCACCCAGCGCTACCTGCACCCGGACGTACACAAGATCACGGCCGCCGGGGCGGCGCTCTCCGCCCACCTCAGCGTCCTGCGTGCACCGCGCTCCCTGCCGAGCCCGATCGTCGTGACCCGCTGACCCCGGTCAAGGGCGCCGGTCCCCAACTGGTCCCCAAGAATGATCAAGGGCCGGTTTCGGACACCCCCGAAACCGGCCCTGACCTGCGACTGTCTCCAGTCGGGACGACAGGATTTGAACCTGCGACCCCTTGACCCCCAGTCAAGTGCGCTACCAAGCTGCGCCACGTCCCGGTGCCGTTTGACCTGGGGTTTCCCCGATCGAAACGCGCAGGGAAACAATACCGCACTCGGGTCGGTGGTCGCGCACCCGTTTACGGTTGACCTCGACCTTGGTTGAGGTTGCACGATCGTCAGCATGACGACCACAGCGCACGAGAACCGCGCGTCCGACCCGTCCCACAGCGGCGGAACCCACGGCTACGACGACCTGCCCCGGCTGATGGGTCTGATGACCGGCGACGAGAAGCACGGCCCGGCGGCCACCTCCACGCTCGACGTGCTGTGGGTGCTGTACGACCGGGTGCTGCGGGTCACCCCGGAGCGGACGGACGACCCGGCCCGGGACCGGTTCCTGCTCAGCAAGGGGCACGGGCCGATGGCGTACTACGCCGTCCTCGCCGCCAAGGGTTTTGTACCGGTGAAGTGGCTGCCGGGGTTCGGCTCGTACGACTCCCCGCTCGGGCACCATCCGGACCGGGTGCTGGTACCGGGGGCCGAGATCGGCAGCGGGTCGCTCGGGCACGGGCTGCCGATCGGCGTGGGCACCGCGCTGGGCCTGCGTGCGCAGGGGCTGAGCGACCCGGCCGTCTGGGTGCTGATCGGCGACGCCGAGCTGGACGAGGGCAGCAATCACGAGGCGATCGCCTTCGCCGGGGCCGCCGGGCTGGAGCGGCTGCACACGGTCGTCGTGGACAACTCCTCCGCCAGCCACGCCCTGCCCGGCGGGATCGCCGCCCGGTTCGAGGCGGCGGGCTGGTCCGCGGTGACCGTCGACGGGCGGGACCACGCGGCCCTGTACGCCGCGTTCACCGCCCCGCATCCGGGACGCCCGCACGTGGTCGTCGCCCGGGTCGAGCCGAAGACCGCGCTCTGACTCCCCGGCCCGCTGTCCCGCCGTCCGGCCACTCCCACTGTCCGGCCACGCCGCTGTCCGGCCACTCCGCTGTCCGGCCGTGCGGCGTCCGATCACCTCACCGTCCCATCTATGGAAAGGGCTCCCTTCATGGACACCATGCGTGACCGTTTCGCTCCGGTCGTCTCCCGGCTGCTGGACGAGGATCCGCGGGTCGCGGTCGTCCTCGCCGAGATCGGCAGGGACGGCTTCACCGAGGCCGCCCGCCGGCATCCGGACCGGGTGATCAACGTCGGCATCCGCGAGCAGCTGCTGGTCGGGGCAGCCGCCGGGATGGCGCTCACCGGGCTCCGGCCTATCGTGCACACCTTCGCCAGCTTTCTCGTCGAGCGGCCCTTCGAGCAGGTCAAGCTGGACCTGGGGCACCAGGACGCTGGCGCGGTGCTGGTCAGCGCGGCCGCCTCCTTCGACTGGCCGGCAGGTGGTTTCACCCACATGGCGCCCGGTGACATCGCCCTCCTCGACACGCTGGACGGGTGGACCGTACACGTGCCCGGACATCCGGACGAGGCGGAGACACTGCTGAGGCACGCGGTCGCCGCGGGCGACGACAAGGTGTACGTACGCCTGTCCGTGCAGGCCAACCGGCAGGCGCGGCCGGTCGACGGCGAGCGCCTGCTGACCGTGCGCGAAGGGCGCGCCGGCGTCGTTCTCGCGGTCGGGCCCGTCCTGGACGCCGTGCTCGCCGCCACGGAGGGGCTGGACGTGACCGTCCTGTACGCCACGACCGTGCGGCCCTTCGACGCGGCCGGGCTGCGCCGGGCGACGGAGGACGCGGGCACGGACGTCGTCCTCGTGGAGCCGTACCTCGCCGGCACCTCGACGGCCGCCGTGAGCGAGGCCCTGGCCGACGTCCCGCACCGTGTCCTCGGCCTCGGCGTCAGCCGCCGTGAGCTGCGGCGCTACGGGACCCTGGAGGAGCACGTGGCCGCGCACGGGCTGGACGCGAAGAGCCTCGGGGAGCGAATCCGGGCGTTTGTGGGAGCGGAGGCGGTCGGTGTGGGCGGGTGATCGGCGGCCCCTGGTGTGGGGGCGGTACCTATGTGGGGCGGTACCTGTGTGGGGCGGTACCTATGTGTGGGCGGTACCCATGTGTGGGCGTACCTGTGCCCCGGCCGCTCGGTGGTGGGCTCAGTGGGCGGATATCCGGGTGTCGGCCCGTACCAGGTCGCGTATCGCCGGGACCGCGAGCAGGGCCGCGGCCACGACCAGGCTCATGACGGCGGCGACGAGCAGGACGTGATCGGCGCCGAGAGCCTCGGCTGCCGGGCCGGCGAGGGCCTGGCCCACGGGCAGCATGGCGAGGGAACCGGCGACGTCGTAGGCGTGGATGCGGTTGAGGACGTCGGCGGGGACCTGGGTCTGCACACTGGTCGCCCACATCACGCCCCAGAACGACATTCCGGCGCCGGCCACCGCCGCCCCGGCCGCCATGGCCGGTACGCCGAGGCCCGCGCCGACGGCCGCAGGGAAGCCGACGAAGGCGAACAGGGCGATGGCGCCGGCCCGGAGCATGCGGCGGGGGCGCAGCCGGAGGGCGAGGAGGCCGCCGACGACGGTGCCGGCGCCGAGGGCGGAGTTGATCAGGCCGTAGGCGCCCGGACCGTGGTGCCGGACCACTTCCGTGGCCACGAGCGGGACCGTCGGCCCCCAGACGGCGATCATGTACACGCACCACACGGCGATCACGCCCCACAGCCACGTTCTGGCCCGGAACTCCCGCCAGCCCTCGACCAGGTCGGCCCGGAAGGCGCGCAGGGCCGGGCCGGCGCTGCGGGCGCCCTCGGGGAGCGGGGGCAGCCGGAGCAACAGCAGGCAGAGCGCGCTGATCGCGTAGGTGGCGGCGTGCGCGGCGAACACCCCGCCCGGTGAGGCGAGGCCGACGAGCACTCCGGCGACGGCGGGGCCCGCCAGCTGTGCCGCGGACTCGGCGATACGGATCGCGCCGTTGGCGCCCTGGATGTCGGCGGCGAGCCGGGGCACCGTGCTGGCCACGCCGGGCTGGAACGCGGCTCCCGCCACGCCGTTGAGGGCGCCGATGGCGCAGACCTCCCACAGGACCACATGCCCGGCGAAGAACAGCCCGGCGGCGAGGGACTGGGTGACGAGCCGCACCAGGTCGGCGCCGATCATCAGCCTGCGGGTGCTGAACCGGTCGGCGATGACCCCGCCGAGGACGACGAGGCCGGCGAAGGCCGCCGCCGTGGACGCCATGGCGAGTCCGACCGCGCCGGCGCCGTACCCGTGCTCCAGCAGACCGGCGGCCAGCGCCACGGGCAGGATGGTGTCGCCGAGCCGCGCGACGGCCCGCGCCACGAAGAACAGCGCGAAGTCCCGCGACCAGACGGCCGGGGACGGGGAACCGGACGAGGAACCGGACGCGGCACCGGAGCCGGCCTTCGCCCCTGCCGGCGCGACGCGCTCGTGCCGTGCGTCCGTACCGGTCACCCTGTGCACTCCCCCGGTTTCCCCGTGCTCCGTCCGCGATCCCCGCGCGGTCCGCCCGCGAGATCCGCCCGCCCGCGGGTCCGCCTCCGGGATCCGCCCGCCCGCGCGGGATCATGCCACGCCGCCCCGCCCCCTGCCGAGTGGTTTTCAGCGCTCGTCCGGCAGACCCAATTCGGGGTGCAGGTCCAGGAGCCGGGGCGGGGCGGCCTGGCGCCAGGAGTCGGCGAGGATGTCACGCAGCTCGTCCTCGTCCTCCAGGGCGGCGAGCCGGGCTCTGACCCACGCGAACTGTGCCTCGTGGTCGGCGATCCAGAACTTCCGGGGCTCGGACATGACCAGTTCGTCGCGCTCCTCCTTGGGGCAGCGCACGGCGATGGACGTCTCCTCCTCCGGGAGCGTGGCGAACATCTTCCCGGCCACCCGGAACGTGGGCATGCTCCAGGCGATCTTCTCCGTCGTGTCCGGCAGGGAGAGGGCGATACGGCGTACGTCTTCGGCATCGGGCATGCTTCGCACCGTAACCGCTGCCACTGACAGTCGCCCCCAGGTCACCCCCGGCGGCCCCTGGCACGGAGACCCCGGTCACTCGGTCACTCGGTCACTCGGTCACCCGGTCACTCCCGTCCGCCGAACGCGGCCAGCGTGCGTTCCAGCGCCGGCATCGCCCGCACCACCCGCTTCGAGCGGATCAGCAGGTCCCACGCGGGCTCGAACTTCTTCCAGCCGCCGGCGTACGCGAGGTGCCGGAGCCGTTCGTGCGCGCCGGGCTGGGCGGACGCGCCCCGCCAGATGTTGGACCAGCGGTAGAAGTCGCGGTACGCCCGCCAGTAGCCGTCCTCCAGCTGACGCGGTGTCATGCCCTTGGGCCGGTAGACGACATGGCGGGTGTCGTAGAGGTCCCAGTCGCGGTGGACGATGCGGTCCTCGGACTCCAGCTGCCGCCACAGTCCGGTCGACGGGTACGGCGTCATGATGTGGAAGGTCGCCGTCTCGATGCCCTGCCCGACCGCCCACGCGACGGTGCGGTCGAAGACGTCGGGGCCGTCCTGGTCGAGCCCGAAGACGAAGCTGGCGTTGACCATGACCCCGGCCTCGTGCAGGCGCCGGACCGCCGCGTCGTAGTCGGTGCCGATGTTCTGGTCCTTGCGGCGCTCGGCCAGGTTGGCGTCGTTGACCGTCTCGAAGCCGACGAACAGGCTGCGCAGCCCCGCTTCGACAGCCCGCTCCAACAGGTCGGGTTTCAGTACGGAGTTGACGGTGCCGGCGGCCTGCCACAGCCGTCCCATGCCGCGCATTCCCTCGAACAGGGCCTCCGCGAAACGGCGGTTGCCCAGCAGGTGGTCGTCGAGGAAGTAGAGGTGGCGGCCGGGCAGCCGGTCGATCTCCGCGAGGGCGTCGTCCACGGCCTGCGTGTAGAAGGACTTGCCGCCCTCGAAGAAGGCGTCCTTGTAGCAGAAGTCGCAGTGGTGCGGGCATCCCCGCGACACCACGATCGAGTTGGGTACGAGATAGAGGTGACGCTTGATCAGGTCCCGTCTGATCGGCGGAAGTCCGGCGAGGGTGCGCTGCGTGGAGTCATAGCGGCGGGCGGGGACGCCGTCGCGGAAGTCCTTCAGGAACAGCGGCCAGGTGTCCTCGCCGGGGCCGGTGAAGACCGTGTCGGCGTGGGCCGCCGCCTCCTCGGGCAGCGAGGTGACGTGCAGGCCGCCCATCACGACGTGGACACCCCGGGCGCGGAAGTGGTCGGCTATCTCGTAGCCGCGCCGGGCCGAGGTGATGTACGGCTGCACCACCAGCAGGTCCGGGGTGTCGAGGGAGTCCAGGTCGATGCGCTCCACGTGCTCGTCGTGGAGCGTGACCTCGTCGTCGGGGTCGAGGTAGCCGGCGAGGGTCGCGAGGCCGAGGGGCGGGAAGAGCGAGTACTTGATGGGCCGGAACAGCGGGCTCGTCGCCTCGGTGAGGGCCGGAAGGATCATCGTCACACGCATGAAAGCCCAGACTGCGCACGACCGGTGGCCGGTTCCCTACGCCCCGGCCGCCTCTCCCAGTGCCGCCAGCACCGGGCGGATCAGCGGGTGCTCCTCGGCGCCCCGTCGCACCGCCGCGAAGACCCTGCGGGTCGGGGCCACGCCGTCCACGGGGCGCACGACGACGCCGGTGAGGTCCATGCCGCGCAGGGCCGAGCGGGGCACGAGGGCCACGCCCGCGTCCGCCGAGGCCAGGGCGACGACGGCCCGGAAGTCGTCGGAGGAGTGCTCCAGCCGGGGCTGGAAACCGGCGCTCTCGCAGGCCAGGACGACCACGTCGTGGCAGGGGTTGCCGGGGTACGGGCCGATCCACGCGTCCTTGGACAGCTCGGACAGCGAGACCTCGGGGGTGTCGGCGAGGCGGTGGCCGACGGGTACGACCGCGTCGAACGGCTCGGCGTAGAGCGGGACGTGGGTCAGGCGGGGGTCGTCGGCGGGCGGGGCGCCCCGGTACTCGACGGCGACCGCCACGTCGACCTGCCGGTCCAGGACCATGGTCAGGCTTTCGTCGCCCTCCGCGTCCAGGACGCGCAGGCGGATGCCGGGCGCGGTGGAGGCGAGCCGGGCCACCGCGGGCGCCACCACCTGGGCGATGCCCGTCGCGAAGGCGGCCACGGTGACCGTGCCGGCCTCCCCGGAGCCGTAGGCGGCGAGCTCCGCCTCGGCCCGCTCCAGCTGGGCCAGGACCGCGTTGGTGTGGCTGAGCAGGATCTCGCCGGCCGGGGTGAGCCGTACGCCCTTCGCGCCGCGCTCGACGAGGCGGTGGCCGGTCTCCTGTTCCAGGGCCGACAGCTGCTGGGAGACGGCCGAGGGGGTCAGATACAGCGCGGCGGCTGCCGCCGTGACCGTGCGGTGGTCGGCCACCGCACGGAGGATGTGGAGCCGCCGTGCTTCGATCATGGGAACAATTATCGCAAGGTGAGTGCGTCGGTCAGGCCGGCCGGCTGGTCAGGCCGGCGGCCGGTCGGTTCGCCGGCTGCTCAGGGCCCGCGGCTGCCCAGAGCCGGCGGCTGCCCAGGGCCAGCAGCCGGTCAGGCCTCCAGCTCCGCGCGGGCCGCGACGAAGGCGTCGACCGCGCGGTCGACGTCCTCGGTGGAGTGCGCGGCGGAAAGCTGGACCCGGATGCGGGCCTGTCCCTGCGGGACGACCGGGTAGGAGAAGCCGATCACGTACACGCCCCGCTCCAGCAGCAGCTCCGCCATGCGGGCCGCCTTCGCCGCGTCGCCGATCATGACGGGCGCGATGGCGTGGTCGCCGGGCAGGACGTCGAAGCCCTCCGCGGTCATCCGGCTGCGGAAGAGCGCCGTGTTCTCGCTCAGGCGCACGCGCAGGTCGTCGGCCGACTCCAACAGGTCGAGGACCTTCAGGGAGGCGGCGGCGATCACCGGGGCGAGCGTGTTGGAGAACAGGTAGGGGCGGGAACGCTGGCGCAGCAGGGCGACGATCTCCGCGCGCGCGGAGACGTAGCCGCCGGAGGCGCCGCCGAGCGCCTTGCCGAGGGTGCCGGTGATGATGTCGACGCGGTCCATGACGCCGTGCAGCTCGGGGGTGCCCTTGCCGGACGGGCCGACGAAGCCGACGGCGTGCGAGTCGTCGACCATGACCATGGCGTCGTAGCGGTCGGCGAGGTCGCAGATCTCGGCGAGCGGGGCCACGTAGCCGTCCATGGAGAAGACGCCGTCGGTGACGATCAGCGTGCGCCGGGCGCCGCCGTCGGCCGCCTCCTTCAGCTTCGCCTCCAGGTCCGCCATGTCACGGTTGGCGTAGCGGAAGCGGCGGGCCTTGGACAGGCGGATGCCGTCGATGATGGAGGCGTGGTTGAGGGCGTCGGAGATCACCGCGTCCTCCTCGCCGAGCAGGGTCTCGAAGACACCGCCGTTGGCGTCGAAGCAGGAGGAGTACAGGATCGTGTCCTCCTGGCCGAGGAAGGCCGCGAGGCGGGCCTCCAGCTCCTTGTGGACCTCCTGGGTGCCGCAGATGAAGCGCACGGAGGCCATGCCGTAGCCCCAGCGGTCCAGGGCCTCGTGGGCGGCGGCGATCACCTCGGGGTGGTCGGCGAGGCCGAGGTAGTTGTTGGCACAGAAGTTGAGGACCTCGCCGGGACGGCCGCCGGCGGTGACGTTGACGGTCGCGGACTGCGGGGTGCCGATGACCCGCTCGGGCTTGTGCAGACCGGCGGCACGGATCTCGTCGAGGGTGGCGCGCAGGTCGTCACGAACAGAGGTGAACATGTGGGGACTCCATCAAGTACGAGGGCGAGTGAGCCGAAGGGGCGCCGTAGGAGCACCGAAGGGGCGCGCCGGCACCGGCTTTGGCGCCCGGAGGCGAACCGGGCCAGAAATCAGGCGGTCCAGTCGAGGATGATCTTGCCGCCGGTGCCGCTCGCCGCGTCGGCGAAGGCCGCGTCGAAGTCGCGGTAGTCGTAGCGGCCGGTGATCACCGGGGCGAGGTCCAGACCGCCCTCCAGCAGCACCGACATGGCGTACCAGGTCTCGAACATCTCGCGGCCGTAGATGCCCTTGATGGTGATCATCGAGGTGACGACGCGGGCCCAGTCGACGGGGAACTCCTGCGCGGGCAGCCCGAGCATGGCGATGCGGCCGCCGTGCGTCATGTTGGCGATCATGTCCCGCATGGCCTCGGGGCGGCCGGACATCTCCAGGCCGATGTCGAAGCCCTCGCGCAGGCCCAGCTCGCGCTGTCCGTCCGCGATCGTGGTCTTCGCGACGTTCAGGGCGAGGCTCACGCCGATCTTGCGGGCCAGCTCCAGGCGCTCCTCGCTGACGTCGGTGATGACGACGTTGCGGGCGCCCGCGTGGCGCGCGACGGTCGCCGCCATGAGGCCGATCGGGCCCGCGCCGGTGATCAGGACGTCCTCGCCGACGAGCGGGAAGGACAGCGCGGTGTGCACGGCGTTGCCGAACGGGTCGAAGATCGCGGCGATGTCGAGGTCGACGGGGACGCGGTGCACCCAGACGTTGGAGGCGGGCAGGGCGACGTACTCGGCGAACGCGCCGTCCCGGCCGACGCCGAGGCCGACGGTGGCCCGGCACAGGTGGCGGCGGCCGGCCAGGCAGTTGCGGCACTTGCCGCACACCAGGTGGCCCTCGCCGCTGACCCGGTCGCCGACCCGGATGTCCGTGACGTCGCGGCCGGTCTCCACGACCTGGCCGACGAACTCGTGCCCGAGCACGAGCGGGGTGCTGATGGCCTGCCGCGCCCAGCCGTCCCAGGCGCGGATGTGCAGGTCGGTGCCGCAGATGCCGGTCCGCATGACCTTGATCAGTACGTCACCGGCACCGATGACGGGCTCCGGTACGTCCGCGAGCCACAGCCCCGGCTCCGCCTTGTCCTTGACCAGCGCCTTCAACGCAACGGCTCCTGTGGGTGAGGTCCCGGCCGCGGGCATGCCGAAGGCGCCCGCACCGGGTCAGAGGGGTGGAATCACCCTGCAATCTGCCGTACGCGCGAGCCGGGGTCCATCGAGCTTTTCTTAACCGGCGCCTCAGGTTTCCTTCACGCCTGGCGCCTGACGCCTGAGGTCTGGCGCCCGGCGGGCGGCGTGCGGCGGGCGGCGTGTGGCGGGCCCGCGGTTCAGATGGGCAGGCCGTCCTGCGCGGACCGCTCGATCCGTGCGACGAGGTCGGCGGCGAGCGCCTTGATGGCGTCCAGTCCGGGCCTCCCCCAGGCCCTCGGGGCGGTGTCTGCGGCGCACACGGTGCCGAGCACCATGCCCGAGCTGTCGATGAGCGGGGCTCCGAGGTAGGAGCGGACACCGAGTTCGTCGACGACCGGGTTGCCGGCGAAGCGCGGGTAGTCGCGGACGTCCTCCAGCACCAGGGCCTTACGGCGGACCACCACATGGGGGCAGAAACCGTGCTCGCGCGGCAGCACACGGCCCAGCTCGGGCCTGCTGCCGTCCTCGCGGACCGCCGGCCCGGCCGCCGGGGTGCTGAGTCCGGCGAAGAACTGGTGCTCCTCGCCGATGAAGTTGACCATCGCGTACGGCGCCCCGGTGAGCTGGGCGAGCTGGTCCGCGAAGACGTCGAGGGCGGGTTCGGGCCGCTGGCCGAGGCCCAGCCGGCGCAGCCGGGAGATCCGGGCGGGTGCCTCCTTGTCCTCGGGGGTCAGCAACAGACCCCGGGCCGGTCGGGCCGGCTCGTAGCTCATGGCCGGGCTCCGTCACTGCGGGCGTCTCTCATAGGGCGGCTCCATGAAAGATATGGCTGGGAAGGACATAGCTGGGAAGCACATGGCTGGGAAAGACATGGCCGGGAAGGGCACGGCTGGGAAGGACATGGCCCGGTCACATGTGGGCGCCGTGGCTCGGCGCGGGCGCCGGGGCGTGGGCGATGAGGTGGCGTACGAGGGTCAGCAGGGTCTGCACGCCGGAGCTGGAGATTCGGGCGTCGCAGCAGACGACCGGGGTCTCGGGGCCGAGGTCGAGGGCCGCGCGCACCTCCTCGGGGTCGTAGCGGAATCCGCCGTCGAACTCGTTGATGGCGATGATGAAGGCGAGGCCGCGTTCCTCGAAGAAGTCCACGGCCGCGAAGCAGTCCTCCAGGCGGCGGGTGTCGGCGAGGATGACCGCGCCGAGCGCACCCGCGGACAGCTCGTCCCACATGAACCAGAACCGCTCCTGTCCGGGCGTGCCGAACAGGTACAGGACGTGCTGCGGATCGAGGGTGATCCGGCCGAAGTCCATGGCGACCGTCGTCTCGACCTTGTTCTCGATCCCGTCGAGGCTGTCCGTGGCGGCGCCGACCGTGGTGAGCAGCTCCTCCGTGCTGAGCGGGGCGATCTCGCTGACCGCCCCCACGAAGGTCGTCTTGCCGACCCCGAACCCGCCCGCGACGAGGATCTTGAGCGCGGTCGGGAAGGGATCAGAGCTGTCGTCGTAGTCCATCGAGCACTGCCTCCAGCAGGGACCGGTCAGTGGGGTTGTGGTGGAAGGCGGGGGGTTTGGTGGTCAGCGCGCCGCAGTCGACGAGGTCCGAGAGCAGCACCTTGGTGACCACGGCCGGCAGTTTCAGATGCGCGGCGACCTCGGCGACCGAGACGGGCCCGCGGGTCAGGTCGAGGGCCTGCGCGTGTTCGGGGCCGAGGTAGCCGAGCGGGGTGACTCCGGTGGCCATCACCTGCGACATCAGGTCCAGGGCGATGCTGGGCCTGGTGCGGCCGTTGCTGACCGTGAACGGCCGCACCAGTCGTCCGGCCGCGTCGTCGAGCCAGGGCCCGTCGCCGGCTGTGGCCACGCTCAAGGCCTCATCGCCGTGGGTTCGACGGCGTGCTGGCGAGGCGCGGTCATCAGGTAGGGGCGGACGCTCTTGACCAGCATGGCCATCTCGTAGCCGAGCACGGCGGCGTCGGCCTCGCGGCCGGCGAGCACGGCGAGGCAGGTGCCGGAGCCGGCGGTGGTGACGAACAGCAGGGTCGTGTCGAGTTCGACGACGACCTGGCGGACGTCGCCGCCGTCGCCGAACCGCACGCCCGCGCTGCGGCCGAGGGAGTACAGGCCGGAAGCCAGGGCGGCCATGTGGTCGGCGCTGTCGGCGTCGAGACCGTACACGGACTTCACCAGTCCGTCGCAGGACAGCAGTACCGCACTGCTGGTGTGCGGTACGCGTTGCACGAGGCCGCTGAGCAGCCAGTCGAGGTCGGAGGCGTGGGCGGTCGGCGCGTCGCTCGCCATGGTGGATCGACTCCTTGGGATACGAAGGTCGGTGGGAGCGCCGGCGGTGGGGGCAGCGTCGGCGGTGGGGGTGGAGGTGGGGACGGGCGGGGAACTGAGGTGGGGGGTCATCCGGCCGGTTCGCTCCCGTCGGCTCGACCGGCGCCCTCGGAGGCGGAGGCGGGCACGTGGGCGTGCGGCTGGGGTACGGGGGCCGGCTCGGCGTGCTGCGCGGGCCGGACCCGTGCCGGCTCCAGTGGCTCCAGGGCTGCGGGCCGGGTGGGTTCGGCAGCCGTGTGTACGGAGTCCGTGTGTACGGAGTCCATGGGGGCGGCGAGTTCGGTAGCCGCCGCCTCCATGGGGACGGCTACTTCTGTGTCGGCAGCCTCCATGGGGGCGGATTCCCCGACCGCGGCCTCCGTGTGCCCGGCATCCACATGTGTCGCATCCACATGTGTCGCATCCACATGTGCGGTGGTCACGGGGACGGGAGCCATGTGCCCGGCGTCCGTGTGCGGCGCCTCCATGGTGTACGTCTCGCCCATGGAATAAGCCTCCCCCATGGGGTGCGCCTCCCCCGTGGAGTACGACTCCGTGTGCGTCGGCTCCATCGACTCCAGGTGCTGCTGCGCCTCGGCCAGTCCGATGCCCCGCTGGAAGGCGGCCATCAGGCCGGGGTCGTGGCCCGCGACGGTGTCGCCGTCCTGGCGGGGGGCGGGACCGCCGCGGAGTTGGGGCACGATGTGTTCCTGGGCGCGCCGGCGCGGCAGTTGGGGCTTGCCCATGGTGCCGCGCACCGTGCCGTCGCGCGGGGTGGGCAGGATGCCCGCGTGGGCCTCGACGACAGGGAGGTGTTCACGGCTGACGCCGGGTACGGCCTCGGCGGGGTTGGGCCGGTGCTCCTGGGCTCCGCGTACGGGGAGCGGGGGCGGTGTGCCTCCGCTGCGCGCGTCCACGCTCCGCATCCCGACACTGTGCGCGCCGTTGCTCCCGGCGCCATTGCTTCCCGCGCCGCTGCTCCCCGCGCCGTTGCTTCCCGCGCCATTGCTCCGCGGACCCCCGCTCGATGCACCGCCGTTCTGCGCGTGCCGGCGACGGCCGGTGGCCGCCGGCTGCCCGGCCCCGTCCGGTCCGACGCCGTTCTGCCACCCGGTCCGCCGGGCCTGCGCCCCACCGCCGGAGGCGGGAGCAGCACCGACACCCTGGCCGGCGCCCTGTCCGACTTCCTCCTGACCTCGCACCTGTTGCGGAACCGGAACGGGGACCGGAACCGCCAACTGCCCGGTCTCCACAGGATCCCGTGGAGACTCCACGGCACCGCCGACCACGCCGAGCACACCCGGCGCCGTACCCAGCAATGCCTGCGGGACGACGAGTACGGCCTGTACGCCGCCGTAGATGTTGGTCTGCAGACGCACGCCGATGCCGTGCCGGCGGGCGAGTTGGGAGACGACGTAGAGGCCGATGCGGCCGTCGGCCAGCAGGCTGGCCACGTTGACCTGGTCGGGGTCGGCGAGCAGGGCGTTCATCCTGGCCTGCTCGCCGACCGGCATGCCGAGCCCGCGGTCCTCGACCTCGACGGCGAGCCCTGAGGTCACGAGGTTGGCGCGCAGCAGCACCTGGGTGTGCGGTGCGGAGAACACCGTGGCGTTCTCGACGAGTTCGGCCAGCAGGTGGATGACGTCGGCGACGGCGTGGCCGCGCAGTTCGCCGTCGATGGGCGGGACGAGTTTGACCCGGGAGTACTGCTCGACCTCGGCGATGGCGGAGCGCAGCACCTCGGTCATGCTCACGGGGTTGCTCCACTGCCGCCGGGAGACGGCCCCGCCGAGCACGGCGAGGTTCTCGGCGTGCCGTCGGATCCGGGTGGCGAGGTGGTCGACGTGGAACAGGCCCTTGAGGAGGTCGGGATCCTCGATCTCGTTCTCCAGGTCGTCCAGGATCGAGATCTCCCGGTGCACCAGGGACTGGAGCCGCCGCGCGAGGTTGACGAAGACTTCGAGCTTCTGCTCGCTGCCGGCCTGGCTGGAGAGCTGGGCGGCCTGCACGACGGCGGTGACGGCGCCGTCGTGCGCACGCGCCAGGTCGGCGGCGAGGAGTTCGAAGTCGTCCGCGTGCTCGGGCGCTTTGCGGCGCGCCCTGCGCTGCGGCGGAGTCGTGCCGTTGCGCAGTGCCTCGACGAGGGCGCGCAGGTCGGCCTCGCCGCGGGCGGCGCTGCTGCGCAGGGCCTCGACGCGGTCGCTCACGGAGCGGGCGGCGCGGTCGGCGGCCACGGCGGCGATGAGGATGCCGGCGAGCGTCACGGCGACGGCTCCGGCGAGCACGGCCCACAGGGTGAGGCCGGTGCGCGTCCCGGTGGAGCGGATGCTGAAGATCACGGCGGCGCTGGCGCTGAGCGCGACCGCGACGGGCGGGAGCACGGCGAGTCGCATGAGCTGGGGCCGTATGTGCGTCTCGGGCAGTGCGGGAGCGGGTCTGGCGACCGGTCGTCCGTGCCGGCCGCCCTCTCGGCGGTCGGCGCGTGCGGCCGGTGCACGGAGCTGAGACATCTGCGTCCTCGTACTGGTCCGTCGGGCCTGTTTTCTCGCGCATCGCGGAGCCGGAAGAGAGGACCCGAAAAGGGGCCCTGCGTCGCCCGGCGGACACTCACAGTAGTTGCCTGCGCATCACGTGCGATGGGGAGTTGACAAAGTCCCCCGAGCAGCATCCCGCTCTGGTATTAAGCCTCGTACGACAGATCGATAATCGCGCCGGAATTCCGGTACGAAGGAATGGGAAATCGCTCCGATTCGATCAAAAGAGAAAAGCGATTAACGCCAAGGGCCGGTACGTACATCTGTACGCACCGGCCCTTGGCAGACCGTCAGACCGTCAGTCCCTCGGTCCCTCAGCCCCTCGGTCCCTCAGCCCCTCGGTCCCTCGGTCCCTCAGACCGTCACGGCGATACCGGTGTGGATCACCGCGCTCGGGGTCTTGAGGACGGTGAGGTCCTCCAGCGGGCTGCGGTCGAACAGCACGGCGTCGCCGTGGAAGCCCTTGGCGAGCCGGCCGATGCTGCGGCTCTGGCCGAGCAGTTCGGCCGCCGACGTGGTGGCGGTGCGGATCGCGTCCAGGACCGACAGGCCGGCCTCGCGCATCCGCACCACCTCGCCGCCGATCGGGTCGACCACGCCACCGGCGGAGTCGGTGCCGGCGGCCACCGGGACACCCATGTCGTGCGCCGCGCGCACGGCACGCTGGAGGATCGGCACGTAAGTGCGCCCCCGCTCGTCGAGGATCGGGTCGGCGTCACCGATCATCCCGGCGATGGCACCGATCGTGGGGGTGAAGAACGTCCCGCGGCGGCTCATCTCGTGCAGGGTGTCCTCGGTGACGAAGACACCGTGCTCCATGCTGCGGACACCGGCGAACACGGCGTCGCGGCAGCCCGTTTCGCTGTAGCTGTGGCAGAGCACGCCCTTGCCGCCCTTGCGTGCCGCCGCCACCACGGTGGCGAGCTGCTCCCGGGTGTACACCTGCTGGAGCGGGTCCTGCTCGGCCAGGCCCGCGCGGGGGTTCGACCGGGTCTTGACGACGTCCACTCCCCGCTCCAGGTTGACCTGGACGACGCGGCGCAGCGCCTCTGTCGACGTCACCCCGCCCTTGAGACGGGCCAGCGGGGCGAGGTCGGGGTCGGCGAGGATCGTGTCACCGAGGTCCGGGGTGACGAAGACGCCGGCCGCGCGCATGCCCGGCACCTGCTCGGGGGCCCAGCGGGCCAGCTCGCGCAGGGCGATGTCCTGGTAGAAGTTGGTGGACCCGCTGCGCACGCTGGTCGCGCCCTGGTGCAGCGCGGCCCGCGCCTCGGCGAGGGAGTTGAGGTGGATGTGGGCGTCGACCAGACCCGGCAGCACCCACTTGCCGTGTGCGGCGACCACGTGCACGGTGGACGGCAGCGCGGCACGGGCGGCCCGGGTGGCGTTGCGGCTGCCGGCGGCCGTGACGACGCCGTCCTCGATGACGACGACGCTGTCCTCGGTCACCTCGCCGGTCAGCGGGTCGAGCAGGGTGCCGCCCTCGATCACGAGGGTGCCGCGGGGAGCGCCCGAGTCACGGGAGTCACGGGAGCCGTGCGTGGTCCGCTCGGCCGCCGCTGCGATACCGCCGGTCGCACCCGTGATCGCGGACGCGCCGACCAGTGCCATGGCGGCGCCGAGGACTCCGCGCCGGGCCAGGCTGGTGGGCGGGGGAGGAGCGGGGTGGTTCAGGCACATGAGGGTTTTACCTTCCAATTGAGGGTTTTTGTGGGAGTGTGTGGAGGTCTGAGGGGTGCGAGGGGCGGGGAGGGGGCGTGGGGGTCGGGGCGACCCCGGGGCCGGCCGGCCAGGTCAGCCCGGGGACCGGCCCGCCGCGGCCTCGCGGCGTCGCGGTTTCCAGCCGGGGCGGGGGACCGCGGCCAGGAGGGTCTTGGTGTAGTCCTGCTGAGGGGCGCTCAGCAGCTGGGCGGTCGGGCCGCGTTCAACCACGCGGCCCGCGGCCATCACCAGGGCGGTGTCGCTGATCTGGTTGACGACGGCCAGGTCGTGGGAGATGAAGACGTAGCTGATGCCGGTCCGTTCGCGGATGTCGGCGAGCAGGTTGAGGATCTGGGCCTGGATGGACACGTCCAGCGCCGCGACCGCCTCGTCCAGCACGAGGACCTGGGGTTCGACCGCGATGGCACGGGCGATGGCGACGCGCTGGCGCTGGCCGCCGGAGAGCTGGCGGGGCAGCATGCCGGCGTGGCGTTCGGCCAGTCCGACGGCTTCCAGCAGGTCGAGGGCGCGGGTGCGGCGCTCGCTCGCGGTGAGCCGGTTGTGGATGGCCAGGCTGGTCTCCACGATGTCGCCGACGCGCTGGAGGGGGTCCAGCGAGGAGTAGGGGTCCTGGAAGACGATCTGGATCTCCCGGGCCCGTCGTCTGCGTTCGGCGGAGCCCGCCCGGCCGCTCCGGGTCCGTCCGCAGACGCTGATCGTCCCGCTGGTGGGGGTCTCCAGACCGAGCAGCATGCGGGCGACCGTGGTCTTGCCCGAGCCCGACTCCCCCACGACGGCCAGTGACTGGCCGCGTGCGACGGTGAAGGAGACGTCGTCGACGGCGACCATCTCCTTGCCGAAGACCTTGCGCAGTCCTTCGGCTCTGACCAGGATCTCGCTCACAGTTCCTCCGCTCGTACGCAGGCGACGTGCGCGCCGGCCAGTTCCCGCAGCGGGGGCCGCTCGGTCAGGCACTGGTCGCCGCTGTGGGCGCAGCGCGGCTGGAAGGCGCAGCCCTGCGGGGCCTCGAAGGCGGCGACCGGCCGGCCCGGGATGACCGGCAGCCGGCCCGCGGCCTCGTCGAGACGGGGCCGTGAGGTCATCAGCCCGGCCGTGTAGGGGTGCCGCGGCGCCTCGGTGAGCGCCTCGGCGGACTGGACCTCGACGATGCGTCCGGCGTACATGACGGCCAGCCGGTCGCAGGTGGCCGAGGCGAGTTCCAGATCGTGGGTGATCAGGAGCATCGCCATGCCGCGCTCGGTGCGCAGTTCGTCCAGGATGGCCATGACCTCGGACTGGGTGGTCACGTCCAGCGCGGTGGTGGGTTCGTCGGCGAGCACCAGGTCGGGTTCGACGGCCAGCACCGAGGCGATCATGACGCGCTGGAGCAGTCCGCCGGACAACTCGTGCGGGTACTGGCGCATACGGTGCTCGCCGTTGGTGATGCCGACCTCGGCGAGCAGTCGTACGGCCTTGGCGTGGGCCTGCCGTGGCGGCACGGACAGATGCGTGACCATGGCCTCGGTCAGGAAGTCACCGATGCTGCGCACCGGGTTGATGTGCGCCCGCGGGTCCTGGAAGATCATCGCGATCCGGCGGGTGCGTACGGCGCGCAGTTCGCGTGGGCTCAGATCCAGGACGGAACTGCCGTCGAACTCGATGCGGCCGCCGAGCCGGGCTCCGGGCGGGGTCAGCCGCAGGACGGCGCGGGCCGTCATGGACTTGCCGGACCCGGACTCCCCCACCAGGCCGACGGCTTCGCCGGGGGCGATGGTGAGGCTGACGTCCTCGACGAGGGTGCGCCGGCCGTCCCCGGCCGGGACGTCGAGGCTGAACTGGTCGAGGACCAGGAGGTCTTTGCTCATCGGAGCTCACCTTCCTTGCCGGCCAGGCGGTCGCCGAGGAAGTTGACCGCCACGACCACGAGCGCGATCAGTACGCCGGCGCTGACGGCTTCCACCGGCTGGCCGCGCAGGGCGCTGTCCAGTCCGCTCTTGACCATCAGGCCCCAGTCCGCGTTCGGGGGCTGCACGCCCAGTCCGAGGAAGGAGATGGTGGCCAGGTCGACGATGGCGAAGCCGAGTGCGGAGACCGACTGCGCGATGATGATCGGCCGCAGGTTGGGCAGCAGGTGCCGGCCGCAGATGGCGAGGGCGGAGCGGCCCTGGACCCAGGCGGCGGCGATGTAGGGGAGATTGCGTTCCCGTAGCGCGGCACTGCGGACGACGCGGGCCACGTAGGGGGTGTAGGCGACGGCGAGGCCCGCGACGACGCCGGTGATGCCGGGGCCGAGGACGGCCACGGTGACCAGCGCGAACACGATGCCGGGCACCGCGAACAGCACGTCGAGCAGGCGGGAGATGAACGCGTCGACGCGGCCTCCGGCCCAGGCGGCGGTGATGGCGAGCGCGGTGCCGGCCGCGGTGGACAGGGCGATGACGACGAGCGGGCCGAGCAGCGTGGTGCGCGCCCCGTACATCAGGCGGGACAGGATGTCCCGGCCGAGCGCGTCGCCGCCGAGCGGATGGCCCCAGGAGCTGCCGGCCAGCGCGTTGAACAGGTTCGGCCGGTCGGGGTCGTACGGGGCCAGGAGGGGTGCGCCGATCGATACGACGGCGAGTACGGCGAGCAGCAGTACAGCGGTGAGCCCGAGGGGGCCGAGGCGTGACTTCATGTCGTCTCCCCAGCGGACAGACGGGGGTCGATGAACGAGCAGCAGATGTCGACGAGCAGGTTGACCAGGACGAACGCGGCGACGAGTACCAGGACGACGCCCTGGACCACCGCGAAGTCCCGCTGGAGGATGGCCCGGACGAGCAGGGAGCCGAGGCCGTCAAGGGCGAAGATGTTCTCCACGACGACCGAGCCGGCGATGAGTCCCGCGACGGTGAGGCCGGTGACGGTGACGACCGGGATGGAGGCGTTGCGCAGGACGTGTCTGCGGATGACGTGGCCCGGGGAGAAGCCGCGGGCGCGGGCGGTCTCCACGTGTTCGCGGCCCAGTTCCGAGGAGACCGAGGCGCGGGTGATCCGGGCGAGGAAGGCGGCGCTGCCCAGGCTGAGGGCGATCGCCGGGAGCGTCAGATGGTAGAGCCGGTCGGCCAGGCCCTCGCCGGGTCCGACGACGGGGAACCAGCCGAGGCCGAGGGCGAAGACGATGGCGAGCAGGGCGCCGACGACGAACGTGGGGGTGGCCAGGGCCGCTCCGGTCACCAGGGAGATCACCCCGTCGACCGGGCCGGGCCGCAGCGCTCCGACGAGGCCGAGGGCGACACCGACGACCACGATCAGGGCGGCGGAGTAGGTGACGAGGAGCCCGGTGGTGGCCAGCCGGGTGGACATCAGGGCGGAGACGTCCTGCTGGTAGACGAGCGATCGCCCGAAGTTGCCGTGCAGGGCGTCGCCCAGCCAGCCGAAGTAGCGGATCAGGAAGGGGTCGTCCAGGCGGTAGGCGTGGCGGATCGCGGCTATCTGTTCCGGGGTGCCGCTGCGGCTGCCCAGGAGGAAGGCCATCGGGCCGCCGGGGACGAGGTAGAGGAGCCCGTACACGAGGAACGAGGCGACCAGGAGTACGGCCACGAGCGCGGCCAGTCGACGGGTGAGGAAGAGGGTCCAGTTCATCGTGCACCGATCCCGGCGGCCCAGGGGTAATAGAGGTAGGAGAAGGAGGCGACCGCCCCGGTGATCCGCTTGTTCTGGTAGAGGATCACGGGCAGGTTGGCGATCGGTGTCCAGGGGACGTCCCGGGTGAGCCGGGACTGGATGCCGGCGACCAGGTCGGCGCGCTTGGCCGGGTCGTACTCGGCCTTGGCGCGCTTCAGGTCGGCGTCGACGGCGGGATAGTGGCTGAAGTTGGTGCGGCCGATCCTGGTGAAGATCCCGTACACGTCCAGCGGGTCGGGGACGTTGCCGTACCAGGTGCTGAGGAAGGCGTCGATGCCTTCGCGGGACTTGGGATCGTTGTAGAGGTTGCCGTACTGCTCGACCGGGATCACCTTGATCTCGACGTCGAGGCCGATCGACTCACCGGTGGCCTTGATGATGTCGGCGGTCTGCTCCTGCACCGCCGAACTGCCCTGGATGCCGAGGGTGATGCGCGGGTGGCGCAGGCCCGACTCCTTCAGCAGCCGCTTGGCCTTGTCCACGTCGGCGTCACCGTGGGGCAGGGCGTCGTAGGCCTTCCGGAAGCGGTCGCCGGCGTAGCCCCAGTAGTCGGGGCCGGCCAGGGAGCGTTCCGGGGCGGCGGTGCCCTGGAAGATCACCCGGGCGATGCCGGTCCGGTCGAGGGCGGTCGACAGGGCTTCGCGGACCTTGGGGTCGGCGTACGGGCCGGAGGTCGCGGAGCCGATGACGGTCCAGAAGATGAGCGAACGGCCGAGGGTGACCGATCCGGTGGGCGAGTTCTGCAGCCGGCTGATGCCGGCCGGCGGGAGGTAGAAGTACTGGCCGTCGACCTCGCCGGAACGCAGCGCGTTGACCGCGGTGGTCTCGTCGGCGATGAACTTGAACACCAGCTTCTGGGAGAGGGCCTTGTGGGCAGGGTCCCAGTAGTGGTCGTTGCGGGTCAGCCGCAGGGAGTTGCCGGGTATCCAGCCGGCGAACCGGAACGGTCCGGTGCACATGACGCCGGTCTTCGGCGAGCCGATGTCCTTGCCGGCCTTGGTCAGGAAGGACTTCTCCACGACCGCTCCGGCGGCGGTGGCCATCGCCTGGTTGAACAGCACGTCGGGCTGTTTGAGGTGGACGGTGACCTGCATCGGTCCGGTCGCCTTCACCGAGTCGACCGTCTCGAAGTACTGGGTCCACCAGCTGCCCTGGTCGGGGTCGAGGTGGCGGTTCAGGCTGGCCGCCACGTCGGCGGCGGTCACCGGCCGGCCGTCCCAGAAGCGCACGTTCTTGCGGATCGTGTAGACCCAGGTCTTCGGGGTGGGGTTGGTGGCGCGCTCGGCGAGCCCCGGTACGACCTTGAGGTCGGGGGTGAGCCGCATGAGGCTCTCGCACATGTTGGCGAGGGCCGTGTTCTCGGCGTAGTTGAAGGAGCGGATCGGGTCGATGGTCTGCGGCTCGTACGGCAGGTTCCAGCTGATGCTCGACACGCCGTGCGCCGCGCGCGCGGTGACCGTCTTGAGGTCGCTCCGGCTCGGGGGCGCCGCGGCGGTGCCGGCGCCCGTGCCGCAGCCGGTCAGCAGGAGGGCCGCGGCGCCGGCGGCGAGGCTCAGGCCCCGGCCCCTCATCTCGGGGCCCTCTCCAGGCGGCCTGCGCGAGCGACGATCTTCCCGGCCCTGACGACCAGTTCGGGCACGGGGTGGTCGACAACGACCTGGGCGACCGACTCGCCGCGGACGAGGACGAAGTCGGCGGGGTCCCCGACCCGCAGGTCGGCCCGCTCCAGGCCGAGCAGGTCGGCTCCGTGGTGGGCGACGACCGTGTAGCAGGCCTCGAGTTCCGCGTCGGTGCGGGCGTCGGTGCGGTAGGCGAGCAGATGGGCGCGCGCGATCATGTCGCCGTCGCCGAAGGGGGTCCAGGCGTCGCGGACGCCGTCGGAGCCGGCGGCGACCAGCACGCCCCGCTCGCGCAGCGGCGGGATCGGGATCACGGGTTCGCTGCCGAGCGCGCAGGTGGCCAGGGCCACGCCCGCCTCGGTGAGGAGGTTGGCGACATCGGTCAGCTCGGCCTCGTCACAGCCGTCCAGACAGAAGACGTGGCTGATGGTGACCTTTCCGTGCATGCCGGCCTCGGCGGTGCGGCGGGCGATCTCGGCGACCTGGTCGAGGCCGGGCCGGCCTCGGTCGTGGAGGTGGATGTCGATCGGCGCTCCGGTGCGCTCGGAGATGCCGAACAGGACGTCGAGGTGGCCGTGCAGGTCGCCGTCGATGCCGACGGGGTCCAGGCCGCCGATGATGTCGGCGCCCTCCTTGAGGGACTGCTCGATCAGGTCGGCCGTTCCGGGCCGGGCCAGCAGGCCGAGCTGCGGGAACGCCACGATCTGCACGTCCAGGACGTCGCCGAGGGACTCGGCGGCGGCCCGTACGCCGTGCACGTTGGACAGGCCGTAGACCGGGGCGACGTCGCAGTGCGCGCGCATCGCCCGGGTGCCGCGGCTGACGGCGTGAGCCATGAGGGCCCCGGCGCGCTCCTCGACCGAGGCGGTCATGCGCATCCGCAGGGCCACGTCGCCGTCGATCAGTTCGAGCAGCGTCTCGGCGGGGTCCCGGCTCACCCAGGGCTGGCCCCAGGTGGACTTGTCGGGGTGGATGTGGGCGTCGACCGGGGAGGGCAGCGCGAGGGCGCCGTCGCCGTCGACGACCAGGGCGTCCGCGGGCGGGGTCGCGGGATCGACGGCGACGATTCTGCCGTCCGTGACCAGCAGGTCACAGAGGGTTCCGCCGTGCGGGCGGACATGGGTGAACAGCACATGGGTCACGAAGAGGTCCCCCTGGTTTCCGGGCGCGAACATGGACGGGAACACTGGACCGCAGTCCGAGTGGTTCATATGGTTATCAAGTCATCTGATGTTTGAGAAGGGGAGGAGCAGAATGAAATCCGTACGGCGGGTGTCCCTCGTCGACCGCGTGATCGACGAACTGCGCGGGGAGATCTCCCGAGGGGTGTGGCAGATCGGCGACCGGATTCCCCCGGAGAGCCAGCTCGCCGAGACGCTCGGCGTCAGCCGCCTCTCGATCCGCGAGGCCGTCCGCGTGCTGGTGCACACCGGGCTGCTGAGCACCCGGCAGGGCGACGGCACCTACGTGACCGCCACCGACGACAGCCAGGTCGCCCTGCGCCGGCATCTGGCCCGCGCCAAGACCGGCGACATCCTGGAGGTCCGGCGAGGCCTGGACATCGTCGCGGCGCGGCTGGCCGCGACCACACGCACCGCGGACGACCTGACCGCGCTGCGGGACGCCATGGAGCGCCGCACCGCCGCGGGGCGGGCGGCCGACCTGGTCGCGTTCACCGACGCCGACGTGGACTTCCACCTGCGGATCGCCGAGGCCTCCCACAACCCGCTGCTGAGCGACCTGTACCGGAACATGAGCGACGCCCTGTGGGAGACCGTCCAGGCCAACCAGTGCATGGAGGCCGCCGGCGACGACCCGTTCCACACCGCGCTGTTCGCCGCCGTGGAGTCCGGCGACCCGGTCGCCGCGACCGTGGCGGCGCTGGCCATCCTGGACGACTACAGCGACCCGGACGACTCCCCCGGCGCCGGAGCCGGGGGCGGCACCGCGGACGCCGAGGACACGGCGAAGGCCGAAGACACGGCGGAGGCCGGCGCGTGACCGCCGCCGATCCGCCGATCCGCGATGCCGCGTACCCGCAGCGGCACGACGCCTGACACCCCGTCGGGCGACGGGGACGCGTCCCGGTACCGGCACCTTTCGGGACCGGTACCGGGACGTCAGGCATGCGGGTGGGTCTCGTGCCGCTCTGTCAGGCTTCAGGACCTCAGCCGGCTACGTGCCGAGCGAGCGAATCCAGCTCCCCGGCCGCGTGCCGAGGGGGCGAATCCAGTTCCCCGGCCGCTGCCGGCGACGCGAACTCGCCGTTTCGGCCGAGGCGACCGCTGTCGGTGGCCGTCCGCCGATGAGCCGTGCGATCATCAAGCGACAACTCTGCGCGAGGGCTTGGCCAATGGCACAATCGCAACGCGCGCTCTACTGTCTCATCCACGGCGCACGAGGCGACCTCGGTGAGCCGGTCATGGATCTCGTACACGCTGGAGTCATGCATGGCGGCAGACCCTTCCTCCCATGGTCCTATCGACACGAGCAGGCCCCACCCGGCTCGCGTCTACGACTGGCTGCTGGGCGGCAAGGACAACTATCCGGTCGATGAGGCGGTGGCGGCGAAACTGCCACCGGAGGCGCGTCTGAACGCCATGCGCAACAGGGCGTTCATGCAGCGCGCGGCGGCCTGGCTGGCCGGCAACGGCATCGACCAGTACCTCGACATCGGTACGGGCATCCCGACCCAGCCGAACCTGCATCAGATCGTGCAGGGCATCGTGCCGTCGGCGCGGATCGCCTACGCCGACAACGACCCCATCGTGCTGCGGCACGCGGAGGCTCTGCTCGTCAGCACCCCCGAGGGAAGCACCGACTACATCGAGGCCGACGTACGCGAGCCGGCCGCCATCCTCGACCACGCGCGCACGTTCCTGGACTTCACCCGGCCCATGGCGCTGTCGATGAACGCGCTGATGCACTTCATCACCGACGACCAGGACCCCTACGGCATCACGCGGACGCTTGTCGACGCGCTTCCCTCGGGCAGTTACTTCATGTTCTCCCACGGCACCACCGATGAACACCCGCACCTCGTCAAGTCGGTGACCACGACCTACCGCAAGGGCGAGATCCCCCTGCGCATGCGTACGCGGGCCGAGATCGAGCCGTTCTTCGAGGGCCTGGAACTGGTGGCTCCCGGACTGGTCACGGCGACCAGGTGGTACAAGGATTCACCGGCCCCCGCCCAGGAGCTGAGCGGCTTCTACGTCGGCGTCGCCCGCGTACCGTAGAGAACCACGACGACGTCACCCGGCTCCATCCCCGGATACAGTGCCCGCGACGGCAGCCCGGTCAAGGAGGGGAAGCGTGACCGACACCAGCAACACCCGGCCCATCGAGAGTGAGGCGCAAGGGACGCGGCAGACCCGGCCGCAGCGCCTGATCCGCTCCATCCCCCTGATCGCCCCGCTCCTGCTGTGGGCCGTGCCCTGCTGGGTGCTCCTGTACGCCGGCCAGCACTGGCCGCTGCCCGTCACGCTGGCCGGCACCGCCCTGTTCGCCCTCGGCCTGATCGGTATGCCGCTCGCGATGACGCGCGGCCACGGCCGGCGTCAGCAGGATGGGGCGGCGATCACCGGTGACACCCTGCTGGGCGTCAGCTGGGTCCTGTTCACCTGGTCCGTTCTGCTCGGCGTCCTGCTGCGGCTCGCCCTGACCGCGGCGGGCGTCGGCGAGGGCCAGGACCGGGCCCGCATCGTCACATGGGCCGTCCTCGGCGTATCCGCCGTCCTGCTCGCCTGGGGGTACGCCGAGGCGCGCCGCGTGCCACGCGTGCGCCGCCTCGACGTTCAACTCCCGCGCCTGGGTGCCGGGTTGGACGGCACCCGCGTCGCCCTCATCACCGACACCCACTACGGCCCCCTCGACCGCGCTCGCTGGTCGGGACGGGTGTGCGAGACGGTGAACACCCTGGAGGCCGACCTGGTCTGCCACACCGGCGACATCGCGGACGGCACGGCCGAACGCCGCCGCGCCCAGGCCGCCCCGCTCGGCACCGTGCGGGCCACCCGGGCCCGTGTCTACGTCACCGGCAACCACGAGTACTACAGCGAGGCCCAGGGCTGGGTCGACCTGATGGACGAGCTGGGCTGGGAGCCGCTGCGCAACCGCCATCTGCTGCTCGAACGCGGAGGCGACACCCTCGTGGTCGCCGGCGTGGACGACGTCACCGCCGAGTCCTCGGGCCTGGCCGGCCACCGCGCCCACCTCGCCGGCGCCCTGCACGGCGCCGATCCCGACCTGCCCGTCCTGCTCCTGGCGCACCAGCCCAAGTTCATCGACAGGGCGGCGGCCGAAGGCGTCGACCTCCAGCTTTCCGGGCACACCCACGGCGGTCAGATCTGGCCCTTCCACCACCTGGTCCGCATCGACCAGCCCGCCCTCGCCGGCCTCAGCCGGCACGGCACCCGCACCCTCCTCTACACCAGCCGCGGCACCGGCTTCTGGGGCCCTCCGTTCCGCGTCTTCGCCCCCAGCGAGATCACCCTGCTCGTGCTCCGCTCCCCGCAGAAGCCGGCTTCCCCACAGACGCAGACCTCCCCGCAGACGCCGCCCTCGCCACAGAAGCCCACCGCGCCGTAGCACCCGGCGGGCATCCCGGTGATCAGGCCGAGCTCATGCCCGCCCGGTGTCAGACGTCACCCGCGAAGTCGAGGTCCTCGCTCCGCTTCTCGGTAACAGCAGCCGCGTCCTCGTCGGCCGACACCGCCGGCCGTGGCCGGCGCCACGGGTGAGCGATCGGAGGGGACACGGCACGCCACCACGAATCCGCGGGAACGTGCCCGGCCGGCTCGAAGGGCTCACCGGGACGGGGAACCGCCACGGTCTGGCCGGCCTCCTGCGCGGCGTCCTTCGTCCACTCGCCGGGCTCGGCCCAGGCGTGCGGGGCGAGGTTGAAAGTGCCCCAGTGGATCGGAAGCAGGGCGCCGTGCGGGGCGCCGCCCTGGAGATCGAGGTGGGCGCGCAGGCCCTCCTCGGGGGTCATGTGGATGTCGGGCCAGAACTCGCTGTACGCACCGATCTGGATCATGGTGACGTCGAACGGACCGTGTTCGGCACCGATCTGCGCGAAGCCGTCGAAGTAGCCGGTGTCCCCGCTGTGGTAGATCCGGTGCTCCTCGCCCCGCACCACCCAGGAAGCCCACAGCGTGTGCTGGGTGTTGCGCAGGCCGCGACCGCAGAAGTGGCGGGCCGGGGTGGCGGTGAGGGTGAGACCGCCGACCTTGGTGACCTCGTGCCAGTCCAGTTCGCGCAGCCGGTCCGGGGACACGCCCCAGTGTTCGAGGTGGGCACCGACGCCGAGCGGCACGGCGAAGAGGGTGTCTGTGCCGGCCAGCGCCTTGATGGTGGGCATGTCGAGATGGTCGTAGTGGTCGTGCGAGATGACGACGACGTCGACCGGGCCGAGCGCGGCCAGCGGAAGCGGCACCGGGTGCAGCCGCTTGGGGCCGGCGAACGGGAACGGGGAGCAGCGCTCACCCCAGACGGGGTCGAACAGGACGCGGTGGCCGTCGATCTCGGCCAGCACGCTGGAGTGCCCCATCCATGTCACACGCAGCCCCGAGACCGGCGGCTTGGCCAGGTCGGCCAGGGTGGTGGCGTGGACCGGGACGGTGCCGCGGGGTGCGCGCAGGGGGCGGGTGTCCTTGTCGAGGAACACCTTCGCGAGGTCCAGCGTGGAGCCGGAGGGCCGGGTGCGGGTGGTGCCACCGGGGTTCTGGAAGACGCCGTCCTTGAAGTGGGGGGAACGGCGGATGCGTGCGAGACGCTCACCACTCGGTTCCGCGCCGAAGGCCTCGGGCTGAAGCGCGCGGAGCCCGAAGCTCTGGGAACGCAGACCGGTCACGGTACCTCCAGATGGTGTCACTGAGGCTCTCCATTATGGTCGCCGGCCGGGCGAACCGGAGGGGTGTCTCCGGTGGCCCCGCTCACACCCGACGACCGTACTGAAGCGTTGCACACGTTGGGTGTTCGGCGACGTCGGCCCGGACGCCGAGGAAGCGTTCTCCCCCCGGGACGCCCCCGCGCGTGGCCGCGCACGCCCTGGTCTGTGCCCGGCTTCCGTACCTGCGGGCGAGACCGGCCGGTCAAAAAGGTAAAGCGCCCGGTCCTTACGGCAACTCCCCGAACGACGCAATAGGGTGATCGCGTGGCGAGAGTGCGGTTGAGTGTGGCGGAGCGGCGGGACGAGTTGCTGCGGGCCGCCATCGGGCAGATCGAGGAACGCGGTGTGGCGGCGGTCAGGATCGCCGACGTGGCCGCGTCGCTCGGTGTCAGCAACGCGCTGGTGCTGTACCACTTCTCGACCAAGGAGAAGCTGGTCTCGGCCGCTTTCGCCTACGCGGCCGAGGGCGACCTCGCGCATCTGCGCAGGCTGCTCGACCGGCGCGGCCCCGCGCTGCGGCGGCTGCGCGCGGCCGTGCGGTGGTACGCGCCCACCGGCCAGGCCAAGGGCTGGCGGCTGTGGATCGAGGGCTGGGCGGTGGCGCTGCGCGAACCCGCGCTCCGCGAGGTCGGCCGGGGTCTGGACAGGCAGTGGAAGGCAGCGATCACCGAGGTCATCGCCGAGGGCGTGGCGGCGGGCGAGTTCGAGTGCCCCGACCCGGCGGCCACGGCCCTGCGGCTCACGGCCCTTCTGGACGGTCTGGCCGTGCAGTTGACGTCGTACCCGGGCTCGGTCCCGAGGGCCCGGGCCCAGACCTGGGTCGACGAGGCCCTGGCCCGCGAGCTGGAGCTGTCCCCGCAGGCCCTGTCCGAGCGGGAGGGCTGAAGGGCGCTCCGCACCGCTCCCGCGGCATGCGATGCGGAGCACGAGCAACAGGCGTCAGGCGTCAGGCGTCAGGCGTCAGGCGTCAGGCGTCAGGCGTCAGGCGTCAGGCGACCGACGCTATCCGCAGCTTGATGTCGTCGGGCGACAGGCTGCCCTTGGCCGTCACGTGGTCCCCGGAGGACTCGCCGCGCAGCCGGCGGCCGATCCAGGGGACGAGGTACTCGCGGGCCCAGTGCACGTCGTCGCGGCGGACCTCCAGCGTGCCCCGGGGCGGGAGCGGCGGCCACGGCTGGTCCGGGTCGGCCGGGACCTGGAGTCCGAGCACCTGGCCGGCGCGCAGCGCCACGCGCGTGTGCCCTTCGGGCGACAGGTGCAGCCGGTCGTCGTCCCAGGCCCTGCGGTCCTGCACGGACTTCAGGGACCACAGGTCGAGCACGGGGCAGCCGTACCGGTCGGCGACGGCCCGTACGTGCCCGTTGTAGGTGGCGATCTTGCCGCGCAGGTGCTTGAACACGGGCACGCCACGGGTGTCGAACCCGGTCGTCACCAGCACCGTGCCGACGGCCTCGGTCAGTCGCGCCACGGCCCGCTCGAACCGCTCGGCCACCTCGTCCGGGTCGGTGCCGGGCCGGATGATGTCGTTGCCGCCCGCGCAGAAGGACACGAGGTCCGGGGCCAGTTCGAGAACCTGCGGGACCTGGTCGGCCACGATCTGGTCCAGGAGCTTTCCGCGCACGGCCAGGTTGGTGTAGTCGAAGTCGCCCTCGGGCCGTCGGTCGGCGAGCAGGACCGCGAACCGGTCGGCCCAGCCCACGAAGGCCCCGTCGGGCCCGGGGTCGCCGACGCCTTCGGTGAAGCTGTCCCCCACCGCCACGTACGACCCGATCCCTGATCTGTTGTCATTCTTCGAATCGTCTGCCACGTCGGCCCATGATTCCCCTTCGGATGTGACCTACGCGACCGTAAGGAAGGGTTGACGAACGGTGAGATAAGACACTGGAAATTCGTTTGCCAACCCGGAATACGACCGGGATCACGCCCGCAGTAGGGGGACTGTTCAGCCGACGGGGACGCCGTGCTGACGGAGGTAACCGAGGGGGTCGATGTCCGAGCCGTAGTTCGGCGTCGTGCGGATCTCGAAGTGCAGGTGCGGTCCGGTCACGTTGCCGGTCGCGCCGGACAGACCGACCTGCTGGCCCGCGGTCACGGTCTGCCCGGCCGAGACGGACAGCTGCGAGAGGTGCGCGTACTGGGCGTAGTAGCCGTCGTTCAGCCTGATGACGACCTGGTTGCCGTACGCGCCGCCCCATCCGGCGGAGACGACCGTGCCGGCGCCGACGGCCTTGAGGGGCGTGCCGGTCGGGACGACGAAGTCGACACCGGTGTGGTAGCCGCTGGACCACATGCTGCCCGCCACGTGGTAGGCGGTGCCGATGGTGGCGCCGCTGACCGGGAGGGTGAAGTCGGGGGCGGGGGCGGCCACGGCGGTCTCCGGCGCGGTGTCCTGCTGCGGGGCGCTCGCCTGGGCGACCGGCACCTGCGTGGACTGCGGCGGCTGCGTGGACTTCGCGGGCTGCGTCGGCTGCACGGCCTGCGCGGGGGCGAAGGACTCGACGGCGGCGGAGGGCGCGGTGCGCGTGGAGGGCTCGGTGTGGGTCGGAGCGGCATGCCGGCCGAGCGTCAGCTTCAGGCCCGGGTGAATCAGTGACGGATTGTCACCGATGACCTGGCGATTGTCGTCGTACACCCGCTGCCAGCCACCGCTGACATTCTGCCGATCGGCGATCTTCGCGAGCCAGTCGCCGGGCCGCACCGTGTACGTACGCGCACCCGAATTCGCCTGCGGGGCGGCCACCGGAACGGCCTGGGTGACCTTTCCGGGAACGTTCTGTGCCGGGACGGCGTGGGCTCCGGTGGCGCCGATCAGCGGCAGGGCGAGCGCCGCGCCACCGGTTCCGGCGACGGCGATCTTGCGGGTGAGACGCCGGGTCCTGGGGCGGCGGTGTTTACCCTTCACGGGCATGGCGCATTCCTCTCCGGCGCCTGCGGGTGCGTTGCCGGGACCCCGCTCCTGCCGAACACGGATCACATGGACGGGAATTCCGGTCGGCGGCAGGACGCGGCGTTCCGTCCGGATGGAAAGGGAACGTAAGCGAGCGGGGCGCACGGAAACAAGCAATCGATTCCCGGTGTTCCCGATTCCATTGATCGAATTCCGGAATTCACGGTCACCCTCCGTGAATTCACGCCCCCTTCACCTCTCCAATCCCCCCGCGCCCGCATGGGAATTACGTGAACATGACGCGCGACGCACAGTCACCGATATGACGCTCCTCACGCACTATCGCCCACGAGGTGCCACACCGGAGCGAGTTGTAACCAAAGGGTCAATTCAGGCAAATCCGTCAGATGTGATGCAGTCGGATGACCGTCGCGTCGAGGTCACCCCGGAGCCCGGTGTGCAGTCCGTGATGCAGCAGTACGGCCCCTCGGTACATTTCTCCCGTTTCGCGGCATTCGTACGATGCTGTCGGGTCGAGCCCACGCAGCCGCAGGGCCGGCACCGGCTCGCCGTAGTGCTGTGCCTGGAGGCAGGCGAGGACCACTGTCTCGTCCCCGAGGACGTACTGGACGGCGCTCAGGCCGCCGGCCGGGGGCCGTAGCCGGTACAGGTCGCCGCGCTGCACGACGGGGCGGATCTCCTTGTACAGCTCCACCCACCGCCGGGCCTCGGCCAGTTCCTCCTCGGTCCATCCGGTGAGGTCGCCGCCGACGCCGAGGACGCCCGCCATGGAGCTGACGAAGCGGAGGCGCAGCGTGCTGACCCGCCCGTTGAGCTGCTCGTTCGGGCTGTCGGTGACCCAGGCGGCCATGACCCGCGCGGGGTGGATCTGGCTGAAGCCGTGCTGGATGGCGAGCCGGTCGAGCGGGTCGGTGTTGTCGGAGGTCCACACCTGGTCGGTGCGGCTCATCACCCCGAGGTCGACCCGCCCGCCGCCGCCCGAGCAGGACTCGAAGGCCACCCCGGGGTGGGCCGCGCGCAGCCGGTCCAGCAGGTCGTACAGGCCGCGGACGTGATCCACCCACAGGCGCTGCGGGTACGGCTCACCGGGCCAGCCGGCGTCGGTGAAGCAGCGGTTGAAGTCCCACTTCACATAGTCGATCGGGGCGCTGGACAGCAGGGTGTGGAGCTGGCCCCACAGGTGCTCCCGGACGTCCTCGCGCGCCAGGTTGAGGACGAGCTGATTGCGGAACTCCGTCCGCTTGCGTCCAGTCTGGTACTGCACCCAGTCGGGGTGGGCGCGGTAGAGGTCGCTGTCCGGGTTGACCATCTCGGGCTCGACCCAGATGCCGAACCGCATGCCGAGGCCGTGCACCCGCTCGGCGAGGGGGCCCAGGCCCTGCGGGAAACGGTCGGGGTTGGGCGTCCAGTCGCCGAGTCCGGCCCGGTCGCTGGTGCGGGCGCCGAACCAGCCGTCGTCCACGACGAACAGCTCGACACCGATCCCGGCCGCCAGCTTCGCGAGGGTGGCCTGCTGGTCCTCGGAGACGTCGAAGGTCGTCGCCTCCCAGGAGTTGAACAGCACCGGCCGGTCCCGCTCCGCGTCCGGGATGACGTACGCCCGCTGGTAGGCGTGCCAGGCACGGCTGGCCCCGCCGAAGCCGCCGTCGCTCCACAGGCCCGCGAGGACGGGGGTGGTGTACGACTCCCCCGGTTCGAGGAGCAGCAGGCCCGAGTCGTCGTAGCCGGCGCCGCCGGTGATCTGCACGCGCGCGTCGGGGAGTTGGGCGACGGCGATGCGCCAGGAACCGGACCAGCCGAGCGCGCAGCCGTAGACCTCGCCGTGTTCCTCGGTCGCGTCGGTGTCCAGCGCGACCCAGGGCAGGTGCTGGTGGCCGGTGTGGCCGCGGCGGCTGCCGATGACCTTCTCACCGTAGGTGAGGGGTGCGGTGGTGAGCCGGGACTCGGCGGCCCAGCGGCCGTGCAGCTGGGACAGTCGCCAGCCTTCGCGGTCGGGCAGCGTCCACGTCGCCGCGTCGGCGCGCAGCAGCTCCACGCGCGCGTGCCCGCCGTTCTCGACGGTCACCCGGCGCTCGACGACGTCCCCGCGCATCCGGTAGTGCAGGACGACGGCGATCCCGTCGTCGTCGAAGCGCAGCCGCAACTCCTCGCCGTCGGCGCCACCCGCATCGCCTGCTCCGCCCGCACTGCCCGCACCGCTCGCAGCGCCCTCACCACCCGCACCGCCTTCGACGGAGTACGACACGAAGCGCCACTCGGTACCGCGCCGCTCCTCGGTGCGTACGGACAGGGCGGGGCGGACGAAGCGGGGGCCGCCCTCGACGGGGTACTCCTCGCGTCCGTCGAGCGGGGACTCGAAGGGCCGGTGCGCGGGCAGCGGGCTCACCGCGAGGGCCTCGGCGTCGGCGAGCGCGATCCGTGGCCCCCAGTGGAGGTGCAGCAGCTCGTCCGCCTCGGTCAGGTGGAGGGCGTAGCTGCTGCCGGGCCCGGACAGGAGCCACGTGCGACCGTTTCCGGCGATGTCGACCATCGAGACCTCACAGGTGCCAACAGATCCGCTCAAGTGCCAACATCATCAAGCGCCCTGCCCCCGGGTGGCAACGCCTGTGGACAACTCGATGCCCGAGGAAATCGATGTCGTATGGTCGACTGTGCGCCCGCCGTCGAGTCGCGTCGGCGGGACCGACCGGGAGGAGCCCCCGTGACCCAGCAGGTCCCGTCGACCGAGCCCGAACTGGCCGGAGTCCGCAATTTCCGTGACGTGGGCGGGCTGCCCACCGTCGACGGGCGACGGGTGCGCCACGGAGTGCTGTTCCGCAGCGGCCACCTCGCGCACGCGACCGAGCAGGACGCGGACTTCCTCGCCTCCCTGGATCTGCACACGATCTTCGACTTCCGCAACGCGGCCGACCACAGGCTGGAGGGCCCGGACGTCGAGCTGCCCGGCGTGCGGAACGTGAACCTGCCGCTGAGCGACCCGGCGGACGGCGCCGAGTTCTGGAAGATGGTCCGCGACGGCGACCTCCACCAGTTGCGCGACATCCTCGACGACGGCAAGGCGGCGGCCCGGATGGTCGCCTCGTACCGGACGATCGTCAAGGAGCGCACCGCCGAGCACTCCCGGGTGCTGCACGCCGTCGCCGAGGACAGCGTGCCCGCGCTGATGCACTGTGCGGCGGGCAAGGACCGCGCGGGCATCTCCATAGCCGTCACACTCCTCGCCGTGGGCGTGGAGCGCGACGCCATCGTCGCGGACTACCTGGAGTCCAACGCCAAGCACCGCCGCTACAACGTCCGGCGCAGCGGCAGCGCGGAGAGCGCGTACACGCCCGAGGTGATGGAGCTGCTCAGCCCGCTCTTCGACGCGCGCGCCGAGTACCTGACGGCGGCCTTCGAGAGCATCGACGACACGTGGGGCGGGGTCGACACCTACCTGGAGCGGGGTCTGGGCCTCACGTCCGGGACCCGCGAGCGGCTGCGCGAGCGCCTGGTGGACTGAAGTCCCGCACACCAGGCCCCCGCACACCAGGCCCCCGCGCACCCCAGCCCCGCGCACCAGGCCGCCACGCACCGGCTCCCGCGCGCCGGCTCCGCCCTCGGCGGCGGCCGTCTCAGCTCTTGGCGCCCACCTCGAACAGCAGGTAGAGGAACGCGGCGAAGAGATGGCCGACGGCGATGTAGATGAGGAGACGGATCCACAGGGAGCGGGGGAACTTCTCTTCGAAGTTGCTCATGGCAGTTCTCCGGTCAGGTGGCCCAGGCACAGCGAGGCCGTGGGGCTCTGCAGCAGGGTGTGGACGAACAGCAGTTCCACGCCGTCCGGGTCCTCGGCGGCGAGGCGGTGCGGGGTGAGCGAGTCGAAGTGCGCGCTGTCACCGGGCCCGAGCAGGTGCGCGGTGTCTCCGAGGCGCACCCGCAGACGGCCCCGCAGGACGTAGAGCCACTCCTCGCCGGGGTGGACGCGCACGATGTCGCCCTGGGTGCGGTACGGCACCTGGACGCGCAGTGCCTGCATGGCGCGCCCGGGGGCGCCGGTCTGGACGTAGGTCCAGCCGCCCGCGTGGGTGGGCTCCATGTCGGCGGCGCGCACGACGGCGTCCCGGTCGGCGACCGCCTCGCCGAGCAGCTCCGAGACGGTCGTACCGTAGATACGGGCGAGCGCGAGGAGCATCGGCAGCGAGGGCTGGCGCCGGCCGGTCTCCAGCCGGGAGAGATGGGCCGGTGAGAGCCCGGCGGACCGGGCCGCGGCCTCCAGGGTCAGGCCGGCGCGCCGGCGCAGGGCACGCAGCTGCGGCGCCACGGCGGGCAGGTCGTCGCCCTCGCCCGCCGGTGGCACGGCTTCTGAGGCGTTCATGCCTCCATTCAGCCCGAATCTTGCCCCTGCGGCAAATCTCTTGCCTCAGAGGCAAAAAGCCGGACAGGGCGGGCCGGGCTCAGCGGTTGGCCACCGCCTGCTTGATCAGTGTCTTGCCGAAGTCCCACATCAGGCCGCCGCCGCTGTGCGCGTCGTCCATGACCGCGGTGAAGGCCTCGACGAAACGCTCCACGTCCGCCTCGTCGACGACCAGGGGCGGGATCAGCTTGATCACCTCAAGGTGGTCGCCGGAGACCTGGGTGAGGATCCGGTGGCGCTGCAGCAGCGGCACGACCACCATCTGGGCGAACAGGCCCTTCCTGGCGGTCTGGAGCATGGTCCAGCGGCCACGCAGCTTCAGCGAGCTCGGCCGGCCGAACTCGATGCCGATCATCAGGCCCCGGCCGCGGACGTCGGCGAGCAGCTCGTACCGGTCGATCAGGGCGCTGAGCCTGGACTTCAGCAGGTCGCCGGTGGCCCGCGCCCGCGCGACGGTCTGCTCGTTCTCCATGACCGACAGCACGGCGAGGCCCGCGGCCATCGCCTGGGCGTTGGACCCGAAGCTCGCCGAGTGGACCAGGACGCGGTCCATGGACGAGTAGACCTTCTTGAAGATCCAGTCCTTGCCCAGGGTGGCGCTGACCGGGACGTAGCCGCCGGACAGGGCCTTGGACACGCACACCAGGTCGGGTTCCACGCCGTCCTCGTGCTGGTAGGCGTAGAAGTCGCCGGTGCGGCCGAGGCCGGTCTGCACCTCATCGGCGATGAGCAGCGCCTTGTGCTTGTGCAGCAGTTCCTGCGCGGCGCGCAGATAGCCGGGCGGTGCCTCGTGCACGCCCTTGCCCTGGATCGGCTCGACGATCAGGGCGGCCACGTCGCCCTTCTTCAACTCCCGTGCGAGAGCGTCGAGATCGCCGAGGGGTACGGCGGTGTCGGGCAGCAAGGGGGCGAAGCCGTCGCGGAAGCCGTCCTCGCCGTTGACCGACAGGGAGCCGGTGGTCAGGCCGTGGAAGGCGTGGTCGCAGTAGAGGATCCGCCGCTTCCCGGTGGCGTAGCGGGCGAACTTGAGGGCGGTCTCGACGGCCTCGGTGCCGCTGTTGCCGAAGAACACCCGGTCCAGGTGCGGGCTGTGGGCGAGGAGCCGCTCGCCGAGCAGGCCGGGCAGCGGCTGGCAGTCGAACCGGGTCAGGTCGGCGAGGTTCAGGTCGAGGACGTCGTGCAGCGCCTTGCGGACGACCGGGTGGTGGCGGCCGAGGCCCATCACCCCGAACCCGGCGAGCATGTCCAGGTAGTCGTTGCCGTCCGCGTCGAAGAAGTGGGCGCCCTCGGCCCGCTCGTAGACCTTGTCGAAGCCGATGGTGTGCAGCATGCGCGGGAGCTGCGGGTTGAGGTATCGCGCGTGCAGCTCGTAGCGTTCGGCTCCGCGCTCGGCGAGGAGGGCGCCGAGGTCGAACTCCTTGCTCATTCCTTCTCCTTGGCTGTGCCGTCCGCGTCGCCGACGGCCAGGCTCGCGCTGATCCGCCCGGCGATCTCGACGGGCGTGAGACCGATGTCCGCCAGCACCTCGCCGCGTTTGGCGTGCGCGAGGAACTGCTCCGGGATGCCGAACCGCCGTACCGGCACGTCCACGTCGGCGTCACCGAGGGCCAGCGCGACGGCCGAACCGACGCCGGCCGCACGGCTGTTGTCCTCCACGACGGCCACCAGGCGGTGTTCGGCGGCCAGCCCCGGCAGTGCGGGGTCGACGGGCTTGACCCAGCGGGGGTCCACCACCGTGCAGCCGATGCCCCGCGCCTGGAGCAGGTCGGCGGTCTGGAGGCAGACCGGCGCCATCACGCCGACGGCCACCAGCAGCACCTGGGGGCGTTCGGCGCGGTGCAGGACGTCCATGCCGCCGACGTGCCCGACCGCCGGGATTTCCGGGCCTACGGACTCCTTCGGGAAGCGGACCAGGGTGGGGGCGTCGTCCACGGCGACGGCCTCGCGCAGCTGGGCGCGCAGCTGGTCGGCGTCGCGCGGGGCGGCGATCCTGAGGCCGGGGACGACCTGGAGGACGGACATGTCCCACATGCCGTTGTGCGAGGCGCCGTCCACACCCGTGACACCGGCCCGGTCCAGCACGAAGGTGACCCCGCAGCGGTGCAGGGCCACGTCCATCAGCAGCTGGTCGAAGGCGCGGTTGAGGAAGGTGGCGTAGACGGCGACGACCGGATGCAGTCCGCCGGTCGCGAGGCCGGCGGCGGAGACGGCCGCGTGCTGCTCGGCGATGCCCACGTCCCACACCCGGTCCGGGAAGCGCTCGGCGAAGGCGCCGAGGCCCACCGGGTGCAGCATGGCAGCCGTGATCGCCACGACGTCCTCGCGCTCCTCGCCGATCCTGACGATCTCCTCGCCGAACACCGAGGTCCAGGACGGGCCGCTGGAGGGCACGAGCGGGGCGCAGGTCAGCGGGTCCATCACGCCGACGGTGTGGAAGTGGTCCTCCTCGTGGGCGAGGGCCGGTTCGAACCCGCGGCCCTTCTCCGTGAGGCAGTGGACCAGGACCGGGCCGTGGAAGCGCTTGGCGCGGCGCAGCGCGGACTCGACGGCCTTGATGTCGTGGCCGTCGATCGGGCCGACGTACTTCAGGCCCAGGTCCTCGAACATGCCCTGCGGGGCGAAGGCGTCCTTGAAGCCCTTCTTCGCGCCGTGCAGGGACTCGTAGATCGTGTTGCCGACGACCGGGGTGCGCTGCAGGACCTCCTTGCCCCAGGCGAGGACCTTCTCGTAGCCGTCGGTGGTGCGCAGGGTGGCCAGGTGGTTGGCGAGGCCGCCGATGGTGGGGGCGTAGGAGCGTTCGTTGTCGTTGACGACGATGATCAGCGGCCGGTCCTTGGCTGCCGCGATGTTGTTCAGCGCTTCCCAGGCCATGCCGCCGGTCAGCGCGCCGTCGCCGATGACCGCGACCACATGGCCCTTGTCCCCCCGCACCTGGTTGGCCTTGGCGAGGCCGTCGGCCCAGCCGAGCGCGGTGGAGGCGTGGCTGTTCTCGATGACGTCGTGCTCGGACTCCTCGCGCGAGGGGTAGCCGGACAGGCCGCCCTTGCCGCGCAGCTTGGAGAAGTCCTGACGTCCCGTCAGCAGCTTGTGGACGTAGGCCTGGTGGCCGGTGTCCCACAGGATGCGGTCGACGGGCGACTCGAAGACCCGGTGGAGCGCGATGGACAGTTCCACCACCCCCAGGTTGGGCCCGAGGTGGCCGCCGGTTCTCGCCACCGCCTGCACCAGGAACTCCCTGATCTCCGTGGACAGTTCACCCAGTTCCGCCTCGGACAGCGCCTTCAGGTCATGTGGTCCCCTGATGCTCTCCAGAATCGTCACGCTGGGCCCCCTCTTCTTCCGTGCCGTGCCTCTGCTCAACTCACTTCGACTGCTCGGCCAGCCTCATGGCCTCCTCGATCAGGGTCTCGACGATCTTCGACTCGGGGACGGTCCTGACGACTTCGCCCTTCACGAAGATCTGCCCCTTGCCGTTGCCCGAGGCGACCCCGAGATCGGCCTCCCGCGCCTCTCCCGGACCGTTGACCACACAGCCCATCACCGCGACCCGGAGCGGCACTTCCAGGCCGTCCAGACCCGCGCTGACCTCGTCGGCCAGCTTGTACACGTCGACCTGGGCGCGACCGCACGACGGGCAGGAGACGATCTCCAGGCGCCGCTGCCGCAGCCCCAGGGACTGAAGGATCTGGATGCCGACCTTGACCTCCTCGGCGGGCGGGGCGCTCAGCGAGACCCGGATGGTGTCGCCGATCCCCCGCGACAGCAGCGCCCCGAACGCCACCGCCGACTTGATCGTGCCCTGGAAGGCCGGGCCGGCCTCCGTGACGCCGAGATGGAGCGGGTACGCGCAGGCCTCGGCGAGCTGCCTGTACGCCTCGATCATCACGACCGGGTCGTTGTGCTTGACGGAGATCTTGATGTCCCGGAAGTCGTGCTCCTCGAAAAGGGACGCCTCCCACAGCGCGCTCTCGACCAGGGCTTCCGGGGTGGCCCTGCCGTACTTGCGCAGCAGGCGCCCGTCCAGCGAGCCCGCGTTGACGCCGATCCGGATCGGGGTGCCGTGGTCCTTCGCGGCCCGCGCGATCTGACCCACCTGGTCGTCGAACTTCTTGATGTTTCCGGGGTTCACGCGGACCGCGGCGCAGCCGGCCTCGATCGCCGCGAACACGTACTTCGGCTGGAAGTGGATGTCCGCGATCACCGGGATCTGCGACTTCCCGGCGATGGTCGCGAGGGCGTCCGCGTCGTCCTGCGTGGGGCAGGCGACGCGGACGATCTGGCAGCCGGACGCGGTGAGTTCCGCGATCTGCTGCAGGGTGGCGCCGATGTCCGACGTACGGGTCGTCGTCATCGACTGCACCGACACCGGGGCTCCGCCCCCGACCGCCACCGGCCCGACCTGGATCTGCCGCGACACGCGCCGCGGTGCGACCGGCCGGACCGGTACCTCGGGGACGCCGAGCGGTACGGCGGCCACGGCGTCAGTCCTGCTTTCCGCTCGTCATCGTCTCGCGCGCGGCCCGCAGCGACTCCTTGAGGGAGCCCATCGTGGCGAGCACGGCGGTCGGTTCGTAGCCGCAGTGCGCCATGCAGTTGGCGCAGCGCGGGTCCTTGCCGCGGCCGTACTTGTCCCAGTCGGTGTCTTCGAGGAGTTCGCGGTACGTGGCCACGTAGCCGTCGCTCATCAGGTAGCAGGGGCGCTGCCAGCCGAAGAGCGAGTAGCTCGGGATCGCCCAGGCCGTGCACGGGAAGTCGACCTTGCCTTCGAGGAAGTCAAGGAAGAGCGGGCTCTGGTTGAGCCGCCACTTGGCGCGGTTGCCGCCCGCGAAGGCCTTCTTGAACAGCTCGCGGGTCTGCTGCACGCCGAGGAAGTGCTCCTGGTCGGGTGCCTTCTCGTAGGCGTAGGCGGGCGAGAGCATCATCTCGTCGACCTCCAGGTCGTCGTTGAGGAAGTTCAGCACCTCGACGACGGTCTGCGGGGTGTCGGTGTTGAAGAAGGTCGAGTTGGTGGTCACCCGGAAGCCGCGCCGCTTGGCCTCCTTGATGGCCTCGACCGCCTCGTCGAAGGTGCCCTCCTTCGCGACCGAGGCGTCGTGCCGCTCGCGCAGTCCGTCGATGTGCACGGCCCACGCGAAGTACGGCGACGGCGTGAACTTGTCCATCTTCTTGCGCATGAGAAGTGCGTTCGTGCACAGGAACACGAACTTCTTCCTGGCGACCAACTGCCGTACGATCTCGTCGATCTGAGGGTGCATCAACGGTTCTCCACCGGCGATGGACACCATCGGCGCACCGGATTCCAGGACCGCGCCCACGGCCTGGGCGACGGGCATCCGCTGCTTGAGGACGCCTGCCGGGTGCTGGATCTTCCCGCAGCCCTCGCACTTGAGGTTGCACGCGAACAGCGGCTCCAGCTCGACGAGCAGGGCGAACTTGTCCCGCTTCCTGAGCTTTTGTTCGAGCAGATATGTAGCGACCTTGATGGACTGACGCAACGGCATGGCCATCTGGCTCACCTCCGGGGGAGCAGCAAAGAACGGTGCCATTCGAAAAAAGCGGGCAGTACAGAACGGAGAACTCGGAAAGCCGATATTCCACCGCGCACCGTGCCGATCCGGACGAGCTCATGTTCCGGAGCGTCCACGACCACCCGGACAGCCGCAACGGGGCGCTCGCCCGTACGCACGGCGCTCAGAAGCGTGGCCGCCGACTCCATGTCGACCGCGATCGCGCCGGTCGCCAGCAGTTCGGATCGCTCCGGGCCACGCACGACGTGGTCGGAGCCGGTGAGCGGGCCGGTGTGGACCGTGCGCCCGGGAACGGCGCGCACGAGTTCCTTCACCAGCAATTCGGTACTCACGCACGGGACGGTCCCGCGCGGGTCCCGGGTCTCCTCGGCGACGACCAGGTCGCCGGGGTGCATCCCGGGGGCGAGCCCGGCGCAGAAGCCGGTGGCCAGCACGGCCGCGTCGGCCAGCGCCGGTTCACCGAGGAGCCGGGTGACGGAGCGTTCCGCCGCACGGGGCCCCATGCCCGTACGGAGGAAGCTCACCGGCCCGCCCGCACCCCCCGCGCCCCCGCGCCGCACACCGCGTTCGCCGGTGCGCAGGGCGAGGTGCTCGATGCCGAGCGCGCAGGCGATCAGCAGCGGGGCCGGGACGGGCTGGTCGCTCAAGTCAGCTCACCTTCGCCTCGGCCGGTGGCTTCGCCTCGGCGGGTGACTTGGCCTCTGCGGGTGACTTGGCCTCCGCCAGTGGCTTCCTGGTGAGGAGGCCGCGCTCGAAGGGGTCCCCGTACAGATACCGGCCGAGCGCGGTGAGCGGGAACACCTGCCGGTACAGGTGGTAGTTGATGGAGAAGTCCCAGGGGAAGCCGGTGCCGGTGAAGTACGGCTCGTCCCAGGAGCCGTCCTCCCGCTGGGTGTCGGCCAGCCAGCGCACGCCGCGCTCGACGGCCTTGGAGTCGTGCTCCCCCGCCGCGAGCAGTGCCATCAGCGCCCACGCCGTCTGGGAGGCCGTGGAGGCGCCGCGGCCACTCCACTCCTTGACGTGCTTGTAGGAGCGCAGGTCCTCGCCCCAGCCGCCGTCGTCGTTCTGGACACGCTCCAGCCAGGTCACCGCCCGCCGGATCGCCGGGTGGGAGGCCGGCAGGCCGGCCGCGGTCAGGGCGGGCACCACCGAGCCGGTGCCGTAGACGTAGTTGACGCCCCAGCGCCCGAACCACGAGCCGTCCGGCTCCTGTTCGGCCAGCAGCCAGTCGATGCCGCGCCGGGTGCGCGGGTCGTGGGCGAGGCCCTCGGCGGCGAGCATCTCCACCACGTGCGCGGTGACGTCCGCGGACGGCGGGTCGATGACCTCGCCGAAGTCGCAGAAGGGCAGCCGGTTGGGGAACGGGCTGGTGTTGTCGACGTCGAACGCGCCCCATGCGCCGTTCTTCGACTGCATCCCCAGGTTCCAGCGCACCCCGCGGCCGATCGCCCCGTCCACCTGCTCGGGGTCGTGGTGCCGGACCCGGCGCAGCGCGAGCGCGACCTCGGCGGTGTCGTCGATGTCCGGGTAGTTGTCGTTGTGGAACTCGAACGCCCAGCCGCCCGGCGGGAGCTGGGGGCGGCGTACGGCCCAGTCGCCGGGCCGCACGATCTCCTCGCCGAGCATCCAGTCGGCGGCCTTGACCAGTTGCGGGTGGTCGACGGGCAGCCCTGCGTCGACGAGCGCGATGGTGGCGAGGCAGGTGTCCCAGACCGGGGACTGGCAGGCCTCGATCATCCGGGCGCCGTCCTCGCACCACACGGCGAAGCGGTCCAGCGACGCGAGGCCCTCGCGCAGCACCGGGTGCTGGAGGTCGTAGCCGAGCAGGTGCAGGGCGATGACGGAGTACACGGCCGGGGGCTGGATGCCGCCCCAGCAGCCGTCGTTCTCCTGCCGCTCGACGATCCAGCGTGCCGCTGAGTTCAGCGCGGCCTTGCGCAGCCGGCGCACGGCGACCTTGCGATAGCCGCGGACCACCTTGTCGAGCCGCTGGAAGAGCCCGTCCCAGCTCGCCACCGGGGCGAGCGGCTGCGGCGGGTTGGGGTTCGCCGGGTCGGTGTGCAGCTCGTCCAGCGCGAACGGCGCCGGACGCACCGGGCGTTTGGCGGAGACGACGGTGAGCGGCACGATGGTCTGCCGCGCCCAGCACCCGAAGTTGTAGATGTTGAGCGGGAACCAGGTCGGGAAGTAGATGAGTTCCGGCGGGAGTTCGGGCAGGTCGTCCCACTTCCACCAGCCGAACAGGGCGAGCCAGATCCGGGTGAAGACACGGGAGGCGGCGATCCCGCCGCGCTCACGGATCCAGGCGGACGCCTTCGCCATGTGCGGGGCGTCGGGGGCGTCGCCCGCGAGGCGGAGGGCGACGTACGCCTCGACGGTGGTGGAGAGTTCACCGGGCCCGCCGTGGAAGGTGGCCCAGGCGCCGTCCTCGCGCTGCTCGCCGCGGATGAACATCGCGGCGGCCTGCGTGGTCTTCTCGTCGAGGATGCCCAGGAACTGACGGAGCAGCAGGTCCTCGGCGTCCATGGTGACGTTCGTCTCGAGGTCGCCCTTCCACCAGCCCTGCGCGTCCTGCCGGGCGAGCAGGAAGTCGGTGGCGCGCCTCGCGGCGTGGGAGGCGGCTTCTTGTACCCCGGCCGCCGCGGGGATGGTGATGTCGTTGTCGCTGGCCGCGGCTGCGCGAGGCGGAACGGTCGCCCCGGTGCTTCCGTCGGTCGTCGCTGTCATGGCTTCCCCTTCGTGCAGTCGTGCGAGTCGTGCTGCTGCGGGTCCGCCGTCGGCCGGTACCTGTCGTTCCACAGGACCGGCCGGCGACTAAGCGAGGGCTATGCGCCCGGTAGTGATCATCTCTTCCGTACGACGACGAAGTCGGCGAGCGCCGTGAAGGCGGCGCGCACCCGGTCGGGCATGTCGACCGCGTCGAGTGCCTGGACGGCGATGGTGTGCTGACGGCGCGCTTCCCCGGCCGTCCACTCACGGCCGCCCGCCTCCTCGATGAGGGCGGCGCGGGCCGCGAACTCCTCTTCGGAGAAGTTCGCGAAGTCGCTGCTCTTGGCGTCGGCGGCGAGGATCTCGCCGAGCCGCTCGGAGGCCGGGCCGCCCGCCGCGAGCGCGGCCACCACCGGGAGGGACTTCTTGCGCTGGCGCAGGTCGCTCCAGGTCTGCTTGCCGGTGGCGTCCGGGTCGCCCCAGATGCCGAGGAGGTCGTCGACGGCCTGGAAGGCGAGGCCGAGGTGGTAGCCGTACTTCTCCAGGGTGTCGGCGGTGCGGTCGTCGGCGCCGCCGAGGACCGCGCCGACCGAACAGGCGCAGGCGAGCAGCGCGCCGGTCTTGTTGCCCTCCATCTCCAGGCACTCCTCGACACTGACGCGGTCGCGGTGCTCGTAGGAGATGTCCTGCGCCTGACCGTCGATCAGGGAGCGGGTGGCGGTGGTCAGACGGCGGGTGGCGCGGCCGGCCTCGGCGGTGCCGAGTTCCAGCAGGACCTCGTTGCCGAGGGCGAACAGGGCGTCGCCGACCAGGATGGCCTGGGCGGGTCCGTGAACCTTCCAGACGGTGTCACGGTGCCTGCGCTGCTCGTCGCCGTCCATCAGGTCGTCGTGCAGCAGCGAGAAGTTGTGGACGAGTTCGACGGCGACGGCACCCGGGATGCCCACCTCGGGTGCGGCGCCGGTGACCTCGGCGGAGAGGACGGCGAGGGCGGGTCGTACGGCCTTGCCGCCGTCCCCGTCGGCCGGGTTGCCGGCGGCGTCGATCCAGCCGAAGTGGTAGGCGGCGACGGTGTCCATGGGAGACGCCAGGCGGTCCACGGCCGCGCGCAGGACCGGGGTGGCCAGCGTCCGCCCGCGCTCCAGCAGCGCGGTCACGTCCACCGCGTCGGCGGCTCTCGAGGCCGGGGGCACAGTGGGCACAGTCTCTCCTCTTGTTGCGGTACGGGGGGTGCGGGGGCCTGCCGCCGGCTGCTGATCGAGCATCAGGCCGCCTCCTCGAACGCGAAGAGGTGGCTGGGGCGGGGCCGGCCCAGGGCGCTCAGCGCGGCATCGGCCGCGCTCACTCCACTGCGGACCGCACTCTCCATGGTTGCGGGCCACCCTGTGGCGGTCCACGCTCCGGCCAGGTACAGGCCGGGGGTTTTGGTGCGGGCGCCGGGCCGCAGACGCCCGACGCCGGGACGGGCGGCGAAGGTCGCCGTGCGCTCCCGGGTCACGAAGAAGTCCTGCACCCGGGCACCGCGCGTGCCCGGGATCAGGCGCTCCAGTTCGGGCAGGTAGCGCGCGCGGAGCGCGGAGACCGGGGCGTCGATGTCGTCGTACGCGGCCGACTGGGACAGCGCCAGGTACTGTCCCGCCCGTCGCCCACCACCCTTGTTCGGAGGCCCTTCGGGCCCGCCCCTCAACAGCCCGGACGCGTCGGTGCGGTCGAAGACCCACTGCACGGGGGTGCCGAGGGCCGTGAAGAAGGGCTGGGCGAGGACCTTGCGGTCGTAGACGACATGCACGTTGAGGATCGGCGCGGTGCCGATCTCCAGGAGCCGTTCGGGGGCGTCGAGGGCGCCGGGCGGCAGCAGGTCGTGCGTCTCGCGCTGGGGTACGGCGAGGACGACGGCGTCCGCCGGGATCGTCTCGCCGGGAACCTGAACGCTCCAGCTCCCGTTCTCGTTACGGGAGACGGAGGTGACGCGCGTGCGCAGTTCGGTACGGACACCGGCGGAGTCGAGTGCCTTGCGGGCCAGCCCGTCGTGCAGGTCGCCCAGCGGGACGCCGGCCCAGCCGATGTCGGCCGCGCCCGGTTCGGACAGCAGACCGGTCTTGAACACCTTCGCGGCGAGCGCCAGCGAGGCGTCGCCCGCGACCGCGTTGAGGGTGGCCACCCCGACCAGGTCCCACAGGGCCTCGACGGCACGCGGCGTCTGGCCGTGCGCGGCCAGCCAGCTGCCGAAGTCCTGGGTGTCCAGGGCGGGATCGTCGAGGTCGAGGCCCTTGAGCGCGAGCGCGGCCCGGCCGACCGCGGCCCGCTCGGTGAGCGAGAGGTGGGGATAGGTGGCCAGGCTGCGCCCCAGGTGGAGCGGGACGGGCAGCGGGTCGCGCCGCAGCCTGCCGAGCCGCCTGCCCTCGGGCTTGTCGAGGTCCACGACGGGGACGTCCAGACGGTCCTGCAGCGGTGCGAGCGCCGTGCCCTGGATCCGGTCGAGGAACCAGCGGTAGGCGGTGCAGCAGCGCAGGTAGACGTGCTGGCCGTTGTCGACGGTGAGGTCGCCGCGCCGGAAGGAGAAGGCGAGGCCGCCCAGCCGGGGCCTGCTCTCGAGCAGGGTGACACGGACGCCCGCGTCGGCGAGCGCGAGCGCCGCGGTGGCCCCGGCGAGCCCGCCGCCGACCACGACGGCGCTGCGGCCCGCCGCGCCCGCGGGTGCCGGGGTGTGGCCGTCCGCCCGCGCGGGGCGGGAGCCGTCGCTCATCGTGCGTCCTTCCGTCCGTGCGCGAGCGCTCCGCTGAGGGTGCCGCGATGGGCCGTCGGCCGGCTGCGGAGCCGTCGTGGCGTGTCGCGCCCGCGCGGCGGCAGCCGCACGTCCAGCGCCGCCTCGCGCCCCTTCGGGGCACGAGCATGCGGGCTGAACGGTGCGTGTCCGGTCTTCGCGATCAGGGACGCCGTGCCGGGACAAAGGGTTGCCTGTGGCCTGTCCCCTGGCTCGGTGAGGTCCATCAGGCGCGCCTCCTGACGGTCCGCCGGGAGACGTGCCGGGTGTCCAGGCCGGACAGTCCGCGCACGGCGACGTACGCCTTCTCGCGTCCGGGCAGCGAGACCCGGCCGCGCAGTACGGCCTCCGGGTCGCGCTCGATGCGGTCCAGCAGCCGGCGGTAGATGCCGGCCATGGCCGCGACGCAGGCGCCGCTGCGCCGGTCGAGCATGGGCAGCAGCCGGTAGCCCTCGGCGAACAGGGCACGGGCCCGGCGCACCTCGAAGTGCACGAGGCCGGCGAAGTCGGAGCCCTCCGGCGGGGTCGGCCCGGCGAACCCGGCCGAGCAGCCGAACTTGGCGAGGTCGTCGGCGGGCAGGTAGGTACGGCCGCCCTCGGCGTCCTCGCGGACGTCGCGCAGGATGTTGGTCAGCTGGAGCGCGAGGCCGAGGGTGTCGGCGTACTCGGGTGCGCGCTCGGTGCCCCGCGCGCCCGGTTCGGTGCCGAAGACGCCGAGCGAGAGACGGCCGATGGCGCCGGCCACGCAGCGGCAGTAGACCTTGAGGTCGTCCCAGGTCTCGTAGGTCTCCCCGCGCACGTCCATCTGGACGCCGTCGATCAGCTCGTCCAGGCCGCCGAGCGGGATCGGGAAGACGCGGGAGGCATGGGCGAGGGCGACGGCCACCGGGTCGGTGTCGTCGTCGGCGACCTCGCCCTCGCGGACGCGCGTGAGCAGCGCCCGGGTGTCTTCCAGGCGCGTGACCTTGACCTCGTCGGGCAGGTCGCCGTCGCCGATGTCGTCGACCCGCCGTGAGAAGGCGTACAGCGCCGACATCGCGCGGCGCTTGGGCGTCGGCAGCAGCCGGATGCCGTACGCGAAGTTGCGGGCCTGCTGCCCGGTGACGGCCTCGCAGTAGCTGTAGGCGGCGAGTACCGGTGCGGACACGTGCGGCCAGGACTCCACGGTCCGGATCACCCCTTTCCTCGCAGGGTCACGCCCACCTCGCGCAGCAACTGGACCTTGCCGGGTCGGGGCGGGCCGGGAAGTACGTCGTATTCGGCGGCGGCGATCGCCCTGATCGCCGCCCTTCCTCCCGCCACGAACCCTGCGAGCAGCAGCTTCAACCTGCCGTGGACGCTACCCACGAGGGGGGCGCCTTCATTCAGCAGATCGCGGGCGCGTTGCGCCTCGTATGCAACCAGGGCGCGCACCGATGCGCCCGCGGTTTTCGCCGCGAGGTCCGTTTCCTGGACGTGGAAACGTTTCATGTCCTCGGCGGGGAGGTAGATCCGGTCGCGGCCGAGGTCCTCGGCGACGTCCTGGAGGTGCTCGACGATCTGCAGGGCGGTGCAGATCGCGTCGGACAGCCGGATCCGCTCGGGGGTCGCCGTGCCGGTGACGCCGAGGACGAGCCGTCCGACGGGGTTGGCGGACAGTTCGCAGTAGGCGAGGAGGTCGTCGTAGGTCTCGTAGCGGGAGACCAGTTGGTCCTGGCGGTTGGCGGCGATCAGGCCGAGGAACGGTTCGGGGGTCAGCGAGCGCCGGCGCACGGTGGGCCGCAGGCGGCGCAGCAGCGGGTGGCGCGGGCCGGCGGGGGCGGGGTCGAAGACGCGGCGCAGGTCGGCCTCGAACGCGTCGAGCAGGACCAGCCGGTCCTCGGCCTCGGTGGCCGACACGCCGAGGGCGCGGGCGTCGGCTCCGCCGGGGGCCAGGTCGCCGTCGCCGATGTCGTCCACCAGTCGGGCGAAGCCGTAGACGGCCATGAGGTCGTCGCGCCAGTCGCGGGGCAGGAAGAAGGGCGCCACGGGGAAGTTCTCGCTCGCGGCCTTGTCCAGGGTGGCGCTCTCCAGTTCCGGCGCCGTGTCTCTTCCCGTCACCGAGCGCTACCCGGAGGGGGGACGGCACATGCTGCGCTGAGCTGGGGAGTTTCCGTAGCCATTGCCGTCACATCTCCCGTTCTACACCGCTGACCCGATACACTCTATTTCGGACACGCCGCTCTGCCCTCCGAGGGGTCGCCCGGCGGAGGGTGTCGCGCGTTATCGCCCCACTTGCCGCTTTCCGGGACCGGTACAGCTTACGTTGTACAACGCGGCAGGGCCCCAGGGGGTGTCCTGCGGATCACAACAACACACCGATTGGCGCCAAGATTCCTACGGAACACCGGAGTTGACGCTTCCTTTGCTGGAGCACGCAGACGCGGGGCCCCGCCGGGGACGTTTCGATGCCGTTGGTTAATTCCGGGGCCCTGCGTCTTCTTCGCCCCGTCGATCGTCTGGTCGGCGGGGCGAAGTGCTGCGAAGTGGCTGGTGCGGGTGCGGGCTCGGGGTGTGCCGGTGAGGTGGG
>NZ_JBICZA010000043.1:0-54374 GCF_043201585.1 Streptomyces sp. NPDC048297
AGGAACAAGATCAGCACGCACTCCGGACACCCTGCCGACCAAGATCGTCGAGCACAAGACCCGCAGCGCAACTCATTCTGAAACGATCAGTTAGTGACATCCACGACCGGGATATCGACCCAGGAATCGGTCTCACCGCGCCGGTACTGATAAGTCACACCAGTGTACGTGGTCTTGCCGGTCGAGGTGAGGCTGACTCGGCGAGCGGCACTGTCACCATCACCCGGGGTGAGCAGACCAGCACCGTCACCGACGCCGAAGGCGTAGGCGGTGGCGGAGGTGGAGATATTGCCGCCGGAGTCGATGGTCTTGGCGTACAGCTTGTGCCAGTCCTCACCCGGGCTGATCGAGATGGTCAGCGGGTCACCGCCGTTGCCGTCGACGGTGTCGTACACCGACTTCGGCGTGCTGGAGTCGTCCAAACCCCACAAGTAGCCCTGGCCGTCGGACGAGGACGTGTCCAGGGTGCAGGTCGCGCCACTGTCCGCCTTCGCCGTCCAGGTCTGCTCGGTGTACGGGTCGCACGAGATCGTCGGCGCGTTCGGCTTGGCGACGTTCGGCACGAAGTAGATGTACGACGACCAGGCCCCGTAGTCCGTGCCGTCATAGCCGCGCACCCGCATGCGCAGGTGTGCCGCGGCCAGCTGGCTCGCGGACGGGATGGTCAGCGTCGCGGTGCTGCCGGAGGCCACCGAGGACGAGGTGCCGGTGTAGGAGTACGACGTCTCGCCGGAGTACGAGGGGTCGTTGGTGATCTCGAACTGCGCCTTGACCGTGGAGCTGTCCGCGTCCGTTACCTTCGCCGACAACGTCGGGGTGTAGGTGGTCACGTACCGCTTGCCGCTGTACGCGTTCACGCTGCTCGGCGAGATCGCCAGCGAGCTGGTCGTGGCGTACGAGTTGTAGGTCACCACCAGCTTCGGGGCGTACCCGGAGGTGGTGTAGTTCGCCGACCGGAAACGCCGCCAGGTGGTGGAGTCGCTCTCGCTGTCGGCGCGGATCTGGAGGCCGTAGTTGGTCGAGCCGTCCGCCCATGCCTGCACGATCGTCTGCAGGTTCCAGTTCGACCAGTTCGCCGCGCAGCCGGTGTAACCCCAGTGGCCGGTGTTGGAGGCCATGCCCGTGGTCGTGGTCGACGGCTGCGCGCCCCAGGTGATCGATGACGAGGACCACGTGGAGGTGATCCGCTTCGCCACCGTGGCCGCCCCGGAGGTGGAGCAGGTCGCCGAGTAGTAGTTGTACAGCGACATCGTCGCCGCGGTGATGTGCTTGCCGGTGAACTTCGACACGTCGAACTTCAGGTACGAACGGGCCGTGTCCGTACCGCCGTCGTACGTACCCGACTTCAGTTCCTGCGAGGAGATCTGAGAGTCCGGGTAGTCCGGGTTCTGCACCCAGGTGTCGGTGGTGACCGCCAGGGTGGTGGTCGGGTCGACCGTCACCGGGTAGGTCGCGGTGGCCAGGAAGTCCTTGTCCGGGGTCAGGACCAGAGTCTGGGAGCCGTCGTCCGCGGTCTCGACCTTCGTCGCCACCTGCTCCTGGTGGGCGGACTCGCCGGACGCCTCTCCTTGCTCGCGTCCCACATCATCGGGGCCGGCGCCTCGGCCACCAGGTCTCCGTCGCTGTTCTTCAGCAGCAGGTGCCCGGAGTCGGCCTGGGACAGCTTCAGCCCGTCCAGGTTCAGCGGAAACCGATAGGAGACCGCGTCACCGTCGGGCTGCTGAGTGAGCTTGACGTTCTCCGAGAAACCCTGCGCCAGCGCCGTGACAGACAGGGTCTGGCCACTGCCCAGGCCGTAGGAGGCGGTGCTGTCCTTGACGGTCGGGGTCGGGAGCTTGTCCTCCCAACCGAGCCCGAAGGACTCCTTGTCCTTGGTCACCGACGCCAGCTGTGTGTCACCGCCGTCGGAGACGGTGACGTCGGCCGCCGCCGCGGCCGGCGTGAGGTCGGAGCCGGTGTCGGAGAGCGACGTGTCGATGTCCTTCCACACGCCGTCCTGCTTCACCCGGACCGGACCCGCGTACGCCTCCGTCTCCAACTCACCGCTGGGCAGCGCATACGTCGTCGAATCCGTCGTCCGAGCGGACAACACCTCGATCTTGCGGTCCTGCAGACGCGCCATCAGCACCGCCGACGCCTCGTCCTGCGCCTCCGCAGGACCCGACGCTTTGGTGGTATCCGACTGGACGGACTCCACTGTTGCGCCGGATGCCGGCGTGGCGAACGCGACACCGGTGTCTTGCGACACCAGCGCGGCCTCCGCTGCGAACAGCATCACCACGCCGATGGCGATCTGTCGTAGCCGTCGCGCCTGGCGCGACCCGCCCCTTCTCCATCTGTCATGGGCCACAGGTCTGTGACGCACGATCAGCTCCCTCCCTGACACTCCGCAACGCGGAGCCAACAGAAACGAACTGATCTTCACTGAAGGTTCGCAGTACACCCATAGGGGTCGCAGGAGATGCCCAAATCAAACCCTTGAAAACACCAAGGAATTCCAAAGTGCTTCCGATGGGTAGTCAGGTATAAACTTCCCGATTGGGGGCTTTTGCTCCCCTAGGTCTGCATGTGGCGGATGCCGCGAGGCCGCAAACAGGTTCCCTCGACCGATTCAAGATTTTCCCAAGACGTGAAAGAAGACGTGGATCAATCGGTAAGAATTTCGCAAGAGTCCTGACGGGTCGCCTCCCCGCCCCCTCCCTGACGTCACGAGCAACTTCAAAGTGACACGGCTCAGTGAGACTGGTTCAGGGCACGAGTCAGTTCCCTGTTGGCACCCCGAGCCGCGTCAAGTTCCTCCGCCCTTTCCTCCAGCTCTCCGCGCGTCACCGCGAGTTCCTGTTCCAGCATGGCGATGCGTCGCTGCAGTTGGTCGACGTCCGGTGCGGCCCCGAGTCCGGACTCGCGCCATGCCTGCTCACCGAGCTGCTCGGACAGGCGCTTCTCCAACTGCCGCACTCGTGCGGCCAGACGAGTGTTCCGCTCCAGTGCGTTGGCCAGGTCGGCCTGCAGGGAGGCTCGGCTGACGACAGCAAACCGTCCCTCCTCGACGGGCGTGTTGGCAGCGGCGTGAATGCGTTCGAGCAGGTCACGGTGCCGGTAGAGGAAACTGCGATCGACGCGGGCGGCGCGAGCGAGGCCGGAAACGGTGATGTCATCTCCGGTTCGCAGGGCCGTGTCCAGGGCCTTGATGACGCGCTCCCGGCGCCGTACGGAGTCGGCTCGCTTGCCTTCGATCATGCTGGAGGTCATACGGTCCTCTCGGGACGTAGATCGGGCAGGGGCTGTCTCACCTTCGGCATGCCGAGCGGGACAACGCCCGCCCGCGTTCTGCGGACGACGGTGACGGCCTGCTGGATCTGGGCCCGGTCCTCGTCGGTGAGATCGTTGAGTTCCCCGCGAACGCGCTTGACCAGTCGGCGCACCCGGCTGATCTCGTCGTCCGAGGGCATGGCCTCGCCCTTAGCCCAGTCGTCGGCCTCGGTGAAGGCGGCCAGCCGCTCGCGGTTGCGCAGGAGATCCGCCAGGTAGGCTTCCAGATCGGGCAGGTAGGACACGTCGGTGCGGAAATGGCTGCAGCCGACGCACCGGAACCGGACGGGGCAGTCCTGGCCACCGGCAGCGACGTTGGAGGGTTCGGTGCAGGTACCGTAGGGGACCTGGGTCTCGCCGACCACCCGGCGGGCGTGCTCGGAGTCGAGGACGGCCTTGGCCCGGCGCCAGACGCGGTTGCCGTGCCGGTCGAACTGCATCGCCGTGACACGCTCGACCGCTTCCCGCTGACGCTTCTCGCCGACCCGGTAGTAACGCTGCGTAGTGGCGAGTTGGCGATGATCCATCAAAGCCCTGAGAGCGTCGACAGGGACGCCGGCATCGGCGTGACGTTGAGCGTAGGTGTGACGGTAGGCGTAGGCAAAGATCTTCGCCTTGTCGAAGGGCAGCATCTTCGTGACGCGCTCGCCGGCGACCGCGACGACGGTGGGGAGAAGGAAGTCGGGCAGGGAGTCGACCCACCCTCGGTGGCGGTCCCCGAGCCAGCTGGCGGTCAGCGACTTCGTGCCGTGCGGGTTCGCGACCGGCGAGGGCAGGAGCGCGAGGTCTTTGTCCGGGGTGTGGGGGAAGCGGGCCCGCACTCGCTGCCGCTGTTCGATGATGAGGGCCGCGGTGGCCTTGGCGATCGGGAGCCGTCGGCCGTTCCGGAGTGCCTTGCGGTTGTCGTAGATCAGGACGGGCTCGCCGTCGCCATCGCGTTCGAGGCAGTCGAAGGGCAGCTTGCAGATCTCATCCGGTCTCCGGCCGGTGTCCATCAGCAGCTCGACCGCGGTGCGGGCCTGCAGGTCGCCCTTGCCCAAGACGTCAAGGTGATCGCAGAGTTGCCGCATCACCTCGGGCGGCAGGTCACGGCCGGCCTCGGTGTCCTCGGGATCGTCCGGGATGTCCTCGGGCCGGAACGTGAACTGTTCGGACAGGCCGTGCAGCGAGTGGCCAGGCTGGGTCAGCCCAAGGCTCCGCATCCGCAGCAGCATGCGCCGCAGGTGCCGGACATCGACGACGTGACGCGTGGCGGCGACCTCTCCCTTCTGTACCAGGTAGCGCATCCGGTTGAGGATGGCCACAATGTCGTCGCGGCCCAAAAGCCGCGGATCCGTGCCCTGGTCCGGCCGGTTCAGCCGGAGGCTCTCCGAGAGCCTGACGATGCAGTTGATCTGCGTCTGCATCGCTCCGCGGGGATTGGTGCCTCTGTGGCGGGGAGCGTCGTCGACCGCCCAGTCCTGGGCGGCTCTGCGCAGCCAGGGCTGGCTGATCTTCTCGAAGTGGAGGTAGCCGGTCATGCCGAACGCGGCGCCGTCCCAGGTGTCCTTGTGCCGCTCGGTCTCCGGCGACATGCGCAGTCGGACGACGTGCTTGAGGAACCCCTTCGCCAGCGCGGCGTTCATCTTGCCCAGGTCACAGGTGTCGAGTTCGGTCAGCGAGCCGACCTGCCGGGTTCGGACGAGGTCGCAGAACGGCCGGACGTGGTGGTCCTTGTGCCGGATGCCGGCGGCGACACGTTGCTGCAGTCCGTAGAGGATCTCGGTCACGACCCGGTCGGGCAGGCCGAGCAGGCTGACCACGCCGGCTTGGGCGATGGCCGGGGTCGTCAGCCGCCAGGTCTCCTCATCGAGGGTGCTGCCCTTGCTGATCTCCAGCAGACGGCGCTGATAGTGGGCCATGCAGTACCGGCGGCTGTGTCCATCGCGAGATCGCGGACACGCAGCGACCTCACAAGGGCCGAAGCCGGGCAAGGGCTTGACGCCAGGGTGGTGAACGAACTCCTCCACCGACAGGCCGAGCGACTTCTGCTGGCCCAGATGGGTGCTGCACAGCCCGGCGCGTGACGTCTTCGACGGGCGCCCGCACTCCGGAACCCCGCAGTTGCTGATCCCGATCGAGCGCCAGTGCCGTTTGACGGTGGCCACGAACTCCTCGAAGCTCTGCCCGCTGCCCTTCAGGCGCTTCGCGCAGCCCACGCACAGCCCATGGTCCGCGGTGTGGAAGACGACCTTGTCACAGCCCGACACCAGGCACTCCGGCCCGCCGAGCAAAGGATGATCACGAGGGAAGACCAGCTGCCGGGCCTCGCCGTCCCAGCTCATGAGCCGCTGGAACTCTGCGGTCACTGCACCCATGAGAGCGACGGTGACATCGGCCAGCTCTGCCGGCAGGTTCTCGACCAGGGCGATCCTCACCGAACGTCCTCCTTGGCGGCCACACGCGGAAGAGGAACCCGCTCAACGGCCTCGCGAAGCCGCGAAGGCTTGGGATGCAGGTAGGGCCGCGGCGATTCCGCACTCTTCTGCCCGAGCAGGGCCTGCACCTCGTCCAACTGCCCGCCGGCATCAGCGACGTTGCTGGCCATCGCATGACGGCACATCCGCGGACCGATCGTGCGGCCCAGCCCGGCCCGCCGGGACAAAGACTCACACAGGTCACCGATCGCATCCGGTGTCATCGGCGCCCCGTAGGGCGGCCGGAACAGGTTGACCAGCAGAAAGTCGCTGCCGTCCGCGCCCAGACGCTCGTGGCGTTCCAGCGCGTACTGGTCGAATGCCTGGACCACAAGGAAGTCCACTGGCATCGCCCAGGACTTCCTCGACTTCGACCAGGCGCGGTTCTCGTTCTCACGCCGGATGACGTGCACGTGGGCGCCCTCAACGTCGCAGCCCAGCGAGCGTGAGTCCATCAGCAGATGCGGATCGCAGCGGCGCAGCCCCGCGACCTGTCCCGGGCGCAGGCCGACCCGCGACAGCAAAACGAGGATCAGCCTGTCGCGGGCGGAGCGGCACTGCAGGAACATCGCAACGATCTCCTCGTCACCGGCCCGGTCGATGGCGCTCTCGGGCTCCTGGAGCCGGTGACGGGCCCGCATCCGGTACCGCATGACGCCGCTCTCACCACGAGCCTCCCGGGGCAGGTCTCGGTCGTCGCCGAGCTCGTAGATCTGTTCCAAGATGCTGGCCGGCGCAGCCTTGTTCACCACGGCGTGCACCAGGAACATGCGGACGGCAGTCAGCACCTTGTTGATCCGGCGCTCGCCCCGGACCGGCTTCGTACCCGGCCCGGGCACCACCACCCGCCGCTGACCGCCGTTTCCCGGGGTCCACTTCAGCCAGAGCATGAACAGCCCCATGTCGCGAGCGGCAGTCCGCCACTCCCGCCCGGTGGTCGCGCACCACACCAGGAACAGCACGATGGCCTCGGCATACGCCTTCGTCGTCGTCTCCGCCCGCCCCCGGGCCAACCTCAACTCCCGCAGGAAGCCGTCGGCTTCCTCCACCGCCCCCAACTCGTCATCCAACACAGTCCAGTACCGGACGCCCGACGGCAGCTGTACAGGAAATGCACGCACTGGTACCCCTACTCCACGACTCGACCGCAACGATCCACCGCAGAGCCACACCCCCTGAGAACCGTCACGACCTCCCCAACGAGAGGAACCGGTACGACGTCACACCACAGCCGGGGAACCCCCAGAGAACACCCGGCTCGCCGACAGGATCCTCGTCATGGACCAAGGGCGAATCATCGAGCAGGGCCGATACGAGGAACTCGCCGCAGCCGGCGGCCTGTTCGCCGAGCTGGTCTCCCTGGCCCAGGACCGCTGACACCACAGGATCGAGACGAACATGACCGAGGCGAACATGACCGAGGCGAACATGACCGAGGCGAACATGACCGACGCGAACATGACCGAGACGCACATGACCGACACCTGGCAGACGATCACTCGCCTCGCCACCCGCCTGGAGAACCACTCCACCCTTCCGCGCGAACAGCGCATCCTCGTTCAACTGCTCAAGATCCAGGAGGAGGCCGGAGAAGTCGCCGAGGCCGTCATCGGCGCCCTGGGACAGAACCCCCGTAAGGGCCACTCGCACACATGGGAGGACGTCGAGGCCGAGGTCTGTGACGTCATCGTCTCCGCCATGGTCGCGCTGACCCGTATGAACCCCGAAGCCGCGACCGTGTTCGCACGGCACATGGAGCGCATCGCCGCACGAGACCTGGGCGGGGCCGCGGAGCGCACCCCTGAGCGTGTATCCGTGCGCGGGGACGTTCGACAGGTGATGCCGGCCAGGTGATCATCACGGCCACGGCCACGGCCACAGCCACGGCCAGCCAGGGTCATGGCCACGGCCAGGGGTCATGGCGAGGGGTCATGGTCATGACCACGGCCACTGGGGTGGTCCGCGGTGGCTGCGGCAGGACCGGGCGGCGCGGGGTCCGGGCACCTGAGCCGATGACGCGTTAAATCACGCCAGAGATCCCGAAGAGCCCGGCGCAGCGCGCTGACGACGGGGACTGCCGAGCCACGCCCACCTCGCCTGAAGGAGATCGCAATGAGTGGCATTCCGGGCCTGCCGACACCGGCGGGCCCCTATCTGGGCGACGGGCTGCTGCCTGCCGACTTCTACGCTTTCGAGGAACTGCTGTCGGACACGGAGCGGAAGAAGATCGAGACCCTCCGTGAGTTCCTCCGCACGGAGGTCGATCCGGTCGTCGACGACTACTGGTCCCGCGCCGAGTTCCCGTTCCAGCTGATCGAGCGCTTCGGGCGGCTCGGCCTTCTGGAGTGGGCCGACCCGAACTCCTCGCAGACGAGGCCGAGCAACCTTCTCGCGGGCTTCATGGCACTGGAGTTCGGGCACGCCGACGCCTCCATGGCGACGTTCTACGGCGTGCACGCGGGTCTGGCGATGGGCACCATCATGGCCTGCGGTTCCGAGGAGCAGAAGCAGCGCTGGTTGCCGGCGATGAGCCGCTTCGAGAAGATCGGCGCCTTCGGTCTGACCGAGCCGCACGGTGGCTCCGACGTGGCCGGCGGCATGGCGACGACCGCGCGCCGGGACGGCGACGGATGGATCCTCAACGGCGCCAAGCGGTGGATCGGCAACGCGACCTTCGCCGACCTGGTCGTCATCTGGGCCCGTGACGTCGAGACCAAGCACGTGCTGGGCTTCGTCGTGGAGAAGGACACCCCCGGCTTCACCGCGACGAAGATCGAGCACAAGATGGCGCTGCGCATCGTGCAGAACGCCGACATCGTGCTCGAGGACTGCCGCGTCCCGGAGGCCGACCGGCTGGCGAACGCCAACTCGTTCAAGGACACCGCGAACATCCTGCGCCAGACGCGCAGCGGGGTGGCCTGGCAGGCGGTCGGCGTGATGTTCGGCGCCTACGAGATCGCCCTCGCGTACGCGAAGGAGCGCGAGCAGTTCGGGCGCCCGATCGGCGGCTTCCAGCTCGTCCAGGACCTGCTGGTGAAGATGCTCGGCAACGCCACGGCGTCGTGCGGCATGGTGACCCGCCTGGCCCAGTTGCAGGACGCCGGGATCTACCGGGACGAGCAGTCCGCGCTGGCCAAGGCCTACGCCACCGTCCGGATGCGCGAGAACGTCGGCTGGGCCCGTGAACTGCTGGCCGGCAACGGCATCGTCCTCGACTACAAGGTCGGCCGCTTCGTCGCCGACGCGGAGGCCCTCTACTCGTACGAGGGGACGCGGGAGATGCAGACCCTCATCGTCGGACGAGCCGTGACCGGCGGCCTGAGCGCGTTCGTGAGGTGACGGCCATGACCACCGAATCCGTCTTCACCGGACTGAAGGTCCTCGACGCCTCGACCTTCATCGCCGGACCGGCCGCGGCCGCCATCCTCTCCGACTTCGGAGCGGACGTCATCAAGGTCGAGCCCCCGGGCGCGGGCGACCCCCAGCGGCGGCTCGGCTCCGTTCCGCCCAGTCCGCAGGCAGAGGCCAACTACAGCTGGCATCTCGCCAACCGCAACAAGCGCGGCATGGTCGTGGACCTGAAGAAACCGGAGTCCGTCGAGGTCCTCAAGCGGCTCGTGGAGTGGGCCGACGTGGTGATCACCAACTTCCCGCACGGCACACGCGAGAAGCTGCACCTGGGCTACGAAGAGGTCTCGGGCTGGAACCCGAAGGTCGTCTACGCCGACATCACCGGCTTCGGAGACGCAGGCGCCGACGCCAGGCAGCCAGGCTTCGACCTGACCGCCTACTGGTCGCGCAGCGGCCTGCTGGCCTCCACCCGCGACGCGGGCGCCCCGCCGACCGTTCCGATCTGGGGCAGCGGCGACTACGGGTCGGCCATCGCGATCTACGCCGCGATCGTGACCGCGCTGTACCACCGCGAACTGACGGGACAGGGCGCCGATGTCGGGACGTCGCTGCTTGCCGTCGGCACGTGGGCCACGGGAACGCTCGTGGCCGGCGCGCTCGCCCACGGCACGCCGTTCGAACTGCACGACCGCAAGGCCCCGGCCAACCCCCTGTCGAACCCCTACCAGTGCGCGGACGGCGAGTGGTTCATGCTCGCGGCGTCGGTCCCGCAACTGCGGGGACTGGCGCGGGCCGTCGGACACCACGATCTGATCGAGGATCCCCGGTTCGCGGACCTCGCGAGCTTCGTCAAGAACTCCGCCGTACTGGCCGAGATCCTCGACACCGATTTCCGTTCGCGGCCATTCGCCCACTGGAAGGACGTCCTGACCCGGGAACGCGTCACCTTCAGCCTGATCCAGACGCCGGAAGAGGCCGCGCGGGACCCGCAGTTGCGCGCGAACGACATCGTCGTACCGATCGAGGGAGTGACCGGGCTGGAGTACACCGTCAACAGCCCGGTCACCCTCCGCGGCATCCCGAAGGTACCGGCGAAGCGGGGACCCGACCTGGGGGAGCACAACGACGAGATCCTCGCCGGGCTGGGATTCGGCCCCGCGGAGATCTCCGAACTGCGCGCCCGGGGAGCGATTCCGGACGACGGGAAGGAAGCGGCGGTGTCCTGACCGGCACGGGGCCCGGTGCGGGGCCCGGTGCGGGGCTCGGCATGGGGCTCCGCATTGGGTTCGACACGGGGCTCGGCGCGGGGCCCGGCGCGGGGCCCGGTGCGGCGGCTCGCTCCGCCCTCAGGGGCGGGGGCGGGCGGAGGCGCCGGGGCGGGTGTAGGCCTGCCGCGGAGTGAGCGTGTCGTGCTCCCCGTGCCCCCCGTGCTCGCCGGTGCAGACGACCACCGTCTCGACGACGTCGCCGCAGTCACGGTGGCGGACCTCCAGGGGCGGGCCCTCCGGGTCCGCGGTGTACCGGTCGCCCCACTGCTTGAGGGCGATCATCGCGGGCCACAGGTCCCAGCCCTTGGGGGTCAGCCGGTACTCGTTGCGGGTACGGCTGCCCGGTTCCCGGTACGGGACGGTCTCCAGGATCCCCGCGGCGACCAGCTTGCGCAGCCGGTCCGCCAGCACCGCCTCGGACACCCCCATGTGGTGGCGGAAGTCCTCGAAACGGCGCACTCCGTTCATCGCGTCCCGCAGCACCAGCAGCGACCACTTCTCACCGACGACGTCGAGTGTCCGCCGCACCGTGCAGTTCTCGGTACTGGTCTCCAGCCAGGTCATACGGCCATCCTAGGCTGGCTTCGCCATTGACAGCCAGAGCTGGGCACGGCTAGCTTCGAACGAAGAAGCCAGAAGTCCGGAGGGAGCGCCGATGTCGAGGTCACGCACATACGAGTGGGGGGACCCCCGCGTCTCGGCAGCGGCGGTCGGCCGGACGAGCGGTCTGGAGTTCCTCCGGGACGTACAGGCCGGGCGCCTGCCGGAGCCGCCCATCGCCGCGACCCTCGGATTCACCCTCGACGAGGTCGAGTCGGGCCGCGCGGTCTTCGCGATCGAACCGGGGGAGGAGCACTACAACCCCATCGGCAGCGTCCACGGCGGCGTCTACGCCACCATGCTCGACTCCGCCGCCGGCTGCGCCGTGCAGTCCGTCCTCCCGGCCGGCATGGGCTACACCTCGCTCGACCTGACCGTGAAGTTCCTGCGCCCGATCACCGTCGACACCGGCAAGGTCCGCGCCGTCGGCACCGTCCTCAGCCAGGGCCGCCGCACCGCCCTCGCCCAGGCCGAGCTGCTCGACTCGACCGACCGCCTGCTCGCCCACGCCACGAGCAGCTGCATGATCTTCCCCATCCCCGCCTGATCGCCTGAACCTGCGCACCTCGTGAGCTTCCCCGGTGAGGAGCACTTCGCCGCCTGCCGTGCCGATCCCCGACGCGCCTCGGCCGCACCGCTGTTGGGAAGATCCGCAGCGGCGATCGAACTCTTCGCGGTGTGTGACGTGCCGTAGCATCCGGCGTTGTGTCCATACAGACCCCCTGGGGAGCGCCGTACGGCGGACCCCGACCCCCGGAGCCGAACATCCCGTCGAAGGACGTGCGGCCCAGGCGTCTCTGGTACCTGGTGGCCGCTCTGGTGGGACTCGTGCTGATCGGTGCCGGAACGGCGTTGATCGTGACGACGGTCAAGAGCGCGGTCGGCTCGATCGACACCGCGCATGCGTTCCGCGGCGGCGACACGAAGACGTTCGGCTTCGTCCGGGGGGAGACCAAGGCGATCTACGTCTCCCAGTCGGGGAACGGGCAGGTCGACTGCCAGGTCCGGGGGACGGGTTGGTCCGGGTCGATGACGCGGCCGACCAGTACTTTCCATGTCGCCGTCGGGTCCCGCAGTTGGGAGCGTGTCTTCGAGGTGAAGCCCGGCAGCAGCGGCGAGTTCACGCTCACCTGCACCTCGGAGCAGCCGGCCGAGTTCGCGCTCGGGGACAGGCCCGAGGTGGGAGCGACCATCGGGGGCATCGCCGCCGCGATCGGCTGCTTCATCGCCGCGTTCGTGTCGGCCGCCACCATCGTCGTCGTCACGGCCGTCCGGCGCAGCCGCCACCGCCGGCGGCTCGCCGCCCCGTCGGCCCCTCCGCCGCCGTGGGGCCCACCACCGTTCGGCCCCGCGCCGGTACCTCCGCCCGGCCCCATGGCGTAGCGGTCGACGCCGGCCGAGGTGTTCGGCTGCCGGAACATGAGCGGAGCCGAGGTCGGGGCAGGGCCAGGGTCAGGGCAGGGTGAGGATGCGGGGGCCGTCCTCGGTGATGGCGATGGTGTGTTCGATGTGGGCGGCCCGGCTGCCGTCGGTCGTGCGCAGGGTCCATCCGTCGGGGTCGGTGCGGTAGTCGTTGTGGCCGCCGGCCATGAACATGGGCTCGATGGCGAGCGTGAGCCCGTGGCGCAGGGGGAAACCGCGGCCGGGGCGTCCCCAGTTGGGGACGTGGGGGTCTTCGTGCATCTGGCGGCCGATGCCGTGGCCGCCGAAGTCGGTCGGCATGCCGCAGCCGGCCTTGCGGGCGACCGTGCTGATGGCGTGGGCGATGTCGCCGAGCCGATGGCCGACCGTGGCGGCGGCGATGCCGGCGTCCAGAGCCTGCTGGGTGGCGGCGATGAGTTCGAGGTCGGCGGGCCGGGGAGTGCCGACGGTGAAGCTGATCGCGGCGTCGCCGGTCCAGCCGTCGAGTTTCGCTCCGCAGTCGATGCTGACCAGGTCGCCGTCGCGCAGCCGGTGGTCGCCGGGGATGCCGTGCACGACGGCGTCGTTCACGGAGGCGCAGATCACGGCGGGGAAGGGGGTCGGGGCGAAGGAGGGCCGGTAGCCCAGGAAGGGTGAATGTGCTCCGGCCTCGGTGAGCACGGTGCGGGCTGCCTCGTCGAGGTCGCGCAGACGCACTCCCACGGACGCCGCCGCGCGGGCCGCCGCGAGAGCGTTGGCCACGACGCGTCCGGCTTCTCGCATCGCCTCCAGTGCCGTGTCGGACTTGATCTCCACCATGTGTCGTGACTCCTTGCCATGCGATGCTGCCCAATACTTATACCGGTATTAGTATCACGGGCATGGTGAGAGTTCCTTTGAGTCCGCAAGAGCGGCAACGCGGAGAGCGCTTCGGGATCCTGCTCCGCCAGGCCCGCGGTGACCGCAGCATGGTCGACGTGGCGGCGGCTGCCGGGGTGTCCGCCGAGACGCTCCGCAAGATCGAGACCGGCCGGGCCCCGACCCCGGCCTTCTTCACCGTGGCAGCCCTGGCCCATGCCCTGGACCTGTCCCTGGACGATCTCGCCGCCGCCTGCGCGGAATCCGCCGAAGGCGGCGAGGAGGCCATGTCGGCGTGACCGTGCGCGGCACCGGCCGTCACGCGCCGACCGGTTCCGAGTGAGCGGTCGGCCGCGGTGGTTCGGTGCCCGTGAAGGCGCTGACGTCCACCGGCGTGGGTGGTGATCGAAACCGCTCGTGGCATGAGCAAGCGCTCAGTAGCATGGTGCGCATCCGTCCGCCGCGGCAGGGAGAGGCAGTCAGTCATGCCGGTTTCGGAAGCAGAGGCCTTCTACGAGCGGGAGGCGCACGACCGCTTCCTGCCCACCGCCTACACCCGAGGGCCCTGGGACGCCGACTCGCAGCACGCCGGTCCGCCGGCCGCGCTTCTCGCCCTGGCCGTCGAGCAACGACCGGGCGGACGGCCGGACTTGAGGATCGTCCGGCTCACGTACGAGATCCTGCGCCCCGTCCCGCTGCTGCCGCTGCGCGTGCGGACGCGCGTGCTGCGTGCCGGGCGGAAGGTCGAACTCGTGGAGGCCTCCCTGGCGCCCGACGGCGGCCAGGAGGTGATGCGGGCGACGGCACTGCTGATGAAGGCCGCGCCGGGCTCGGTGCCCGAAGTGCCGCCGGAACGGCAGGTGCCCGGCCCCGGCCCCGGATCCGTGCCGCCGAAGGCGTTCTTCCCCGTCCCCTGGGACCAGGGCTACCACACCGCCATGGACGTGAGCTTCGCCGCCGGCTCGTTCCTGGAGACCGGCCCGGCCACGGCGTGGATGCGGATGCGGGTCCCGCTCGTCGCGCACGAGGAGATCACGCCGCTCAGCCGGGTGCTGACGGCAGCCGACTCGGGCAACGGCGTGAGCGCCTCGCTGGATTTCCGCCGCTACGTCTTCATCAACGCCGACCTCACCGTGAGCCTGCACCGCTTCCCCGAGGGCGAGTGGGTCTGCCTGGACGCCCGGACGACGGTGGACGGGGCGGGCATCGGCCTCGCCGAATCCGCCCTGCACGACGAGAAGGGCCCGCTCGGCCGCGGTACCCAGAGCCTGTACGTCGCCGAGCGCGGCTGAGGGGTGCGTGGCCCGTCGAAGTGCGAGTGCGGCTGAGGGGTGCGTGGCCCGTCGAGGTGCGAGCGCGGCTCAGGGGCGCACGGCCCGTCGATGTGGCGGGGAAGCGGCTCGTGCTCGCCGTGCGGAACGGCCCGCGTCACTGGCCCACCCGTCCGTCGACGCACTCGCGCAACAGGTCGGCATGCCCGCAGTGGCGGGCGTACTCCTCGACCCGGTGCACCAGCAGCTCCCGCACCGCGATGCCTTCCCTCCCCAGGCGCTCGCCCAGGTCGTCGTGTCCGGCGAGCGCGGCGTCGGTCGCGGCCTGCTCACGCTCCAGGTCGCGGTACGCGGCGTCGACCACGGCCCGGTCGGCGACCGCCTGGTCGAAGTCCGCGTCACGCTTGCCGTACAGCTTCGGCAGCGGGTCGCCGTCGGTGATCCAGTTGCGCCAGTCCCGTTCCACCTCGGCGAGATGCCGCAGCAGGCCGAGGAGCGACATCGTCGACGGCGGGACCGACCGGCGTGCGAGCTGCTCCGCGTCCAGGCCCTCGCACTTCATCAGCAGGGTGATGCGGTAGTTCTTCAGGTAGTCCTGCAGGGTCGCGAACTCACCGTCCGGACTCGGTCCTTCGCGGGGGTCGTCGTCCGGATCGGCCCACATGTCGGGGAAGACTGTTGCCTGGGTCCATCGCGCGGGTTGGTCACTCATGTGCTGCATGGTCGTGCGTGACGGCCCAGGCGCGCCACCGGGTTTCTCGTTTCCACGGCGGTTCCCGTGCGGCATGCCCGCGCCGGGCGCTGCGCCGGCACCGCATTGTCAGGCAAGTCGTTGCTTGCCTATGGTGTGGTCGTGGCGGACGATGTGTTCAAGGCGCTGGCCGACCCCACGCGACGGCGCATCCTCGACGAGCTGACGGAACGCGGTGGCCAGACCCTGTTCGAAATCTGCGGGCGCCTGGCGACCAAGCACGGTCTGGGGATGTCCCGGCAGGCGGTCAGCCAGCATCTCGCCGTACTCGAAGCCGCGGACCTGGTCCGGACCCGACGCGAGGGTCGCTACAAGTTCCATGACCTGAACACCGAACCGCTTGAGCGCATCACGACCCGATGGCTCAGGCCCGACGTGCCGGAGAGCACCCCATGAGGATCAACCTTGCCAGCGTCTTCGTCGACGATCAGGACAAGGCCCTGCGCTTCTACACGGACGTCCTGGGCTTCGTGAAGAAGTCCGACGTGCCGCTCGGCGAGCACAAGTGGCTGACCGTGGTCTCGCCGGAGCAGCCGGACGGTACGGAACTGCTGCTGGAGCCCGCCGGCGGGCACCCGGCCGCCAAGCCGTATCAGGCGGCGCTGGCCGCGGACGGCATCCCGGTCACCTCCTTCGCCGTGGACGACGTGCGCGCCGAGTTCGACCGGCTGCGCGCTCTCGGTGTGCGGTTCACGCAGGAGCCGGTGGAGATGGGCCCGGTCATCACGGCCGTCCTGGACGACACCTGCGGCAATCTGATCCAGATCGCCCAGCACACGTAGACGACGGGCCAGTTGCACGTCGGTATGGGGAGCATGCCCGCGTACTTGCGGGACTTGCGGGACTGGCAGGACTTGCGGGACCTGCGGGGGCCGGGTGTGCCGCGTCACCAGTAGTGGCGGCGGCCCCCGACGGCGTGACCCGCCAGGCCCAGAACCCACAGGACGATGCCGACGACCACCAGGATGATTCCGATGGTCCACAGGATGCCGATTCCGGTCAGCAGTCCGATGAGTAGCAAGATGATTCCGAGGATGATCACTGTGACCTCCTGCTTTCGTCGCCCCCTGCCTTCGGCGTTCGAGTACCCGGGTCGGCGTGGCGCAGTCGGCCCGCGTCCCGACAGCGGACGGTGAACCGTGGTGACACCGAGCGAGCCTTGGCGTCCCCCTGCCGGGCGTCTGCCCCGGTATGCCCAACTCCCGTTCAGCGACCGCTACTTCTGACGCAGGACTTGCCGATGCTTTGACGATCCGTTTCATCAGCGTTCAGCCCGGAGTCCGTGTGAGCGCTGTGTGCCGTCTTTAGCCTCCCTGAGGACTTCGAAAGAAGGGACTCATGGAGAAACCTCTCGCCGTCCGGGCTCGCGGGATCACCAAGTGCTTCGGCGGCGTCGTCGCCCTCGACGGGATCGACCTGGATGTGCACCAAGGTCAGATCCATGGCCTGGTCGGACCCAACGGTGCCGGCAAGACGACGTTGCTCGGACTCCTGCTGGGACTGGCCGTGGCCGGCAGCGGAAGCCTCGACATCCTGGGAACGCCGGTGGGCCGGGCGCTCGCCGCTCCCGACGGTGTCGCCGGGTTCGTGGACGGGCCCGGCCTCTACCCCTGGCTCACGGCCAGGCAGAACCTCGCCGCGCTGGCCGCTCTGCGCGGCGGCGACGCACGGTCGGCGGGGATCGACGACGTGCTTCACCAGGTCGGGCTCACCGATGTCGCCGACGAGCGGGTCCGCGGCTTCTCCCTGGGCATGCGCCAGCGGCTCGGGCTCGGTGCCGCACTGCTCACCAGGCCCCGGCTGCTCGTGCTCGACGAACCGTCCAACGGCCTCGACCCGGCCGGGAAAAGACACGTGCACGGTGTCCTCACACGGCTCGCGGCGGACGGAACCGGTGTCGTGCTGTCGAGCCACCGCATGGACGACCTCGAGGCGCTGTGCTCGGACGTGACCATCCTCGCCACCGGACGGGTCGTGTTCTCCGGGCCGCTGAACAAGCTGGCCGCCGAGAACTGTGAACTCGACTACCGGGTACGCACCTCCGATCCCCGGGCCGCGCGCCGGCTCGCCGCGGAAGCGGCCGGGATCCGGGTCGTCGAGAACGCCGGGACACGGCAGGACGACGAGGTGGTCGTGGTGCGCGCGCTGGTGCCCGCCCTCGACGAACTGGTGGTGAGCCTCGTGCGGTCGGGCATCGCCGTGCGCGAACTCGCGCCTGTCGTATCGCCGTTGGAGGCCGCGTTCCTCGCCCTCACCGAGCAGCAGGAGGCTGATCGATGACCGCGACCGTCACCGAAGACAGCGTTGTCAGTACTGGAGTCACCCGCGGTGTCCCGGTGTGGCACGCCTACCGGTTCGAACTGGTCAAGCTGGTCGCGCAATGGCCGGTCCGCCTGCTGGTGCTCGCCTGCTGGGTCGCGCCGGCGCTCTTCGTCGCCGGGGTGAGCACGCAGAGCACGCTCCCCGCCGACACCCTCTTCGGCCGCTGGATGCACGCCACCGGGTGGGCCGGACCGCTGGTGATGCTCGGCTTCGCGGGCACCTGGGCGCTCCCGCTGCTGACCTCGGTCGTCGCCGGCGACGTGTTCGCCTCGGAGGACCGGCTCGGCACGTGGCGCCACCTGCTCGTGGCGGTCCGCTCGCCCCGGCGGATCTTCGTGGCCAAGGCCCTGGCCAGCCTCACCGTCATCCTGCTGCCCGTGGCAGGGCTGGCCTGCTCCAGCACGGCCGGCGGGCTCCTGGCGGTCGGCAACGAGCCGCTGGTCGGCCTCGACGGGCACCTGCTGTCACCGTCGGACGCCGCCGTCCGGACCCTGCTCGCCTGGGGCTGCGCCCTCGCTCCGACCCTGGCGCTCGCCGCGATCGGACTGCTCGGGTCGGTCGTGCTGGGCCGGTCCCCGATGGGCCTGCTGCTGCCCCCGATCGTCGCGCTCGCGATGCAGGTGGCCCAGATGCTGCCGCTGCCCGTCGCCGTGCGGCTCGCCCTGCCCGGCTACGCCTTCATCTCCTGGAACGGGCTGTTCACCAGCCCGGCCCAGCTCGCCCCGCTGCTGATCGGCATCGCGGTCAGCCTGGTGTGGGCCGTCCTCGCGACAGCGCTGGCGTATCTCCTCTTCCTCCGGCGCGACTTCACCAACCTGGCCTACGACGGCTCCGGGCGCCGCGCGTTCACCCTCGGCGTCCTTCCGCTGGCCGCGCTGACCGCCGTCACCGTCGGGGCCGTCGCCGTGGCGACCCCGTCCATGGGCTCCGGGATCCGGCAGGACAAGGTCGAGCGGTCCCTGGCCACGGAATTCGCGCACCTCTACCGCATGCAGACCCGGCAGCTCCACCGTCCCGCCGTCACCGAGGCGCAGTTGCGGGCCACGGCGGCGTGCACCAAGAGCGACGGCCGCGCTGCCGCCCAGGGGGCGGGCAACGACTGGCGTTGCGTCGTCACCTGGCACCTCCCCGCGGTCGCGACCGCGGGGACGGCCGTCTATCAGCTCGATGTCGGTTCCGACGGGCGGTACGTCGCCGACGGCGACGGACCGAAGGAAGTGAACGGCTACTTCCTGGTGCGGACCCCGGCAGGGGACGCACCGAACCCGCTGTGGCAGTTCGACGGCAACGTCGAGCTGCTCGACACCACCTCGAAGGGATAATCCATGCAGGTCACTCGGCAGCGCCGGATCAGCGACAAGGCGGAGGTCAGCCTCTTCGGCAGACGCGTCGGTCGCCGCAGCTTGCTGGTGGCGACGGGCATAGCCGTCACTCTCGCCGTCACGGGCACCGCTGTCGCCCAGACGCACCAGTTCGGCTACGACCAGGTCGGCCAGGTCACCGACGACGGCCAGGTCGTCTCCGCCGACCAGTACATCGCCCCGTACGGTGACCGCACCGTCATCAACAACGGCAAGATCATGTCGTCGGCGGTCAGCCCGGACGGCGTACACCTCGCCGCCTCGGTGACCGACGGGGACGCCGCTCTGGTCATCATGGATCTGACGACCGGTCAGGTGAAGCAGCGCGTCGGCACCAACGCGAAGGACGAACTGCGCATCAAGAGCGCCGCGGTCGGCCAGGAAGGCCCCACGTACTCGCCCGACGGCAAGCAGCTGTGGCTGGGCCAGGCCGACGGCTACACCAAGTTCACCGTGAACCCGGACGGCACCCTCGCCAACCCCATGGCCGTTTCGGTCCCGGTCGACGGCACCAAGCACGCGCTCGTGGGTGCCGCGGTGTTCTCGGCCGACGGCTCCACCGTGTACGGCGCGGTCAACGGCCAGAACCGGGTGGTCGCCATCGACGCGGCGACCGGCGCCCTCAAGCAGAGCTGGGCCGTGGGCAACGCCCCCCGCGGCATCGCCCTGGCCGGCGGCAAGCTGTACGTCAGCAACGAGGGCGGCCGTCCGGCCAGGCCCGGCGACACCACGATCAACTCCTACGGCACCAAGGTGCCGGCCGACCCGGACACCGGCGCCAGCACCACCGGTACCGTCAGCGTCATCGACCTCGCGGACCCGTCCGCCGCCGTCGGCAGCATCGACGTCGGTCTGCACCCCACCGCGGTGTACGCCAGTAAGGGCGCGGTGTTCGTCACCAACACCGCCGACAACAACGTGTCGGTCATCGACACCAGCAAGGACAAGGTCGTACAGACCATCGCCACCCAGCCGTGGCCGGAGGCCAAGGTCGGCTACGAGCCCGACGCGGTGACCCTCACCGACGACGGCCACCTGCTGGTGACGCTCGGCCGCGCCAACGCGGTCGCCGTGTACCGCTACACCTCCGCGCAGCAGCCGGCCAGTTACATCGGTCTGCTCCCGACGGACTACTTCCCCTCGGAGATCACCACCGTGGGCGGCAAGGTGGTCGTCTCCAACACCCGCGGCATCGACGCCCTGCGCCCCAACAACCCCGCCGGGCACGGCACTCACGACACGACGTCGAGCCTGACGCAGTTCACGCTGCCGGCCGACGGGGTCATCCGCTCCCAGACCGGCAAGGTCTTCAAGCAGAACGGCTGGACCGGCGGCTCGGTCACCAGGGGCAAGGGCAACGCGAAGCCCGTCCCCGTTCCGGTGCGGCTCGGCGACCCCTCGACGATCAAGCACGTCTTCCTCCTCGTCAAGGAGAACCGGACCTACGACCAGGTCTTCGGCGACCTCCCGCAGGGCAACGGCGACCCGTCGCTCACGCAGTTCGGCGAGAACGTGACGCCCAACCAGCACGCGCTCGCCCAGCAGTTCGGGCTGTACGACAACTTCTACGACGTCGGCACGAACTCGGCCGAGGGCCACAACTGGCTGATGCAGTCCGACAACCCGGAGTACACCGAGTCCTCCGCCGGTGAGTACACGCGCAGTTACGACACCGAGGACGACGTCCTCGGCCACCAGAAGTCCGGGTTCATCTGGACGGGCGCGCAGGCCGCCGGGAAGAGCGTCAAGGACTACGGCGAGTTCCAGAACTTCGAGAGCAAGCCGGCCGGCGCGAACTGGCAGAACCTGTACTGCGACGCCAAGAACATGGCCGCGACCGGACAGCGGAGCGCCTATCCCATCCAGACGGGCTCCGCGATCCCGTCCCTGAACAAGGTGTCGGTGCCCGGCTTCCCGCTGTTCGACCTCGACGTCCCGGACGTCTACAAGTACGAGGTCTGGAAGCAGGAGTTCGAGAAGAACGGTCCGGCGAACCTGAACATGTTCTGGTTCTCCAACGACCACACCGGCGGTCCGGCGAGCGCGCCCGCCCAGGTCGCGGACAACGACCTCGCGGTCGGCAGGATGGTCGACGAGATCTCGCACAGCCCGTACTGGAAGGACTCGGCGATCTTCGTCGTCGAGGACGACTCCCAGAACGGTCTCGACCACGTCGACGGCCACCGCGCCCCCGTCCAGGTCATCAGCCCCTGGGCCAAGCACGGCACCGTCGACAGCCACTACTACTCGCAGATCACGATGATCCGCACCATCGAGCAGATCCTCGGGATCCACCCGATGAACCAGAAGGACAGCGCGGCCACCCCGATGCGCGGGGCCTTCACCCGGCACAGGGACCTCACGCCGTTCTCGGCGCTGCCCAACCGGACCTCGCTGACCGACGGCCTGAAGACCCCGCCCGCCTGTGGCACGGACACTCCCGCGCCGCAGAACCCCGGCGCGGCGGCGGTGCCGTCGGCCAAGGTGCCGGCGGCCAGGCAGGCGCTCGCGAAGAAGTGGGACCAGTGGAAGTCGCACCAGCGGCTGACCGGCACCCACGCCGTCCCCGACTTCGCGAACCCCGAGCAGATGAACCGCTTCACCTGGTACGAGGCGCACAACTGGACCAAGCCGTACCCCGGTGACGACAAGCTGTTCGCGCCGGACGACGTCCCGGGCGCCTACATCCCGTCCGCGGACAACGACGGCTGACCCGAACCGGTCACCCCGCAGGGGCCCATGGTCGGCATGCCCGCCGGCCATGGGCCCTTTCGTGCCACGACCTCCGTGGGCGTCTGCCCTCGTGGGCGGAACCGGTCGCCGCACCTGTTCCGTTGCGCGTTCGCTGCGTACACTCACGGCCACATGTGATCAGGACAACAGCGACGTGCGGGACTTGAGGGGCCGGTTGAACCAGACCTACGCAACAGCCGCAGTGTCGCTCATCGTGCTGGCGACACTGCTTGTCGGAGCACTCGGACTGCGCATCTCACGCACCACGTCCGACTTCTACGTCGCCTCCCGCAGCGTCCCGCCACGACTGAACGCCTATGCGATCAGCGGCGAGTACCTGTCGGCCGCCTCGTTTCTCGGCGTCGCCGGCCTCGTGCTCGCTCAGGGCGTCGACATGCTGTGGTTCCCCATCGGCTACACGGCCGGGTACCTGGTGCTGCTGATCTTCGTGGCCGCCCCGCTGCGCCGCTCCGGCGCCTACACCCTGCCCGACTTCGCCGAAGCCCGGACGGAGTCCCGGACGGTACGCCGTATCGCCTCCGTGTTCGTCGTCGGAATCGGCTGGCTCTACCTGCTTCCGCAGCTGCGCGGCGCGGGGCTGACGCTCCGCCTGGTCACCGGGGCACCCCAGTGGTTCGGCGGCCTGCTGGTTGCCGCGGTGGTGACGACGGCGGTGGCCGCCGGGGGCATGCGCAGCATCACGTTCGTCCAGGCATTCCAGTACTGGCTGAAACTCACCGCGCTGCTGCTGCCCGCGGTGTTCCTGCTCGGCGCCTGGGGGAACGACCACGCACCGAGGCCGTCCTGGGACGGTCCGCCCACGTTCCATCGGGCGACCGTCGTCGACTTCGACGCGGCCCAGCGCATCGCCGTGGACCAGCCGGTCCGGGTCACCGTGAAGGGCACGGTCGACGGGAAACGCCTCGACCGCGCCCCGCTGCTGCTCGCCAAGGGCCCCCACGAGATCGCGGCCGGCGCCTCGGTGCGCTTCCCCGAAGGGGCACGCGTGCCCCGCACGGCCGCCGGAAGCCAGGCCGGTCCGGACCGCTCCAGCTGGGCCAATCCCGTGTCGGCGGACCGCGACCAGCACAGCCTGTACGCGACCTACGGCCTGATCCTGGCCACGTTCCTCGGCACGATGGGGCTGCCGCACGTCGTCGTGCGCTTCTACACCAACCCGGACGGCCGCGCCGCCCGCCGCACCACGGTCATCGTCCTCGGTCTCCTGAGCGCCTTCTACCTCCTCATGCCCGTCTACGGCGCACTCGGCCGCCTGTACGCCCCCGATCTCGTGCTCTCCGGCGACACGGACGCGGCGGTCCTGCTGCTGCCCCAGCGGCTGATCGGTGGCATCACCGGTGACCTGCTCGGCGCGCTCGTCGCCGCCGGAGCCTTCGCCGCCTTCCTCTCCACCACGTCCGGCCTCACCTTGTCGGTCGCCGGCGTGCTGGCGCAGGACGTGCTCCCCACCCTCGGCGTGCGGCACTTCCGGCTCGCCACCCTCCTGGCGGTCGCGGTGCCGGTCGCCGCCACCTTCGCGGTGCCCGACCTGTCGGCCGCCGGTGCCGTCGGACTGGCCTTCGCCGTCTCCGCCTCGTCCTTCTGCCCGCTCCTCGTGCTCGGGATCTGGTGGCGCGGCCTGACACCACCGGGGGCGGCCGCCGGTCTGCTGGTGGGTGGGGGATCCGCGTTGGTCGCGGTCGCCGCGACGATGGGCGGCGCACCGCGCTCCGGTCTGCTGCACGCCCTCTTCGCCTGGCCCGCGGTCTGGTCCGTACCCGTGGGCTTCACCACGATGATCGTGGTCTCCCTCGCCACCCGGCACCGCATCCCTCCCAGTACGGCCGCGGTCATGGCCAGGCTGCACCTGCCCGAGACCAGCGGCCCACGGCCGTCGCTCCCGTGAACAGGATGCGCAGAACCCCCTTCCCCCGCCCCCTCCAGCAGTCGGTTGAGGAGCCCCGCCCATGAGTTCTCTGGCCACCGTGGCGATCACGGTCGGCGGCCCGCTGCTGCTCGCCGTCGGGGCGGGGGCGGGCTACCTGGCCGCGCGCCGCGGGCACAGCGGACCGCCCGGCCTCGGTACTCCGGTCGAGCGCGCCACGTTCCACACCCTGCACACCGCGTCCCTTGCCGCACCTCCCCTGCGGGCGGGCCTCACCGCCGACACCGCCCGCAAGGCGGCACGGCGACTGAGGCCTCTGCTGGGCGACGCGTCCATGATCCTCACGGACGAGGAGGGGGTGCTCGCCTGGGAGGGGCCCGGCGCCCACCACGGCGACGAGGTGCGGCGACTGATACCCGAGGTGGTCACCAAACGGCAGCCCCGCACCGTCAAGGTCTCCTGCGACCAGCCCGATTGCCCCGTGCGCTGGGGCGTCGTCACCCCGCTCGTGGTCGACGGCCGCGGAGCCGGGGCACTCGCGGCGTTCGGCCCGCAGGAGTCCGCCGTCCTGTCCCGGGCCGTCGACGAGGTCGCCCGCTGGGTCGGTGTGCAGCTGGAGCTGGTCGACCTGGAGCGGGCACGCTCCGGCGTCATCGAGGCGGAGATCCGGGCACTACGGGCACAGATCTCCCCGCACTTCATCTACAACTCCCTCGCCAGCATCGCCTCGTTCGTCCGCACCGACCCCGACCGGGCCCGTGAACTGCTCCTGGAATTCGCCGACTTCACTCGGTACAGCTTCCGCAAGCACGGCGACTTCACCACGCTCGCCGACGAACTGCGCTCCATCGAGCAGTACCTGGAGCTGGCCCGTGCCCGCTTCGGTGACCGCCTGGAGGTGAACCTGCGGATCGCACCCGAGGTGCTCTCCGTGACCCTGCCGTTCCTCTGCCTCCAGCCGCTGGTGGAGAACGCTCTCAAACACGGCCTGGAAGAGAGCATGGAGCGCAGCACGATCACCATCGTCGCGCAGGACGACGGTCCCGACGCGCTCGTGAGCATCGAGGACAACGGCGTCGGCATGGAACCCGAGCGACTGCGCGAGATCCTCAAGGGGGCCGGCGGCCTGGCGACGGGTATCGGGCTCAGCAACGTCAACGTCAGGCTGCGCCAGGTGTACGGAGACGCCTACGGCCTCGTCATCGAGACCGCCGTGGGAGCGGGCATGAAGGTCACCGTGCGCATCCCCAAGTTCCGCGCGGGCGTTCAGTCGGCACCGCCGAGCCGGTGAGGTGAGGTGGGGTGGGGGGAAGTGGGACGAGGTGAGATGGGGTGAAGTGAGGCGTGGCGTGGTCCGCCCGGTGCCGTTCGTCGGGCGTCGGTGACCGTCCGGCGATCAACCGCGACCGTTCACGGATTCGGCGGCCGACGGACGGACGACGAGTGCCGGGTGCGCCCTATCGTGAGCGGCAGGCCTCCTTGCCCGGCGGCCCGGAGGGGAGTCCATGTCCGAGATCGAGGAGCTGCTGGAAGAACTCGGCAAACTGCCCCCCGGCGCTCCGAACACGGTGCACGAACTCGCCGAGACCCTGATGCGGATCAAGAGCGCCGCAGGGCGCTGGGCGGATGTCCTCTACGAGGTCCGCCAGTGGTCCTCGCACCATGCGGGCCCTCGCGCGTCGGCCGCGCTGGAGATCGCCTTCCGCAAGGCCGAAGAGTCCTACGTGGAACTGGAGATAGCCCACAAGGACGTCCGGGAGAGCGCCGGCGGCCAACTCCGGCATGCGCGGGATCAGGGCCGCGGGAAAAGTCCGCGCACCCGCTGAACCGTTCCCCGGCCCCGACCGTGAACCTGGGTGAAGCGCGGTCCGGGCCACACCTCACCTCCCCCCGGCCGTGACGTCCCAAGGGGCGCGTCCCCCCGCCCCGTTGAGACACGGCTGCTCTGTCGCCACCCCTGGGAGCCAGGCCTCCCGCGACGGGCAGCCGTCTTCGCTGCGCGCACACTCCTTGATCGCGCATATGCCGACTTGTGCCCACCGCATGACTCGTCGTCCCCTTGCCGCGTAAACTCGGCTTCGCAGGGTGGTCGTCGGGGCTCTGGGGGTGCGAGATGGGTGGCGGTTCCGTCCCTCGCAGAGTGGTGGTCACCGGCGGGCCCGGTGAGAACCGAAGCGGTGGTTACCTGCCCGGTTCGCAGGGTGCCGCGCCGGAGAGCGGCGCCGCAGACGCCGGTGGTGAATCCCCGGCCGTTGCGCCGCTGTTGCGCAGGCAGGCGAGGCTCGGCCTCTGCGCGTCCGCTCTGCTCACCGTCCTGCTCGGTCTGCTGCCCGTGGTCCTGCGGGTGATGGCGCCGGCCGATCCGGGGGGCGGCGTCCCGCTCGTCGTATGGCTGGCGTTGGGCTTTGCGCCGTATCCGGTCCTGGTGGGCATCGGGTGGTGGTACGTCCGCCGGGCGGAACGCAACGAGCGCGAGTTCACCGAGGTTCCGCGTGAGGCGTAAGGCCCCCTGGAATTCGCCCAGCGGGGCCTGCCCGGCAGGGGTGCCGTCACGCCGGTGAGGTCTGCGGGAGGCGTCGTTCGAGTTCCGCGAGCCTCATGCGCAGTGCCTTCTCCGTGTCGCGTCGCTCCGTCACCTCGCGCATGATCGCGGAGATTCCGGCGAGCCGGCCGCTCTCGTCGTGCAGGAGTGCCACCGTGAACTCGATCGACGGACGGTGGCCGTCCCGGTGGGTGGCGGGAACGGCGAGGAGCTTGTCGCCGTATCGGGTCCGGCCGGTGGCGGCCGTCTGCCGGTAGCCCTTGCCGTGCCGCTCCCGCAGCTTCTCCGGGATGATCAGGTCGAGACCGGCGCCCACGGCCTCGGTGGCGCTGTGGCCGAACATGCGTTCCGCGCCGCTGTTCCAGACCAGGATGATCCCCTCCGGATCCGCCACCACGATGGCCTCGGGCGACTCGTGCACGAGCGCCTGGGCCAGCCAGGGTTCCGGCTCCCCGGTGCGCGTACCACCCGAACCCGGCTGAGCCGGCGAAGTTCCGTTCCCGGACGCCGTGTTGTCGTCGCCCACGGTGTTTCTCCCTCCTGTCGCGGGGTGCGCCGTGTCGTCGATCGGCACCGTCGCCAGTATGGCGCCCCTACGTGAATAAGGAATACTGCATACAATGTTCCAGGCGTGAGAGGAGCCGCTCCATGCTGTTCCGGCAGCTCGAGTACTTCGTGGCGGTGGCCAAGGAGAAGCACTTCGCGCGGGCGGCCGACGCCTGCTACGTCTCTCAGCCCGCCCTGTCGATCGCGATCGCCAAGCTGGAACGGGAGTTGAACGTCACCCTCATCAACCGGGGGCACAACTTCGAGGGCCTGACCCCGGAGGGCGAGCGGCTCGTCGTCCGGGCCAAGCGGATCCTCGCCGAGCACGACGCGTTCAAGGCCGAGGTGGCCGTCATGCAGTCCGGCATCACCGGGACACCACGGCTCGGGACGGGGCCCACCGTGTCGACGACGACGGCGCTTCCGGTGGCCGCGTTCTGCGCGATGCACCCGCTGGCCAGGGTGAAGGTCTGCTCCCGGCTCTCCTCCACCGAGTTGGTCAGGCAGCTGCGCGCGTTCGAACTCGACGCCGCCATCGCCCACTTCGGGCCCGAGGACCGCGATGGCCTGGACGTCGTACCGCTGTACCAGGAGCAGTACGTGCTGCTGACGTCCGGCGATCGGCTCGTCCCCCCGAGCTCCACCGTCACCTGGGCGGAGGCGGCCCGGTTGCCGCTTGCGCTGCTCTCACCGGACATGCGGTTCAGGCAGTTCATCGACGGCGCCTTCGACAGCGCCGGCGCGAGTGCGACCCCCCCAGGTGGAGACGGACTCCGTCGCCTCGCTGTACGCCCATGTCGCCACGGGCGCGTGGGCGAGCGTCGTCCCGCACACCTGGCTGGACGCCATGCCGGCGACGGGCGGGATCAGGGCGGTCCGACTGGTCGAGCGCGGCAAGCCGGGCCGGATCACCGCACCCGCGCGGTGGCGCGAGGAACTCGCCGCCCGCTCGGCGCAGAACGTCGCCAAGATGGCCGGCCGCCTGAAGGCCGCCGAGACGGCGCATCCGATGACGTTCCTGGGCGCGCTGCGGGCCATCCGCGACGTGCTGCGGGAGAACCCGCGCGCGTACGTCGTCAACGAGGGCGCCAACGCGCTGGACCTGGCCCGCAGCACCATCGGCATGCAGGTGCCGCGCCACCGGCTGGACAGCGGCACCTGGGGGTCATGGGCATCGGCATGGGGTACGCGATCGCCGCCGCCGTCGAGACCGGCGACCCGGTCGTCGCCATCGAGGGCGACAGCGCGTTCGGGTTCAGCGGCATGGAGATCGAGGCGGTCTGCCGCTACCACCTGCCCGTCGTCACCGTCGTCCTCAACAACAGCGGCGTCTACCGCGGTGACGCCCCCGCCGTCGGCGGCGACCCGGCGCCCACCGTCCTCAAGGCCCGCCACGACCTCATGATCCAGGCGTTCGGCGGCAAGGGCTACCGGGCGACGACGCCCGCGGAGGTCGCCGCCGCCCTGCGCGAGGCCCTGGCCGCCGGTGCTCCCGCGCTCATCGACTGCGTGATCGACCCGACGGACGGCACGGAGAGCGGCCGGATCGCGCACCTCAACCCCAAGGGCATCACGGCCAGGCACTGACCACGTACGGCCATCTCCGTATCGAGACGATTCATGACAAGGACGGGAACATGACTGCGCTGCCCCTTTCCGGGACGAAGGTCATCGACTTCACCGGGGTGCAGGCCGGACCGGCCTGCACGCAAATGCTCGCCTGGCTCGGCGCCGACGTGCTCAAGGTCGAGCGCACCGCCGGCGGCGACGTGACGCGCCGGCAGTTGCGCGACATCCCCGACGTCGACGCGCTGTACTTCACCATGCTGAACAGCAACAAGCGCTCCCTGGCCATCGACACCAAGACCCCCGGGGGCCGGGAGGTCATGGAGAAGCTGATCCGCGGGGCCGACATCCTGGTCGAGAACTTCGCGCCGGGCGCCATGGACCGCATGGGCCTGGACTGGGAGACGCTCCAGGAGTGGAACCCGCGCCTGATCTTCGGCTCAGTCAAGGGCTTCAACGAGAACTCGCCCTGGAACGACCTCAAGGTTTACGAGAACGTGGCCCAGTGCGCCGGCGGCGCCGCCTCGACGACGGGCTTCTGGGACGGTCCGCCCACCGTCAGCGGCGCCGCCCTCGGGGACAGCAACACCGGCATGCACCTGCTCATCGGACTGCTCACGGCGCTGATCGACCGTGACCGGACCGGCAAGGGCCAGAAGGTGTCGGTGTCCATGCAGGACGCCGTGCTCAACCTGTCCCGGGTCAAGCTCCGTGACCAGCAGCGCCTGGACCGGGTGGGCTACCTGGAGGAGTACCCGCAGTACCCCGACGGCACGTTCGGGGAAGCCGTTCCGCGCGGGGGCAACGCCGGCGGTGGTGGCCAGCCCGGCTGGGTGCTGAGGTGCAAGGGCTGGGAGACCGACCCCAACGCGTACATCTACTTCACCGTCCAGGAGCAGAACTGGAAGCGGACCGCCGAGGCCATCGGCCGTCCCGAGTGGGCCGACGATCCGGACTACAGCACCACCAGGGCCCGTCAGCCCCGGCTCTTCGAGATCTTCGAGGAGATCGAGAAGTGGCTGGCCGACAAGACGAAGTACGAAGCGGTCGACATCCTGCGCAAGTGGGAGGTGCCCTCCCGCGCCCGTGATGAGCATGAAGGAACTTGCCGAGGACGGGGCGCTGCGCCGGAGCGGGACTGTCGTGGAGGTCGAGCAGCAGGACCGCGGGACGTATCTGACGGTCGGCAGCCCGATCAAGTTCTCCCGCTTCACGCCCGACATCAAGGGCGCCCCGCTGCTCGGCGAGCACACCGACGAGGTCCTGAGCGAGCTGGGCTACGACGCCGGTGCCATCGCCGGGATGCGCGAGAAGAAGGTCGTCGTCTGATCCCCCGCACGAATGATCCCAGGCACGAATGATCCCAGGAACGAACGAGCCGGCCCGGACACCTCGTCCGGGCCGGCTCTGTCGTACCAGGACGCTCAGCCCGCCACCGTCACCTGACGCGCGGTCGGCGGCGCTTCACGCCGTCCGTCGGCGGCGAGCGCGCGCAGGATCTCCTCCACGCTCTGCTTGGCGTCACCGAAGAGCATGCTGCTGTTCTCGCGGAAGAACAGCGGGTTCTGCACGCCCGCGTAGCCGGAGGCCATCGAGCGCTTGAAGACGATGACCTGCTCCGCCTCCCAGACCCGCAGCACGGGCATGCCGGCGATCGGACTGGACGGGTCCTCCTGCGCGGCGGGGTTGACGGTGTCGTTCGCGCCGATGACCAGCACGACCGAGGTGTCCGCGAAGTCGTCGTTGATCTCGTCCATCTCCAGGACGATGTCGTACGGGACCTTCGCCTCGGCCAGCAGGACGTTCATGTGTCCGGGCAGGCGCCCGGCGACGGGGTGGACGCCGAAACGGACCTCCACGCCCCGCTCGCGCAGCTGCCGGGTCAGCTCCGCGACCGGGTGCTGGGCCTGCGCGACGGCCATGCCGTAGCCGGGGGTGATGATCACCGAACGGGCGCCGGCGAGCATCTCGGCCGCCTCCGCGGCACGCACCTCGCGGTGCTCGCCGTGCTCCTCCTCGCCACCGGCCGGCGCCTCGATGCCGAAACCGCCCGCGATGACGGAGATGAAGGAGCGGTTCATCGCCTTGCACATGATGTACGACAGATAGGCACCGGAGGAGCCGACCAGCGCGCCGGTGACGATGAGCAGGTTGTTGTCGAGCAGGAAGCCTGCCGCGGCCGCCGCCCAGCCCGAGTAGCTGTTCAGCATGGAGACGACGACGGGCATGTCGCCGCCGCCGATCGAGGCGACCAGGTGCCAGCCCAGGGCCAGCGCCAGCGCGGTCACCGCGATCATCAGCGGCAGGCTCGGGCTGACGGTGAACCAGACCGTCAGCGCGACGAAGGCGCCGAGCGCGCCGAGGTTCAGCGCGTTCTTGCCCGGCAGCATCAGCGGACGCGACTTGACGCGCGCCGACAGCTTCAGGAACGCGACGATCGAGCCGGTGAAGGTGACCGCGCCGATGAAGATGCCGATGAACACCTCGGCGTGGTGGATGCCCAGCAGATCGGCGCCGATCGCGGTCTGCGCCGAGCCGTGCGACTCCACCTCCAGGTAGCTGTCCCAGCCCACCAGCACCGCGGCGAGGCCGACGAAACTGTGCAGCACCGCGATCAGTTCGGGCATCTGCGTCATCTCGACCTGGCGCGCCCGCCACAGGCCGATCGCCGCGCCGAGCACCATGGCCAGCACGATCAGGGTCACCGCGCCGGCGGTGATGCTCTGCGCCGCCATCACGATCGTGGCGACGAGCGCGAGGGCCATGCCCGCGATGCCGTAGACGACACCGGCGCGAGAGGTGCGGTGCTGGGACAGGCCGGCCAGGCTCAGGATGAACAGCAGGGCGGCGACGAGGTCGGCCGCGTGAGAGGCCGTCAGGGAGGTCATCTCGGCTCAGCCTTTCGAGAACATGGACAGCATGCGGCGGGTGACGGCGAAACCTCCGAAGATGTTGACGCTCGTCAGCAGGATCGCCACGAAGGACAGGGCGGTCACGAGCGGGCTCTCGTGCCCGATCTGCAGCAGGGCGCCGATCACGACGATCCCGGAGATCGCGTTGGTCACCGACATCAGCGGTGTGTGCAGCGCGTGGTGCACCTTGCCGATGACGTAGTAGCCGATGACCACCGCGAGCGCGAACACCGTGAAGTTCTCGGCGAGTTGCGCGGGCGCGAAGGCCACCAGCAGGAACAGCGCGAGCATGCCGAGCCCGATCAGCCCGAAGCGCCTCACCGGTGTCAGCTTCGGCTGTCCGGCCTCGGGTTCGGGCCTGGCGGGTGCTTCGGCGGGCCGTGCGGCGGGCGCGGCCGAGACCGATACGGGCGGGGGCGGCCAGGTGACGTCGCCGTCCCGTACGACGGTCACGGCCCGCTGCACGACGTCGTCGAAGTCGATCGTCAACTGCCCGTCCCTGCCGGGCGTGAGCAGCTTGAGCAGGTTCACCAGGTTCGTGCCGAACAGCTGGGAGGCCTGTGCGGGCAGCCGGGAGGCGAGGTCGGTGTAGCCGATGATGGTCACGCCGTTGTCGGTGACCACCGCCCGGCCCGCGACCGTGCCCTCGACGTTGCCGCCCTGGGTCGCGGCCATGTCGACGATGACGCTGCCCGGCTTCATGACGGCCACGTCCGCGGCCGTCAGCAGGCGCGGCGCCGGCCGGCCGGGGATCAGCGCCGTGGTGATCACGATGTCCACGTCCTCGGCCTGCCGGTGGTACAGCTCGGCGGCGGCGCGGTCGTAGTCGGCGGAGGTCGCCTTGGCGTAGCCGTCGGTGCTCGCCTCCTGGACGACGTCCACCGGAAGGTACTCGCCGCCCAGCGACTTCACCTGGTCCGCGACCTCGGGCCGCGGGTCGGTGGCGCGCACGATGGCGCCGAGACTGGAGGACGCGCCGATCGCCGCCAGGCCGGCCACACCCACGCCGGCCACGAGGACCTTCGCGGGCGGCACCTTGCCCGCCGCGGTGACCTGGCCGGTGAAGAACCGTCCGAAGACGTGCGCGGCCTCGATGACCGCGCGGTAGCCGGCGATGTTCGCCATGGACGACAGCACGTCCATCGACTGCGCGCGCGAGATGCGCGGTACGGCGTCCAGCGCGAGGGCGGTCACGCCGGCGTCGGAGAGCGTCTTGAGCAACTCTGGCTGCTGGGCCGGGGCCAGCAGGCCGAGCACGGTCGCGCCCCGGCGCAGCCGGGCGGTCTCCGGGCCGGAGGGAGCGTTCACCTTCAGCACGACATCCGCGTCCCACGCCTCGCCGATCTCCGCGCCGGCGTCGACGTAGGCCTGGTCGGCGAAGCCGGAGGTCTCACCGGCACCGCGCTCGATCACGACCTCGTAGCCGAGCCCCAGCAACTGGCGCACCGTCGCGGGGGTCGCCGCGACGCGGGTCTCCCCGGGGACGGACTCGGCGACCACACCGAGTCGCTGGGGAGGATGATATGCGGATTCATGAGCAGACATGTCCTGTATCTCTCGTCCGAGTGAGCGTTCGAGGGCGATTCTGCGATCGCTGCAACCTACCCGCCGGGCGGATGCGGGCCAACGTGACCAGACCGGTCTGTCCGCCGGTCACCGCGAAGACCCTCGGTCGGACGAGGACAATGAGGATCGAATGCTGTATGCAATGCTCGGTCGAAATCGACCCCACGGGCTCCCGCACACCACGCCGCCCCACCCGGGCTCCGCACATCACACCGCCCCGCCTGGGCTCCGCACGCCACACCGCCCCACCTCCCCCGGTACAGGGGAGATGAGGCGGCGTCATGCACTTGGGCCCTCGGCTCAGCCGGCCGGGGCCTGCCCAGGCTGCCGCAGGAGGCGAACGGCCGCCACCACCACGGGGTCCAGGCCCTCCGCCCCGGCCTCCACCAGCTCGAACAACCGCCCCCGCATCCGGGGGTCCCAGAACCGGCCGACATGACCCGCGAGCGCCTCCGCGGCCCGATCGCCGGGCACATGCCCCAGGTTCGCGGCGATCTGGTTCGCCATCCGCTGCTCCGGCGGCACGGCACCGGCCATCTCAGTCCACCCCCGCGAGCAGGTCGGTCTGTGCCGACTCGGAGGCGTGCCGCCCGAGCGGGTGCGCGAGGGCGACCTGGAGGCGGTCACCTTGTACTCCGGGCAGTTGGTGGCCCAGTCGGAGTTCTCGGTGGTGACCACGTTGGCACCCGTCACCGGGTGGTGGAACGTCGTGTGGACGACGCCCGGCGGCATCCGGTCGGACACCCGCGCCCGCAGCGTCGTACGGCCGACCCTGCTCGCCAGCGTCACCATGTCCCCGTCCGTGACCCCGCGGTTCTCGGCGTCCAGCGGGTGCAGTTCGAGCACGTCCTCCGGGTGCCACGCCACATTGCCGGTACGGCGCGTCTGCGCCCCGACGTTGTACTGGCTCAGGATCCGGCCCGTGGTCAGCACCAGCGGGAAACGCGAGGTGGTGCGCTCGTCCGTCGGCACGTGGGCGGTGACCACGAACCGGCCCCTGCCCCGCACGAACGCGTCGACATGCATGGTCGGCGTGCCCTCGGGCGCCTCGTCGTCGCACGGCCACTGGACGCTGCCGAGCTTGTCCAGCACGCCGAAGGAGATTCCCTTGAACGTCGGCGTGACCTGGGCGATCTCGTCCATGATCTGGCCCGGGTGGTCGTACGCCATGGGGTAGCCCATCGCGGTGGCGATCTCGCAGACGATCTGCCACTCGTGCTTGCCCGTCTTCGGCTTCATCACCGCCCGCACCCGGTTGACCCGGCGTTCGGCGTTGGTGAACGTGCCGTCCTTCTCCAGGAACGACGCGCCCGGCAGGAAGACGTGCGTGAACTTCGCCGTCTCGTTGAGGAACAGGTCCTGCAGCACGACCAGGTCCATCGCCGACAGCGCGGTACTGACGTGCCGGAGGTTCGGATCGGACTGGGCGATGTCCTCGCCGTGGACGAACAGGCCCCGGAACGAGCCCTCGATCGCCGCGTCGAACATGTTCGGGATCCGCAACCCCGGCTCGGGCAGCAGCGAACGCCCCCACAACTCCTCGAACACGCCCCGCACCGCGTCGTCCGAGACATGGCGGTAGCCGCTGAACTCGTACGGGAAGGAACCCATGTCGCAGGAGCCCTGCACGTTGTTCTGACCGCGCAGCGGGTTGACGCCGACGCCGTCGCGGCCGATGTTGCCGCACGCCATCGCGAGGTTCGCCATCCCCATCACCATCGTGGAGCCCTGGCTGTGCTCGGTCACCCCGAGGCCGTAGTAGACGGCCCCGTTGGGCGCCTGCGCGTACAGCCGGGCGGCGGCCCGCAGTTCACCGGCCGGCACACCGGCGACCGGCTCGGTGGCCTCCGGGCTGTTCTCCGGGAGCGCCACGAACTCGGCCCACTCGTCGAAGCCTTCGCACCGCGCCGCGACGAAGGCCCCGTCGACCAGGCCCTCGGTGACCACCACGTGCGCCACCTGGATGGCCCGCATCCGCGTGGCGACCGTACGGATCGCCTCGTCCCACCCGACCTCGCGCCACGGGTCCGTGGTCTTCTCGCGGTCCATCGGCCTGAGCTTGCGGTCGGGGTGGGTCGCGTAGGCGAACGCGAAACGGCCCTTGACGCACGAGTGGCCCTCGTTCGCCCCGCCGTCCTTGTACGGCACCATCCGGACCAGTTCGTCGCCGCGCAGCTCGGCCTTGAAAGAACAGCCGACACCGCGGTAGGCGCACGTCGTGATCACCGAACGGGACGGCATGCCGAGTTCGACGACCGACCGCTCCTGCAGCGTCGCCGTCGGGCAGGCCTGCACACAGGCACCGCACGACACGCACTCGGAGTCCATGAAGGACTCACCGGCGCCGGGGGAGACCTTCGAGTCGAAGCCGCGGCCCTCGATGGTCAGCGCGAAGGCGCCCTGCACCTCACCGCACGCGCGGACGCACCTGGAGCAGGCGATGCACTTCGACGGGTCGAAGTCGAAGTACGGATTGCTCAGATCCGGTGCCGCGTCGAGATGGTTCTCGCCCTCGTAGCCGTACCGCACCTGCCGCAGCCCCACCGCGCCCGCCATGTCCTGCAGTTCGCAGTCCCCGTTGGCCGAGCACGTCGGGCAGTCCAGCGGATGGTCGGAGATGTACAACTCCATGACGCCCTGGCGCAGCTTCTCCACCTTGGGCGTCCGCGTGCGTACGACCATCCCCTCGGCGCAGGGTGTCGTGCAGGACGCCGGGGTGCCGCGGCGGCCGTCGATCTCCACCACGCACAGCCGGCAGGAGCCGAACGGCTCCACGCTGTCGGTGGCACAGAGCTTGGGGATGTCGATGCCGGCCTGCGCCGCGGCGCGCATCACCGAGGTGCCCTCGGGCACCGTGACGGGCAGTCCGTCGACCTCGACCGAGACGGTCGCCCCGCCGTGCCGTACGTAGTCCTCTGGGGAGAGCGGGTCGACGACTCCGACCCGGGCGAACGTGACGCGGTTCTGCCGTGCCAGCCACGGCAGTTCGTCCACGACACCGAGCCGCAGGGGATGGCCGGCTCCGTCCAGGAGGCCCGCGTCCAGGAGACCCGCGACGTCTTCGGGCGCCACGGGGCCATAGCCGATCCGCCCCTCGGGCGTGACCACCTCCACCAGCGGCTCCAGCCACAGCATGCCCCGGGATCCGTCGCGTACCAGCTCGACGGGCCGGCCCCGCTCGCCGGCCGCCTGCCGTATCGCCTCCGCGACCTTGTCCGCGCCGACGGACCGGGCCGCCGAGTCACGCGGGACGTACACGCGCACCGGGGAGTTGGCGGCCTGGACCGGGGCATCGGCGGCTTGCGCAGGGGAGTTGGCGGCCTGTGCCGCGATGCCTGTCCCTGCGCCTGTCCCTGCGCCCGTCACGACGAGACCGCCTCGTCGAGGATCGAGCGCAGGCGATCCGCGCTCACGCGTCCCAGCACCTCGCCGTTCACCTCGACGGACGGCCCGAGCGCGCGGTTGCCGAGGCAGAAGACCTGTTCCAGGGTGACCGAACCGTCGGCGCGCGTCTCCCCGAGCGAGACGCCCGCCCGGTCGCGGGCACAGGTCACCAGGGCGTCCGCACCGAGCGCCTGACAGGCCTCGGCACGGCAGATGCGCACCGTCGTACGGCCCGCGGGCTCGCGCCGGAAGTCGTGGTAGAAGGAGATCACCCCGTGCACGTCCGCGCGGGAGAGGTTGAGCTCCTGGGCGAGCAGAGCCGCGGACTCCCGCGGAACATGCCCCGGTTCGGCCTGGATGGCGTGCAGGATCGGCAGCAGCGGGCCGCGTTGGCCGCGATGGGCGGCCACGATCGCGCTGATGGCGGCCCGCGTCGTCAGATCACTGACGGTCGTCGTCATGGTCCCTCCCCCTGATCATCGAGCATGTGTGAATCCCTCCACAGGGCCGTCCTGTCACCGCCGTCGGCCGGCCGGGACGACCAGATGTAGCTGTCGGCCTCGCCGGCCGCGACGACGTCACGCTTCCGGGCGCGAAGTGCCACCACGTCACCGGTGCGCGTCGCCGTGGAGTCCTTGGGCGACGCAAGGCCCCCTTCGCAGTCGCAGGCGCCGTCGGTCAGGGCAAGGGTGCTGAGGTGGTGGCCGGCGGCGACCTTCCGGCGGATCCATGGCGTGCCGTACGCCTCGATGAGGGCGACGGCGGCGTAGTGGGACCGGAGGACGGCGGCGGTGGCCGGGCAGGTGCGGGACACCTCGGCCACCACTTCGGCGGCCTCATGGAGTCCCAGGCCGCCACCGCCGAGATGGGCGGAGGCCGTGAGTCCGAGCAGTCCTGTCTCGCCGAGGGCGGCCAGTGCCGCTCGCGGAAACCTCTCCCGCGAGCTGGTCGTCCGGACGGAGGGCTCGATGGCGCTGCTCAGGACGTAGGAGAGGGCGGAGCGGTACGGCATGGAGCGGCTCCCTGAGGTCCGGGCGAGCGGGGAGTCCGACGGGCTCCCTCAGGTAATCGCATACTGTATGCGATGTATGTTTCGACTATGCACAGGGTTGCCTGGGACACACAAGGGCTGAGGGGCCTGTGCGCCGGAGACTGTGCCGCCCCTTGTCGGTCGCTGACAGAATCCTGTCGGCGATGCGGTGCGCCATGAACGTGTGCACGAGCAGGCACCGGCCGATTCGGGGCACGGCGGCCACCGTGCCCCGACGGCGATGCGGCGCGTGACACGGACGCGGGACCGGTCGGCGGGTGCGCCCCCTGGCCGGCCGGTCCCCGGCGTTCCACACGTTCAACAGGCCACTCGATCAGGCCGTCAGGCTGTCAACTCGATGAGGTTGTCAACTCGGTCAGGCTGTCAGGCCGTGAGGCTGTCAGTTCGTCAGGCGAAGGTAGTCGAGGTTGAAGCCGCCGGTTTCGCAGTAGACGGTGACCGTCTGTTCCCCGGCATCGAGACGCACAGGCGCGTGCACCGACTGGTACGTGCCCCAGCCGCCCGTGGCGGGTACCGAGGCCGTCGCCAGAGTGGAGCCGCTTCCGTCGCGCAGGGACACCGCGTTCACCGCGGTGGCCGACGTGCCGTTGGAGGCGCGCAGTTCGAGGTCGTACGCGCCGGCCCGGGGCACGTCGACGCGGTAGCTGAGCCAGTTGCCGGGGGCCGTCCAGCCCACGTTCTTGCCTCCGCTGGCCGCGGCGTTGCTCTCGATGAAGTTGCCGCCGTCCGCATTCCAGCCGTGCTGGTCCGTGTAGGCCTCGGCCTCGATCTTCTCGCCCACCGGGACGGCGTGCGGTCGTACGGTCAGATGGACGGTGACCTGGTCGTGCGCCGCGCCGTCGGTGACGCGGAAGGTCAGGTCCTGCTCGCCGGCGGTGGTCGGGTGGATCGTGACCTGCCCGGTCGCCGGGTCGACGCGGACACCGTCGGGAAGGTCGGAAGCGTAGTAGGCCAGCCGGTCGCCGTCGGCGTCGATGGCGCTCAAGGGCACCCGCACGGTGCCGTACTGGTCGGCGACGACGTCCGGAGCCTGCGCGAAGACCGGGGCGTGGTTGTGGCGGCCCGAAGGAACGTGACCGCTCCACCGGTAGGTGGCGAAGGAGCCCGCCGGTACGCTCACCACGAAGGACCGGTCGCCGACGACGATGCGGACCGTCCTGTCGGTGCCGGCGCTGTTGCCCAGGACGGCGACGAACCTGTCGTGACCCGTGCGGTAGACCACGTTGCTGACGCCGTTGTCCGCCGCGCTGGACTCGAGGCGCACATCGCCGGGGGAGAGGTACTTCGCGAACTGCCCGATGGTGTAGAGCTCGTCGCGGACGGTGAAGCGCTTCGTGACCGTGTCGACCTTGACCAGCCGGTCCGGCCACTTGGTGGTGGCGGCGACCTGGTCCCAGTCGACGTTGTTGTCGCGGGCCGGCGTCCAGTGCAGCGTCCCGCCGTCCTGGTCCGTGGTCTGGGCCCAGAGGATGTAGGAGCCGGCGTCCAGGCGGAAGTCGTCGAGGATCGTCGACGGCGACAGGTCGCTCGTCTCCGTGAGCTGGACCGGCTTTCCGGTCTGTTCGTAGGCGTCGCGCATCACGCGGGGGTCACCCCAGTAGGGGTGGAAGGCGATGGCGTCGGCGGCCTTTCGGACCTGCTCGCCGCTGACGGAGCCGTCGGGGGCGTCCTCGAAGATGCGGTAGTAGTTCTTGGTCGCCGTGCTGTTGGGGTCGCGCCAGTCCCAGAAGTTGAAGTCGTGGACGTACAGCTGGGTGTTCAGGTGCGCCGCCCGCAGTTCACGCTTGATCGCCAGGGCCAGCTTCTGCTGCTGCGGGACGCTGATGTCCATGGCCGGGTAGACCACGTCCATGCCCGGTTCGTTCAGCAGGGTCAGGGCGTCGACACGAATCCCGTGGCGGGCGTAGGCTTGGACGAACCTGGCGTAGTAGCGCGCGAAGACGTCGATGCAGTCGTCGCGCAGCTTGCCGACCTGGTAATAGTCCGTGGTGCTCCCGGGCTTGAGCGCGACCTCGCCGGTGAACTGGTTGTTCGTCTTCATCCAGGCCGGCGCGCTCCAGGCGGACGCGAAGAAGGTGGCCCGGGGGTTGTAGCGCTGGATGAGCTTGATCGTGTCGATGATGTGCAGGTCGATGTCCCGCTGGACCGAGAAGTGCTTCAGGCCGAAGTCCTCGGTGACACCGGGCGGGAGGTCGTCCTCGGACCAGAACGGGAGATGCTCGATCAGGTCGGGGCTGCCGATCGTCAGGCGGAACCGGTCAAGGCCCGCCCCGTGCACGGGATCGACCAGCAGCCGGACGGCGCGCTCGCGCTCGGCGGGGGCGAGCTTCCACAGATTGGACACGCTCGTCTCGTCCAGGGAGAAGCCGATGCCCGCGTACTTCTGCCGGGCCGCGCTGGGATCGGCGACGACGGTGGCGTCGACGGGGCGGCCGGCGTCACCGCCGGCCCCGGCGGTCGGGAGCGGCTGCCATGCCGTCGCCGCGCCGGTGGAGTAGGTGCCGGACACGACGGGACCATGGCCCGCCGCCCCGTCGTCGGCCCTGTCGGCGTGCGCGGCTGGGCCCGTGCCGAACATCGCGGTCAGCGTGGTGACCGCGACGGCGGCGAACACGGTGAGCGAACGTCTCACAGCTTCTCCTGACGTCGTGGGATGGGGGAAGCCGGACAAGGGGTCCTGACGCTGCGACAGACACCGTCCGTCTCCCTTCCCGACGCACCGATGGGTGGGATCCAAGCAATGTCCTTGGTGTTAAGTCAAGGTGTGAAGAAAGGGGTTGAGGGCAAGCGCGCCCGATCCCGGAGGAGGCCACGCTCGACCCGGTGGCACCGAGCCGCGCGGCGCCACATCGCGCCGCCCCGCCGTGGCCGGTCAGACCGTGCCGCTCTCCCACCACCAGGAGCCGGATCCGTAGGAGGGGTACTGGACGCGGCTGTCCACGTGCTGCCAGGAGTGCGTGTACGCCTCCAGCCCGGAGAAGCCGCAGGTCTCGGCGATCCTGTACACCTGAAGGGTGGTGTGCCCGGACACCACGATGTCCGAGGCGACGCCGTAGCAGTGCATGCTGTTGGACGCCCCGCCCACCGACGCGTTGTAGGCGGTGCTGCGGAAGCCCGAGTTGATGGTGATCGCGCTGTTGCCGGCCTTCTTGCGCACCGCCTCCAGCTTGTACATCAGGCGGCGCACGTTCTCCTTGACTGTGGCCGCGCCCACCTTGCCGCCACCGAATCCGGCGCCGTCGTGGGAGGAGAGCTCGCTCCACTCGAAGTGCGCGGTCGAACCGTCGGCGCTCTCCAGGCTGTTGAGCACGCTCTGGGTCTGCGGGCCGACGACGCCGTCCGCGGACAGGCCGTACGCCGACTGGAACCGCTTGACCGCGTTCGCCGTCGCCGGGCCGAAGCTGCCGTCCCAGGCGACATAGGTCTGCTGGGCGCCGTCCGCCGCCCAGCCTCCCACACGTATCTGAAGCTCCGTCACATCAGCACCGGAGGAACCCTGTTGGAGGGTGCGCGTCCAACCGTACGCCGCGGCCCGGCCCGCCGAGCCGAGAGTGAAGGTCGCCGCGAGGCCTGCCGCGGCTGTCAGTCCTGCCGCACCGCGGAGCAGGGTGCGGCGGTCGATGCTCGACTCGTGAGGGTGGGGGTGGCGGTGAGGGTGGGGCATGTTCACGGTCTGTCTCCTCTGCTGGATTCCGGTCACGGACGGCTGCATTGCGGAGGCAAGGACACAACTGGTGCGGCAAGGGGCATTTCCGGGGCGCCGGCAGAGCGCCGCGTCCCCAACGGGCGCCGGGTTGACGCGCGTAAACCGTAGAAGGAGACGGTCGTGGTGGCAATGGTGCGGGTGTGAGGGAGGCGAAGAACGGAGAACGGAGAACGAAGGATGAAGAACGACGAGCTAAGAACGGCGTCGAGCGGCGATCAGCCTGTGGACTGTGCGACCAGCAGTTGAATCGGGAGGGAACTCTTGGTCATGGGATTCTCTGGACTGGCGTTCGATCGGATGCGGTGGCCTAGCATGAGGCGATCGCGAACGGTACGACCCGGGGGAGGCCCGGAATGCCCCTGTCCGGCCTCGGCCGGCGGTCCCGCTCCCTGTGGGCGGTGACCGGTCTCGTCGCCGTACTCGCCCTGCTGGGAACCCTCGCCCTGACACACGGAGCCGCTCCGGCCCGCACCAGCGCGGACGGACTGCCCCACACCACCGTCCAGGTCTCGGCCGGCGCCTGCGGCCGGGGCTGGGGCGCGCCCACGGCCGGAGTTCAGGTCTTCGACCTGGACAACACCTCCGACGACGCCACCGAGGTGTATCTGGAGGACCCGAAGAGCCAGGCCGTGTACGGCGATTCGGAGGGCATCGGCCCAGGGACGACACGGCAGTTGACGGTCCGCTTGGGCAAGGGCTCGTACGCCTTCAAGTGCGTACCCGACGACGCCGACGCGGTCACCGGGCCCACGGTCCGCGTCACCGAGGGGCGACCGGGACCGGCCGCGGCCCCGGTCACCGAGCACGACCTGATCCCTCCGGCGATCGCTTACCAGAAGTGGGTCGGCCACGGACTGGACGACGTCGTACGCCTGACCGGCCGGCTGCGGGACGCGGTCGACCGCGGGGACCTCGCCGGGGCCCGCACGGCGTGGCTGCCGGCGCATCTGGAGTACGAGAGGCTCGGCGCGGCGTACGACGCCTTCGGCGACGCGGACGCCCACATCAACGGCACCGACGCGGGGCTGCCGGGTGGCGTGCGCGACAAGGACTTCACCGGCTTCCGCCGTGTCGAGTACGGGTTGTGGCACGGCGGGAGTGCCCAGTCCCTGCGGGCCCCGGCGGCCGCCCTGGTCAAGGCCGTCTCCGCGCTGCGCGGCGACTGGGCGCAGACCCGTATGGACCCGGCCCAACTGGGACTGCGCGCGCACGAAATCCTGGAGAACACCGTGCAGTTCGAGCTGACGGGCCGCACCGACTACGGCAGCGGCAGCAATCTGGCCACCGCCCGAGCCAACCTCGACGGCACCCGCGAGGTGCTGACCCGGCTACGGCCGCTGCTCGCCACCCGCTACGCCCAACTGCCCGGCCTGGAAATGGAACTTGACCACGCGCAGCACACCCTCGACAGCTTCCACGCCCGCAGTGACGGCAGCGCCCGCAGCGACCGCGGTCACGCCAGCGCCTGGACCCCCTTGGACAGTCTGACTCGGACACAGCGTGAGAGCGTGAACGCGGTCCTGGGTGATCTGGTCGAACGGCTCGCGTCCGTGGCCACCGTGTGCGATCCGCGGAGGACGGCGTGAGCGCGGCCGGCGAGGAGACGACAGGCGAGGAGACGACGGGCGCGGTGGGCCGGCGTGGCTTCCTGCGCGGCGCGGCCCTCGCGGGCGCCGGGCTGGCCACGGGCGGTGCGGCCGCGAACGGTGTTCCCCCGGCCTCGGCCGGTACATGCGCCGACCGTACGCCCCTCGCCCCCTTCCACGGCGTTCACCAGCGGTCGGCCATCGCGACCCCACGCCGCGTCACCGTGTTCGCCGCCCTCGACGTGACCGCCGAGAGCCGCTCCGAACTGACGGACCTGCTGCGCACCCTCACCGAGCGGGCCCGGTTCCTGACCTCCGGCGGGACACCGTCCCCGGTGGGCATCACCGGACCGCCCGCCGACTCGGGCATCCTCGGGGGCCAGTTGCCCGCCGACGAACTCGCGGTGACTCTCGGCGTCGGCGCCTCCCTCTTCGACGACCGGTTCGCACTGGCCGCGCGCAGGCCGCGCCGGCTGACCCCCATGCCGTCCTTCCCGGACGACGACCTGCGGCCCGACTGGTGCCACGGCGACCTCAGCCTCCAACTGCACGCCGACGACACCGACACACTGCTGCACGCGCTGCGTGACATCGCCCGGCACACCCGGGGCGGCATGCAGATGCGCTGGCGGCTTGACGGCTTCTCCAACCCGCCCCGGCCGTCAGGGACACCGCGCAACCTTCTGGGCTTCAAGGACGGCACCGGCAACCCGGACGCCGCCGACTCCCGTGAGATGAAGCGCCTCGTGTGGGTGGGCGCCGGGACGGGCGAGCCGGACTGGGCGGTCGGCGGCAGCTACCAGGTGGTCCGCCTGATCCGCATGCTCGTGGAGTTCTGGGACCGTGTCTCGCTCAGCGAGCAGGAGCGGATGTTCGGCCGCGCGCGCGTGTCCGGCGCACCGCTGGACGGCAACTCCGAGCACGACACGCCGAATTACGCCGACGACCCCAAGGGGGACGTCATCCCGCTGGACGCCCACATACGGCTCGCCAATCCGCGCACACAGGCCACCGCCGAGCAGCGGATCCTGCGCCGCCCGTACAACTACGACCGTGGTCTGGACGCCAACGGCAACCTCGACATGGGACTGCTCTTCTGCAGCTACCAGCAGGACGTGGCACGGCAGTTCGAGACCGTGCAGAAGCGGCTGGCGGGGGAACCGCTCACCGACTACATCAAGCCGTTCGGCGGCGGCTACTTCTTCGCGCTGCCCGGAGTACAGGACGAGACGGACTGGTACGGCCGGGCCCTGCTCGCCTGAACCCGTCCGAAGACCTTGCCTGTTCGAACCTGTCTGTTCGAACCTGCCCGGACGTCATGCTTGCCTGAACCTGTCCGGAGATCCCGCTCGCCTGAACCTCTCCGGACAACCTGCTCACCCGAACTTGCCCGGACATCCTGCCAGTTCGAACCTGTCCGGACATCCTTCTCGTCAGATCGGTCAACACGCGGTCAAGATCTGCCCTATCTTCCCTGACCCGGTGTTCACTTCTGCGCCATGATGACTCTGCCGAAGGGCCGCACGGTTGACAGAGTCTCCTGGCCGTAACGACGCAACAGCACTCGCGTTCACGAGGGGTGGAAGAGCATGGCCAGCAGGGGTAGACGAGCAACTATGCGCGCTGTGGGGGCATTGGCCGGCGCCGCTGCGCTGACCGTCCTCGGTGGGGCCGCGCCCACGTGGGCGGCACCGGCAGGGGCGCACGGTCACTCGACCACGGCCACGCCGATCAAGCACGTGGTGGTGCTCTTCGACGAGAACGTGTCCTTCGACCACTACTTCGCCACGTACCCGAAGGCCGCCAACACCGACGGCACGAAGTTCAAGGCGTCGAGCAGGACTCCGAAGGACATCGACACGCTCGCGCACGCCGGTCTTCTGACGAAGAATCCGAACCAGTACGCGCCCAAGCGGCTCACCCCGTCGCAGGCCCTGACCTGCGACCAGAACCACAACTACGGCGCCGAGCAGTACGCGGCCAACGGCGGCAAGGCCGACCAGTACGTGCAGAACACCGAGGTCGACCAGTGCTCCGGCGGCCTGTTCGGTGAACCCGGCCTGGTGATGGACTACTACGACGGCAACACCGTCACGGCGATGTGGAACTACGCCCAGCAGTACTCCCTCAGCGACCGTTCCTACAGCTCGGTCTACGGCCCCTCCACGCCCGGCGCGCTGAACCTGGTCTCCGGCCAGACCCACGGCGTCGTCTCCGTCGACCCCGCGTCCGGTACGGAGAACCCGAAGCAGACCTCGACGCCGGACGCCTACACGGTCAAGTCCCCCGACGCCAAGGGCGTCGGCACGGTCGTCAACGACCCCGACCCGGCCTTCGACGACTGCTCCGGCAAGAACCACACCAGCACCAACACGCTCGCCGTGATGCAGGGCAAGAACATCGGTGACCTGCTGAACGCGAAGCGCGTCAGCTGGGGCTGGTTCCAGGGCGGCTTCCGCCCGAGCACCGCATGGGACGGCCAGCAGGGCCACTACGCCAAGTGCGACGCCGCGCACACCAACGTCGGTGGCGCGTCCGTGGTCGACTACAGCCCGCACCACTCGCCGTTCGAGTACTACAAGTCGACGTCCAACCCGCACCACCTGCCGCCCAGTTCCGTCGCCGAGATCGGCCACGACGGCCAGGCCAACCACAACTACGACCTGACCGACTTCGGCGCCGCCCTCAAGGCGGGCAAGCTGCCGGCCGTCAGCTTCGTCAAGGCACCCGAATACCAGGACGGCCACGCCGCCTACTCGGACCCGATCGACGAGCAGCACTTCCTCGTCGACCAGATCAACGCCATCCAGAGCTCCCCGCAGTGGAAGTCCACCGCGGTCGTCATCGCCTACGACGACTCCGACGGCTGGTACGACCACGCCTTCGTCGCTCCGCGCAACGGGTCCACGGACACCGCCGCCGGCTCCAACGGCAAGGCCACCGACGGCCCCGCCTGCCAGAACGGCCCCCACGCGTCCGGCGGCTACGCCGACCGCTGCGGCCCCGGCACCCGCCAGCCGCTGCTCGTCGTCTCGCCGTACAGCAAGGTCAACAAGGTGGACCACCACCTGACCGACCAGGCGTCCATCACCCGCTTCATCGAGGACAACTGGCACACCGGCCGTGTCGGGGACCACTCCTTCGACGCCTCGGCCGGCTCGCTGACGGGCATGTTCGACTTCCGGCACCCGAACAACAAGCAGGTGCTGCTGAACGCCGACGGTTCCATCAAGTCCGTCGGCCCGATCAAGCGCGTCGCCCCGGTGGTCACCAGCATCACCCCGGGCCCGGCCATGCAGAACACCGCCGCCACCACCGGCGGCTCCGGCTCCCTCACCCTTCCGGTGACCCTCGGCGTGGGCGCCCTGCTCGCGGCCGGCGCGACGGGCACCTACCTCACCCTGCGTCGCAAGCAGCGCACCATCGCCTGACATCACGTACGTGATCGGAGCGGCGCGGTCCCCGGGGCCGCGCCGCTCCGCGTTTTGCCGCTGCGGGCCACGGCGGGGCTGTTACTCACTTGCGGGTGAACGGGAGGGTGGCGGCGGGGGTGGCGCGAACGGGTAAACGGTTGCCGCAGGCACGTATCACCAGGGGCGAAACGACTTGAATCCGCACCTACATATCAATCAGCCACATAGATGCCCATTGCATCCGCGTGTAACAGAAATGTGGTGGATTTGTAACGGCATGCGCATTTCTTTCGGGAGGAGAGGTGCGGGCTGGAGGGTGTGCGTGTGCGGCCAACCGGTCGCCGAACGACCCAACGCACCTGGCCGGCCTGCGGTTTCACCGCTGCCGTGACGGCCACGGTGTGCACAGCCCTTGCAAAGGGGGACCTCGTGTCCGTTTCTGCATCCGTCCGTCGTCTGACCGCCGCTGCCGGTGTGGCTGCCGCCGTGGTGGGCACTGCCGCACTGCCGGCCTCGGCCGCCGACCACCACTCCGACCGTGCCCACTACCGCACCGTGGTCATCAGCGACGTCCAGCACGACTCCCGGGGCCGGTACGACCGGTCCGACCGCTCGATGAACAGGGAGTGGGTGGACATCACCAACAACGGCCGACGGGCAGTGAACCTGGACCGCTGGACCCTGTCCGACAGGGACGGTCACACCTACACCTTCCGCCACGTCCGGCTCGACGGCCGCCAGACCGTCCGCGTGCACACCGGCTACGGCCGCGACACCCGGTACGACCTCTTCTGGGACCGCCGCGCCTCCGTGTGGGACGCCGACCGCGACACGGCCACCCTGCGCAACGACCATGGCCGCTTCATCGACGACGTCTCCTGGGGCGGCCACCGCCACTGAACCACCACGCGCCGGCCCTCACCACCGGCGCCCGACGAGCGGACGGCGCTCTGCTCGTGGCGAGCGCCGCCCCTCAAGTCCCCTGAATCCCCTGAATCTCACAGCCGTCGACTGCCCACCAACTCCTGGTGCGCAGGGGCTCGGGGGAGTGCGTCGACGGCTGTGAACCGGGGGCCGCCCGCACACGCGGGCGGCCCCCATCTCCATGGCCGACTCCGGGCCGCGGGGACGGCTCCTGGGGTGCCGAGCGAGCCCGGGGTGGGGGCGTCGGTCCGCTGGAGCCGGCGCCTTCTCCGCCGCGAAGACCGGGGTCGGAGCTGCCGTCGGAGTCCCCCGTCAGGGCCCGCACGTTCTCCCACAGGCAGAGGCCGGACTGTCCGTCGCCGAGGGCCACCACGCCCTCGGGGTCGGGCGTGCTCCGGGCGCCAGACCGGACGGCTTCGCGGCCCCCGTACACATCGCCCTCGGCGATCCAGAACCGGCCCACCATGGCCATGCGTCGCTCGCTTCTCCCGACGACGTCACAGCGCGGGTGGACGGCAGCCTAGACCTTCGAGTTCTGCTTCCAGTCCTTGGCGAGGAGCCCGAGCAGCACCTCGTCCAGGAACTCGCCCATCACCCAGGCCGAGGAGCGCAGCACGCCCTCGCGGACGAAGCCGTTGTGCTCGGCGGAGCGCAGCATCGCGTCGTTGTCCGACAGCGTCTCGATCTGCAGCCGGTGCAGGCCGCGTACGACGAAACCGTAGTGGCACAGCACGGCGACCACGTCGGTGCCGTAGCCCTTGCCGCGGGAGGCCGGCAGCAGGCCGAGGCCGATGTGCGCGAAGCGGTTGTGGTTGTCGATGCCCCACAGCGTCGCGGTGCCGACCAGTGTGCCGCCCTCCAACTCCACCACGGAGAAGGGGACATGCTTCTGCTCCTTGTCGTCCACCACGAGCCGCGGATCCTTCGAGCCGGGCGAGATCGGCCGCCACGGACCACCTTCGGACCGCGAGGAGTTGACCACGTCGTCGAAGAGCTCGGCCCGCAGGACCGGGATGTCGTCCTCGTGCCGGGCCCTGAGCCCGACCTTGCTGCCTCTGAGCATGCGATCTTCCTATCCGGACGCAACGGCCGGCGGCAAACCAATAAGCGGTGGCGCGGAGGGGCCATTGTTCCGTAAGTCCATGATCACGTGGCGGGGTGACGCGAGTCCGGGCCATGCTTGCGTCCCTTCCTGATGGCGCTTCAACGCCGTTGCAGGTAAGGGGTGTTGGAGTTTCCCAGTGTTCCCCGGCTCACAGAAACCGAGTGCGATGTCGAGTAAGAAGGTGGTGACCGTCGCCGTCCTGGTGGCGGTCCTCACGTGGAGCACGGTGATGACCGTGCTGGGGCAGGTCGCGGCCGCAGCCGCTCTGCTCCCGTCCCTGGCACTGCTCGTGCAGCAGATCGTCCAGGCCCTCACAGCACCCGACGGCCCGGGTTCCGGCCCGGAATCCGGCAGAGGATCCGGGTGGGGATCCGGGCCGGGATTCGGTCCGGGTGCCCGCCCCGGTTCCGTGACGACCGCCGCCCCGGGCGGGGAGGAGCCGCCGCGATGATCCGTCCACCGGATGCCGAGCAGCCGCCCCCACCCGATACCGGCGGCAGGCGGGGCCGTAAACCTGCTCCCATCTGTGAGACCGCAGGCCTGTCGCACCGGGCCTGGCTGGAGCCGGTCCGCAGTTCTGTCTTCTCCAGCGGGCTGACCCTCGACGAACTCGTCTGCCGTTCCGGCTACTCGAAGACCCGCATCAGCGAACTGCTGCGCGGCAACGGCTACTACCCGGCCTGGGAGATCACCTTCAGCGTCGTCCGCGCCCTCGGCCTGCCCGCCCCTCCGGTGTGCCGGCTGTGGACGGCAGCCGCCCGTGAGGCGCGCAAGGGTGCGGGCTGGATCGAACACTGCATGCAGCAGGTGGTCCTGGAGCCGGAGGCCCCGCCGCTGGCCCACCAGGCGTTCACGGACGCCATGCGCGCCGCCTACACCGAGTACGCGCGGGCCTTCCTGCTCACCGACCACCGTGCCCGCTGGGTCGTCGCCGAGACCTTCGACATCCTGTGGCTGTGCTGGAACGAGGCCGCCACCAGCCGCGACATCCGCCGCTACGCCTGGCGTCTGCTGCGTTCGCGGGTGATGGCCCGCGCCGACCACCACGACGGCCGCCCGGATCTGCGCCCCGCTGTCTTCTCCACGCGGGAGGCGCACGACAGCGTCCCGGGCCGGTTCGTCGTCCTCACCGAACTCGTCGACCTCTTCGACGCGATCGCCAGGCTCCCGTACGACCAGATGGACGTCGCGGTGCTGCACCACCTGTGCGGCATGGATCTCGACCGGATACCGCACGTCCTCGGCATGAGCCCGGCCATCGCCCGCGCCGTCGACCACCATGCCCGCGCCGCCCTCGAAGACCTGCTCCGCTCGTGCAGCCCCCGGGAGTGAACTCCAGCCGCCATGACCGCCATCGACGCCCTCCTCGTCCGCGCCCGGCTGCACCACAGCCCCGAAGTCCCCGACGACACGGTCCCCTACGAGGACGACAGCTACCCTTCCGTCGACTATGAGAGCGCCGCGGCGCGCACGGATGATCCGGCCGCCGACGACAGCGCTGCCGAGCACCTGCACACCCTGTGCGAGGCAGTGGTGAGCGGGCTGGCTCCCGGCGCGTTGGAGTTCCTCACCGACCAGCTTCCCGAACCCGAGGGCGCATGGCTGCTGGGCTGCGCACTCAGCGTCGCCGGCGTCGACGAGGGTGCCCGTTTCTGGTGGCAGTACGCCGCCGGCGCCGGCTCGGTCCCGGCCGCCTACTGCCTCTCCCTGCAACACCACGCCCGGGGCGAAGCCCATGCCGCCGGCTTCTGGTACCAGCAGAGCGGCCTCGACGCCGCCTGCGACGGCGACACGATCCCTGTCACCGGTATCGGCCCGCATCCGAACGACTGCCGCTTCGACGCCTCCGTCAACACCGTCCTGCGCATCCTGAGCCGCCTGAACGCACCGGGCCCGCGCCGGCTCACGCACCCGGCCGACGTCATCACGCATTACGTCGCCAACGCCGTCACCCGCGGCTACGCCCGCAATCCCGACGTCGAAATCCCGCTGCCGGGCCCCTGTTTCGCCGCCCGCGTCAGCTTTCTCCTCGGCACACCGCCGCCCTGGTCCCGCCCACTGACCACCACCCTGAAACCGGACCTGCCGAGCAGAACGGAACGTGTCCCGACGCGCGGAACCGGTGGCACCGGCAGCAGAGGTGGCAACGGCCACAGCGGCGGCTGAACGCGCGGAGTGGTGAGAAGCAGCAGGCCACGACAGTCTCGGTAGGACAGCTGGTGCCACAACCGAGAAGGCTCTGTCACAGCCTGCTGACATGATCGTCCCAGCAGTGCGGACGAGAGGGCGGGTATGGACCTGACGGTGGAACAGGTGGCACGGCAGATCACGGCGGAGGTCGTCGCCCAGGCGCCTGAGGGCTGGGCGGAGTGCGTGCTGCGGGGGCACGCGAGCCGGACGGGCGTCGGTCTGTCCGGCGGCGGGTACGTGGTGCCGAGCCGTCCGGGCTTCTTCTCCGGCGTGCCGTTCCCGCACCAGGGCCTCGACTCACTGGCGTCCTGGTTCCGGGACACCTGCGGCTGGGAGGCCATCGTCCTGGAGTTGACCTGCCGCCCGCCGGGCGCCTTCGAGCTGGTGGTGTTCCGGGACACGCTGCGGCCCGGGGGCGGCCCCGAGGACGGCTGGACCCTGACCGTCGACCCCGGCTTCCAGCCGTCCGAACCGGGCGCGGCCGACGGCGCGGAACCGTCCGAACCGGGCGCGGCCGACGGCGCGGAACCGTCCGAACCGGGCGCGGCCGACGGCGCGGAACCGTCCGGGCTGCGCCCGGCCGGGGACCCGGCGGAGGCGGTCGAGCGGCTGCGGGCCGTACTCCGGCAGCACGCCGACCGTTTCGGCTCGGAACCGGAGATGCCGGCGCCCGTCACCGAGGCTCAACTCGCCGCGGCCGAGCGCCACCTCGGCCGGCCGCTGCCCGCGGACGTGCGGGCGCTCTACCTGGAGGCAGACGGGGACGGCGGCAGCGAGGCGCTGGACGGATACTGCTGGCTGCCGCTCGAAGGGGCCCTGGCCGAGCGCGACGACTACATCGGAGTACCGACCTGGTTCGGCTGGGAACTCGGCTTCCGCCAGGTGATCTTCGACGCCGACCCGCCGAACACGGTGCGTCGTTGCTCGGGGCATCCGGGCTGGCTTCCGTTCGCCACCTGGTTCGACGGCAACTTCCTCGCCGTGGACCTCGCGCCCGCCGCGGACGGCCGCCCCGGCCAGGTGATCGAGGTCGGCCGCGACTTCGACGCCGGCCCGCGCTATGTTGCTTCCTCCGTCACCGCCTGGCTCGGCCAGGCCCTGGGCCGGCCCGATCCGCACGCACCTTGGCAGTCCGGGGACGGCGTGCGCCAGTTGGTGGTCTCGGCCCTGGACGAGCGGCTCGCGCCGGGCGTCCAGGCGATCCACCTCAATGACGCCCCGTCGCCCGTCGACCTCGTCCCGCTCTCCGCCACCCCGCACCTGCGGCGCCTGCACCTCAACCGCTGCGCCACCACCGACCTGACCCCCGTGGCAGCACTCCCCGTCGAGGACCTGGCCATCGACCTCGCCCCCGGCGCCGACCTCGCCCCGCTCGCCGGCCACCCGCACCTCACCTCACTCGCCGTCGGCTCCGACACCCCGATCGACCTCGCCCCGCTGCGCACCCTCCCCGCGCTGCGCTCGCTCGACCTGTCCCGTTGCCCCACGCCGGACTTGGCGTTGCCGGCCGATCTCCCCGGCCTGCGCTACCTCGCCCTCTCCGTCACCCAGTGGACAGCCCTGATCGCCGCCCGCCGCCTCCCCGCCCACCTTGCCGCCGCTCGCCTGGCCGGAGCCCCGCCGCTCACCGCCGCCCTCGACCTGCTCGCCGCCCTCGGCGTCGACACCTCCACCGCCTACCGCCTCTCAGGCACCGCCGAGGACGCCTCCTGATGCTGCGACCGCATGGCCGACGAGGACACCGTCCGCGATGTGAAGTTCGCGGCCAGGAGCGTCACGGAGTCCACGTAGGTTTCCGAAGCTGGATCGCCGGTCACCGGGAAGTCATATGCGGCGCGGTACGGCTCCGTCCTGCCGGCGGTAGAGGTCGCGCAGCAGGGAAATCTCGGCGCCGTGATGGATCAGCTCCCTGTTGACGTGCAGGACGACGCTCTCCATGGGGAACCGCTCGGGACCCACCGCGGGCGGATTCTCCAGGTCGGCGTCCGAGAGCTCGCGGACCCCCGCGTTCCATCTCCCGTACATCTCATCGAGCTGTTTCAGCGCCTCGTCAGCGGTCCCCGCGTAGGCGAACGTCCGGGAGTCGACGTCCTGGCCGCCGAAGTGCCATCCGACCCGATAGCCCAGACAGGAGACGATGATGTGCGCCAACCGCCAGGCGATCGTGGGCGGCGGGCTGTGGGCGGCGGGAGCGTACCGCACCGGGAGACGACGGTGGGGGCTGATGTGCCCTTCGGGCCGCGCCGCCGCGAGCGGCTGTTGGGGGACCGGGGGTGGGGATGCAGTGCTGAGACGGGCCCGGCTTCGTACGGAGTCCAGGCCCGGCTTCGTACGGAGTCCCGGCCCGATGCGCTCAGTGAACGGAGAACCCGCCGTCGACGCAGATCGCCTGCCCGGTGATGTAGCCGGACGCGTTGCCGGCCAGGAACACCGCCGCTCCGGCGAAGTCCTCGGCCAGGCCGTTGCGCCCGACCAACGTGCGTGCCGCCAGCGCCGCGACCTTCTCCGGGTCGGACGACAGTCGTGCGTTGAGGGCGGTCATGACGAAGCCGGGCACCAGCGTGTTGCAGGTGACGCCGTGCGGGGACCACGCCTCGGCCTGTGAGCGGGCCAGCGACTCCAGCGCCCCCTTCGAGACGCCGTAGGCGCCGCTCTGCACGAACGCCCGGTGCGCCTGCTGGGAGGTGATGTGGATGATGCGGCCGAAGCCCCGCTCGGCCATGGCGGGCCCGAATCGCTGACCGAGCAGGAAGGGAGCCTCCAGATTCACCGCCATCGTGGTGTCCCACACGTCCTCACCCAGCTCGCTCATCGGCGGACGCAGGTTGATCCCGGCGCTGTTGACGAGGATGTCGGGCTCGCCGAACACCTCGGCCGCCTGCTCCGCCGCCGCGCGCACCCCGTCACGGGTACTCAGGTCGGCGCTCACCCAGGCAGCTCGGCAACCGTCCGCCGTCAACTCGTCGACCGTGGAGGCAAGTTCGGATTCCTTGCGTGCCACGATCACCACGCTCGCCCCCGCCCGCGCGAGTGCCCCGGCGATGGCCCGGCCGATGCCGGAACTGCCGCCCGTGACCAGGGCGATCCGGCCGTCCAGCGAGAACATTTCGGAGACGTAGTCGTGCGAGGTCATGCCCACACCCTAGACGGCGTGGGGACCGGACGGCGAAGATCGACAAGGGCCGTGACAAGGGGCAGGGCAAGGGTCAGGGGCGGCCGATGGCCGCGCGGGTGTTGCCGTGGGCCTGGTCGAGGCGCCGGACGGCTTCCTCGGCCGTGCAGTCGGCGAGGAGCATGACGATGGCGGTCTTGGCATGGCCACCGGCTGCCTCCAGGGCATCGGCGGCGGTACGGCTGTCCGCGCCGGTGGCCTCGACGACGATACGGCGGGCTCGGTCGACGAGCTTCTCGTTGCTGGCCTTGACGTCGACCATGAGGTTTCCGTAGGTCTTGCCCAGGCGCACCATCGAGGCGGTCGAGAGCATGTTGCACACCATCTTCTGGGCGGTGCCGGCCTTCAGCCGCGTCGACCCCGTGAGCACCTCGGGGCCGGTGACGATCTCGACCGGGATGTCGGCGTAGCGGCTGACGACGGCGTCGCGGTTGCAGGCGACCGAGACCGTGACGGCGCCGCGCGCGGCGGCGTGCTTGAGGCCGCCGATCACGTAGGGGGTACGGCCGCTCGCGGCGAGGCCGACCACGGTGTCCCGGTCGTTCACGCCGATCTCGTCCAGGTCGGCCATCGCCCTCGCGGGTTCGTCCTCGGCTCCTTCGACCGCTACGACGAAGGCGCCAGGGCCGCCGGAGAGCAGGCCCACGACCAACTCGGGGTCGGTTCCGAACGTCGGGGGACACTCGACGGCGTCGAGCAGGCCGATGCGACCGCTGGTGCCGGCGCCGAGGTAGATCAGCCGTCCGCCCCGCCGCAGCGACTCGGAGATCGCCTCGACGGCGGCCCCGACCTGCGGGAGGGCGTCGCGTACGGCGAGTGCGACGGTCTGGTCCTCGGCGTTCATGACGGAGAGCAGTTCGGAGACCGGCATGCGGTCCAGATCGAGGGTCCGCTCGTTGCGCGTCTCGGTGCCGAGTGTGCTGAGGTCCACGGCGCGGTGGTCCTTTCGTGGGTGGTGCTCAGGGTTCGTGGGTGGTGCTCAGAGGTGGTTGCGGGAGCAGGGGCGGGGGGAGGGTGCGGCCGTCAGCCGTCAGCCGTCAGCCGTCAGCCGTCAGCCGTCAGCCGTCAGCCGTCAGCCGTCAGCCGTCAGCCGTCAGCCGTCAGCCGTCAGCCGTCAGCCGTCAGCCGTCAGCCGTCAGCCG
>NZ_JBICZA010000044.1:0-41751 GCF_043201585.1 Streptomyces sp. NPDC048297
ACGACGCGCCGATCTCCACCAGGGCCTGCTCGAACTGGCCTGCAGTCTCATATGCCTCCGCCGCCTACGAACCTCATTCTGAAACGATCAGTTAGACACTTTGGTCAAAAATATCATGAGTCAGACCCCGGACCCGGGACAGCACCCGCCCATCCTCCCGCCCCCATCTCACCCTCGCCCAGGGGCCGCAGGACATGCTCAATCCCCTACACGCAACACCCCGAACCTGATCCCAGCCGAGCACAACAGCACACGAAGGCGAGCGGCGCGATCAGGGGCCGCCTCACCACCAGCCTGGCCGCGCCGCCCGGACGACGTCCGGTGGCAGGACGAGGGTGCCATAGCTGATCTGCAGAGCAGCGGCGGTCGTCGTGCCGGACGTCCCGTTGTCGTATGCGGTGGTCAGGTCATTCGCCATGAAGTCCGAGCAGGCGGATCAGATCAGCGTCGGTCACCCGGTCACCACCCGGGACAGGGCTCGCGTGCTCACCGCGTTCGGGCTCAGGTGCATCGTGCCGCTCAGCGGCTGGTCGGCGACCACCACGAAGCGGACGTGCGGGACCAGTCCGGCAGCGAGGCGGGCGGCGACGGCGGAGCGTGCCGCGGTGCCGGTAGTGACGACCGTGGAGCAGCGCAGCTGGACCAGGGTGTTCACGTAGGCAACGGAGTTCGCTCCTGCGGGCAGACGATAGCGCTGCACGACGACATTCGTGTCGCTCGCGCCAGCCATTTTCTGCAGCGCGGGCCACGTGCCCGTCGCGTCCGCGTCCGTGGACGTCAGGAGGCAGACCCGGGTGGCGGTGTCCACATGCGAGACAGGAGCCGGCGCCGTCCGGCCGCGGTCCGCGCCTGAGTGGAGGAGCAGGGCCATGGTGCCGGTCACAGCCAGCACCGCCACTGCTCCCGCGCCGAGCACGACCCACGGCCGCCTGCGAGGGAGGCGGCGGGCCCGATCAGAAACCTTCAAGATTGCCGTCCTCGTCGAGCAGACGCCGTTCTTCCTCACGCCATGATTCGAACGTGATCGGCGCCCCCAGTCTGGCACCGAGCGGCGGGTGGATCTCTCCCCGCACCAGGCGGAGCAGGAACTCCGCCATTCCCATGCCGTACTCGTACTCCCGGCGGTCTCTGGGCCGGACGACCACTCGCCACTCATCCGGCTCACCTGCGCACCGCCAAAGGAAGTCGGTAGCGGCCTCGTTCGTCGCCCAGGTCAACGTCCCATCCACCGGCGGCCACTCGGCGCCATAGAGCAGGTGATCCCCGTATGGATAGCCGTCGAAGGGGGGCGTAAGGATGCCGATCGAGTCGCTGATGGCACCCAGCCCGTACACCGCGACGAAGTCACGGTAGTCAGCCGGGAGCTTCCATCCCGTATCAGCGCGCAGCGCATCCCAGTCGACCGTGTCGCCGCCATCCGGGGGCGGCTGCATTACGCGGCCCAGCTCTTCCACAGCCCAGTGCATGGTGTCCTCGTACCGATCCGTTCAGTTGGTCAGGACGTGAGGACGTCCCGGCCAGTGCATGTGCCGGCGGTGTCGCTTCGGTCCCATCTACTCCACCAGCTCCAACTCGTAAGGTGGCGTCGGCCACTCGGGCATCCAGTCCGTCTCGATCTCGCCTGCCAGCATCCACGGGAGCCATTCGCCGAACTCCACATCGGTTTCATGCCAGTCGTGCCAACTACGACGGAACACCGACACCGTCCAACGACCCCCGCCCCGGTCGGCTAGGAGTAGCTGGCCACCCTCGACGGTGTTGCCCCACACCAGGGCTCCCCCGGGCGAAGGCAGCACCAGGAGCGGAACGCCCGGCTGTCGACATGGAGTGGGGCAATGAGCCCGCGCACTGAACCCCCCGCCCTCTCCTCGCTTCTCGGACTACCGGTCCGAGCGGGCGAGGAGGAGCTGATCGAAGCGGTAGCGAAGGAGTGGGGCGTCGAGCTCCCGCCCGACTTCATCTCCGCCGTGGGGGCGTACGGCGATGTGCTGATCTGCGAGTACCACGGTTCAGCTCAGCGGTTCGAAGAACGGGCGGTCAGGCGCGAAGTTCCGAGAACACACCGTCACGTCCTCACCCCTGAGGTAAGCCAGCAACCATTCGCCGAACGTCATCTCGTGCAGAGTCCAGGCCGGACTGTCGAGCTCGGCCACCACGACGCGCCAGGGTGACGAGAAGCCATCCGGAACGCGGAGAAAAACCCATTCCCCCGTTGTGGCCGTCGCCACCGGCATCAACTCACCGGGGTTCGCCCCTACCGGACTGGGCAGGTACTCCACCATGTCCTCCTCGCGGAAGAGCTCGAGATCCCCCCTGATGGATTCCCCCAGACTGTGCAGAAGATGGCCGGCGGGGTGCTCCAGATACAGTTGATTGTTGATCTGGACCGAACCGTAGGCATCCACGATCTCACGGAAATCCGCCGGGAATTCGATTCCGAACTCTCGCCCCATTTCAATCCATGGCGCCGGATCCGTCCAGTTGAATCTGGGTTCGCCCAGCAAGGCTCGGATATCTTCGAATGTTGCCACTACTGGACCTCTTCTAGCATTTCGAGCCGATGCCGGTCTTGGAGTTGATCGCGGTGCATGAATAACTGTCCACGATCCCTCCCCCGGGTCCGTACGCGGTCATTCCCACTTGGATAGTCGTAGGAACGGCCGAGTGGGTGTCTCCGTATATGGGAACGACGGACATGAACAGGCTGTTGTTCTTATTCAGGGACTTCCACCCGAAGGCTTCCACCTTGCTTGCCATCCGGGCGTTCGCCCTGGCGTTCAAAGCCACCAAGTTTCGGACATCCTGGCCGGTACCCTTGCCCCAATAACCTATCAGGTGGCCGGCTTGCGGCCTTCCTCCTCCTGCCCTGATCTCTTCCATTCCGTCCGGATCGACGGACGGCTCGCATTCGGAGCACTTCGGCAGACCACCCGCTCCGGTGCGCGACCTGCGATCGCTCTTGGTGAGGAATGCGATGGCGCCGGTCGCCCTGCATCCCTTGTTCCCCTGGTGGTCCGTGTATTCCTCAAGACCGCCGTAGATCCGCCCGCCGTCGATCAGGGGCGTCGCATCGCACGAGCTCCTGCGCCCCTCGTCATCGTCGTCTCCGGTGCAGCCGCCGGTGGCCACGCAGACGGCGGCCGTGGTCAGGCCCGCCGCGACGGCCGAGGCCGCGTTGCGGACGGAGTTGCCGATGTTGATCCTGACCGTCGGGGGTTCGGCGGCCGTCGAGAGGGAGTGGACGGTGAGGGTGCCCTTGCCGATCGAGGCGGTGATCTTGATGGCGTTGGCGCGGATCGCGGCACGCCGGGCTGCCGCCGCGGCAGCGGCTGCGGCAGCGGCCTTGGCGGCCGCGGCGGCAGCGTCCGCGGCGCTGATGCCGCCTCCCCCGCCGCAGGAGTAGCAGTAGCCGCTTCCTCCTCCACCACCTCCTCCTCCACCGCCACCGCCACCGCCGCCGGAGGACCGGCCGCCGCTGCTGGAGTTGGTCCTGCCGTAGTGCTGCTGGCAGGACATCGACCAGACTTCGGCGCACATCCCATAGCTGCTGGTCGCGGCGCTCGTGTGGCTTGCAGCGGAGGAGTGGCTGTGGGAGGAAGAACTGGACGAGCTCCAGGAAGACAATGAGCTCAAGCCGTCGGAAATGCTCTGGGACAGCGCAGAGCAGTACTTGGCGCAGGTACCGATCAGGGCCGCGCCTAGGAGGTAGGCCCCATAACCCTCACCGATGCACAGATCCTCCAAGCAGTGCCCGCTCGGGTCCGTCCCCGTGAGCGGCGCGTCGTTCGCATACGCGTAATCGTTCGCGTTGGCGCTCTCACCCACCGCCGCGTTGTCCACCGTGTCCGCCGAGTCGAAGCTCCCGGTGCCCGGGCTGTACCAGCGGGCGTGCATGTTGACGTTGCCGGTGGCCAGGTCGGTGAACTCGCCCTGGTAGCCGACGGTGCCGGTGAGCGTGGAAGCGGTGGTCGTGCCCCAGGGGTCGTAGCTCGCGGAGCCGGCCAGTGTGGTGCCTGTCGCCGTGAACTGGCCGATGAGGTCGCCGTGCAGGTCGCTCAAGGCGAGGGTGGCGCCGGCCGCCGCCGAGGATTCGCCGGTCAGCGCGCCGGAGGGATCACGGCTGTAGGTGGTGGTGCCGTCGGAGGCCACCGTGTTGTCGGTGCCGGAGTAGGTGAGGGTGGTCGGGCCCGCGGTGATCGCCCGGCCCAGGGCGTCGTAGGTGTAGGAGGTGGAGCCGGCGGTGATCTGCTGCCCGTAGGCGTCGAAGGTGTACGCCGTCGAGCCCTTGGCCGCCAAGGTGCCCCGTGCCGTGTAGCTGTAGCTGTGGGTGCCGTCCGAGGTCAGCTGGTCGCGGGCGTTGTACGAGTACGTCGTCGACCCGGCAGTCAGGCGATTGCCATCGCCGTCGTAGGTGTAGCCGGTGGTCGTGGAGCCGGAGGTCCACGACGCCAGCCGGTTCGCGTAGTCGTAGGCGTAGGTGTTCGCCGAGGCGCCCTGCATGCCGGTCGTGGTCTTGGAGGTCAGGTTGTTGTTCTTGTCGTAGTCGTAGGCGACCTTGGCGATCGTGCCGCCGGATGTGGTGGCCAGAGCGTCGGAGGTCAGGCGGTGCAGGGAGTCGTAGCCGAAGTTGCGCACGTCGCCCGAGCTGCCGTACGTGACCGACTTGGGCTGGGATAGTGCGTTGTACTGGGAGGTCAGCGTGATGCCGGTCGCCGCGTCGGTGTCGGTTTTCAGCCGTCCGTCGGTGTCGTAGGTGTAGCTGCTGGTGCCGGAGGCGTCGGTGCGGGTGAGCGGGGACTCGTCTGCGTTGTAGGTGAAGGACGAGCTACCCGCCTGGCCGGAGGTGGTGAGGATGTCCCCGAGGGCGTTGGTGTCGTAGTACTCCGAGGTGTCCCCGACCGCGGAGGCCACCAGGTGACCATTGAGCGAGTAGGTGAAGTGGTGATCGGCGGTGGTGGCATCGGCACCCGTGCCGGTCTGCGCGGTCAGGTCGTCGAGGGCGTCGTAGGTGTTGGTGAGGGTGACGCCTCCGGGGTCGGTCTGGGTGACGAGACGGCCGCGTTCGTCGTAGGTGTAGGTGGTGGTCCGGTCGGCGTCGCTGGTGTAGCCGGTGACGGCCGGGACCTGCTTGCTCGCGGGCAGGCCGAGGGAGTTGTAGGTGGAGTAGGTGGTGTCGCCGTTGCCGTCGGTGTACGCGGTCTGATGCCCGGAGGCGTCGTAGCCGAACTTCGTGGTGATGGAGACGGTGTCGCTGACCGGTTCGGTCTGCTGGGTCACCTCGCCCAGGGCGTCGTAGTCGTAGCTCGTGGTGTGCTGGCGGGCGTCGGTGACGGTCTTCAGGTACCCGTTGTCGGTGTACGTCGCCGACGTCGAGGACAGCACGGCTCCGGCGGTGTCCAGGTTCGCGGTGGCGGTCCTGCGGCCGGCCGCGTCGTAGGTGGCCGTCTGGGCGGTCTGGTCCGGCAGGACGGTCTTGATGACGTCGTCGCGCAGGTCGTAGCTGTAGGTCGTGGTGTCGCCGGTGGTGTCGAAGACGGTGTGGGTGCGGCCCAGTCCGTCGTAGGCATACCTGGCAGTGACGCCGCTGATGGAGGCCGTGCTCGCGACCCGGCCCGCGGTGTCGTAGGCGGTGTCGGTCTCCTGCTTCGTCTGGGCGCTGGTGGAGGTGTACACGTACGCCCAGGTGCTGCTGTCGCGGCCCAGATCGTCGTAGGTGTGGTGAGTGACGGCGCCGTAGGGCGAGGTCTCGGTCAGGCGGTTGCCGGCCAGGTCGTAGGCGTAGGTGAAGGTGCCGCGCGTGTCGGTCCCGTTGATCGATATGGCCGGGTCGGTCTGCTGGACCAGGTCGCCCAACTGGTCGTAGGTGTTGTCGGTTTCGCCCTTGGCGTCGGTCTCGCTGAGGACGTCGCCCGCTGCGTCGTAGGTCCAGGCGGTGGTCGCCAACGTGCCGTTGTACGAGGGCAGCGTGGTGCCGGTCCTGCGGCCGTCGCGGTCGAAGGCGGTGGCAATGATGTGGCCGCCTGCATCCTCGGCCTCGGTGCGGTCGCCGAAGGTGTCGTACCCGTTGAACGTGGTCGGGTAGACGGTGGCGGTTTCGCCGGTGCCGGGTGTGGTGATGGTGATCGCCGGGCTCGTGGTGGTGGTCGGGCGGCCGGCCTCGTCGTTGGCGTAGTTGGTGACCTGGCTTTGGGCGTCGGTGGCGGTGAGCTTCAGGCCGCGCTTGTCGTAGGTCGCCTTGCTGGTGAGGGTGAGGGAGCTGGAGACGTACTGGGCGGCGGACTTCACGTCGCCGGCGGGGTCGTAGGTGTACGTCCACTTCTGGGCGGGGTCGCCCGCCGCGTCGGTCTGCGTCGAGGTCAGGACGCGGGAGTCGTCGTCGAAGGTGTACGCCGTGGTCCGGGCCACGGTGTTCGGATCTTCGGTACTCGCCGTGGTGCGGTCGGCGGCGTCGACCGTGTACGTCGTGGTGAGGGTGCCGTTCGCCGTGGTCTTCGCGGTCAGGTTGCCCGCGTCGTCGTAGGCGTCCTGCTCGTTGACCGAGGTCGTCCCGGACGAGCCGGTGCTGGTGATCTGCTTGGTCAGGCCGTTGTCGTAGTAGCCGTACGTGATGGTGACGCCGATGCCGTCGGTGATCGTGTACAGGCGGCCGCCCGGGTCGTAGGCCCGCTTCTCCAGCAGCTGCGGGGCAGCCGTCTGTGCGGTGACCGAGGAGCCCGTGTAGTTGGTGAGAGTGGTGTTCAGCACGTTGCCGTTGGCGTCGTGCGTGAAGGCGTAGACCTGGCCGTCGGCGTCGGTCTCGGTCGCCTTGTTGCCATAGCTGTCGTACTCGTAGCGCGTGATGTTCTGCTCGGGGTCGGTGACCGTCTTCGGCTCACCGAAGTCGTTGTATGTGCTGGAGGTCGTGCGGGCTGTGTCCCCACCGGTGGTGTCGGAGACCGTGCTGGAAAGGGGTTTGCCGTCGGGGTCGTAGGTCTTGGTCGTCAGGGCCGTGTGCACGACGGCCTGGTTGACAGCGTTCGTCGTGCCCGGGTCGAGTTCGGTCAGGAGTCGGCCCAGCGGGTCGTAGGTGTAGCGGGTGACCAGGCCCGCCGGGTAGGTGTCGGAGATCTCGGTCTTCGTCAGCACCCTGCCGAGCCGGTCGTAGGTATAGCGGGTGACCAGGCCGAGAGGTGAGGTCGCCTGGGCGAGGTCACCGTTGGCGTAGTAGAGGTACGAGGTGCTCGCGCCGCCGGACGTGGTCGTGGACGCCAGCAGGCCGGTCGGGGCGGTGGTGCCGAAGACGTAGGCGGCCGTGGTGGAGGTCGTGTACGCCTTCTTCGTCGTCAGTCCGGCGCTGTGGCCGGTGACCGCCGGGGTCGTCGTGGTGAGCAGGTTGCCGTTGGTGTCATAGACGTTGGCGGTCTGGTAGGCGGTATCCGTCGAGCTGGACGAGCGGCCGTCGGAGGAAGTCAGCAGTTGGTCGTTGCGCGGGTCGGTGTCGGAGGACGTGTTGAAGTAGTACGTGAAGTACGACGTCGAGCACTTGGAGGCCGATCGGTCCTGGCAGGACGTCCGGGACACCACGTCGCCGCGGGAGTTGTGGCCGGTGGTGGTCACGTTCCCGTTGCCGTCGGTGGTGGTGTACAGGAACCCGGAGGTGTCGTAGCCGTAGGAGGTGGTGGCTCCGGTGCCGTCGGTGTCCGCTAGGATGCGGCCGCCGTCGGAGAGGTCGTAGGTGCTGGTGAGGGTGTTGTTGCCGGGGTCGGTGACGTCGACGGACTCGGTGGCGACGGTACCGGTGGACTGCTTGTAGGCGTTCCACTGGGTGGCGACCTGGGCGGACGTCAGATTGTGGTCGTAGAAGGCGACGTCGGAGATGGAGCCCTTGAAGTGACTGACGCTGCCCGGCGAGTCGATCCAGCTCTTGGCAAAGCCCGCGCCGATGTAGGTGATCGAGTTGGACTGGTCGGCCGGGGTGCCGGAGAAGGTGTCCTGCTTGGTGCCGTCCAGGAACAGCGCCTGGCTGTCGACGTCGCAGCTGAGCACCGCGTAGTGCCACGCGTTGTCCGTGACCGTGCCCGTGGAGCCGAAGTCGGCGCCGCCCGAACCGCTCACGCTCCACCAGTGACCGCGCAGCTTGCCGTCCGAGCCCACGTACAGCACGGGCGTCCAGGAGCCGGAGGCATCCGCGGCCCCGTCGATCGCCACGGACTGGTCGCCGATCAGCACGCCGGAGGTGGATGTCTTGAACCAGATCCCCACAGAACGCTTGGTGCCGGTGTGCAGCAGGTCGGCCGGGACCGAGACGTACGAGCTCGTCCCGTCGAAGGAGGCGGCCGTGCTCGCGGAGCTGTCCTTCGCGCTGAATGGGCCGCTGACCCCGAGGGTCACGTTGTTGTACGTGCCGTCACCGCCGTTGACCTCGTCCGCGGCATAGACGGCCGAGCCGTCGGTGTTGTCGTCACCGAGCTGCCAGTAGCCGGCCGGGGCGGCGCCAAGCACCGCGCCTCGGAAGACCGCGCTGGAACCCGCGACGGTCGGCGTGCCGAGCTTCCAGCTGCCGCCGTGCTCGTCGGTGACGGAAGTGAGACGGTCGGCGTCGGTGTCGTAGGCAACCGCGGCCGTGGTGCGCCCGGCCGGGCTCGCGGCCTTGGTGAGCAGGGCTGCGCTCGCCGTGCCCGACGCGTACAGGTCGTCGACCTGGGAGGCGGTGATCGGGTGACTGTAGAAGGAGACGTCGGAGATGGAGCCGGTGAAGTAGCTGACGTCGCCCGGCGAGTCGAGCCACGAGGTGGCGAAACCGGCGCCGATGTAGGTGTAGACGTTGTCCTGGTCGTCCGGAGTGCCGGAGAAGGTGTCCTGCTTCGTGCCGTCCAGATAGAGGGTCTGGGTACTGCCGTCGGAGCTGAGGACCGCGTGGTGCCACGCGTTGTCCGTGACGGTGCCGGTGGAGCCGAAGTCGGCGCTACCCGAGCCGCTCACGCTCCACCAGTGGCCGTGCAGCTTGTTGTCCGAGCCCACGTACAGCACGGGCGTCCAGGTACCGGAGGCGGCACTCGCCCCGGTGAGGCTCTTGGACTGGTCGCCGATCAGCACACCCTTCTTGGACGTCTTGAACCACAACGACAAGGCACGCGTGGTGCTGGCGTGCAGCAGCCCTGCCGGGACCTTCACGTAGCCCGTGCCCGCGAGGGTCGCGGCCTTCGCCGTGGAGCCGGTGAGTGGGCCGGTCGTGCTGCCCAGCGTGGCATTCTGGAAACTGCCCGCGTCGGTCTGTTCATTGGCCAGGACCGAGGAGGCGGCCATGGTGCTGCCCGACGGCTCGTCCAGGCGCCAGTAACCGCTGGGGGCGGCGTCCAGAGCGGCGGAGGGGTAGTTGGACCCGTCGATGTAGATGTACGCGTAGCAGGACGTCGACGCGGTGGACGGGCTCGTGGTGGAAGGAGGGCAGACGGAGGTGAGCCGGTCGCCGGTGTAGCCGTACGTCCACAGGGCGGCGGTGGTCGCGTCGCCGCTGGTCGCGGCATCGGTGGTGACCGTCTGCACGTGGTAGTGGGCGGCCCCGGAGGGCTTGGCCCAGGCGAAGGTCAGGGTGCGCCCGGAGACGTCGTTCTTGACGGTGGCGAGCCGGTGCGAGGAGTCCTAGGTGAGCGACTCGGTCAGCCCGGCATGCGTCTTGATCTGCGACAACAGCCATATGTTGGTGCCGCCCGAGGTGCCGAAGGTGTACGTCGTACCCGAGGTCTCGGTCAGCGAGTAGCCGGACGTCAACGCCTTGAAAGTGCCGTACGTGCCGGTGGGCGGGGTGTACCCGGAGGAAGAATAGCCCCAGCGCTCCTGCTTGCCGCCGTCATCGGTGACCACCACGCTCTTGGAACCGTCGTCGTCCATCGCCGCCCGCATGTCGGCCAGCGCCGACCAGCCCGCACCGAAGGCGCCCGCGGTACTGGTGTCCAGGGAGTTGTAGGAGCGGGTCACCTCCAGGGAGGGGCCGACAGTGGAGACGGAGGCGTCCGTAGCGGAGGCAGTGTAGTTGCCGGCTTCCTCGTCGTAGCCGTGACCGCCGTTCTGCGCCAGCCGGGAAGCTACCAGCGGCTGCGCCACCAGCGTCGACAAGGGCTGGCTGCTGCTGGTGGTAGTCGACCAGCCGTCGTTCGCCGACACCGTCCAGTAGTACGACGTCGACCAGTCCAAATCCCCCGACGGCACGGTCCACTTGGTGGAGGACTGCCAGCCGGAGGTGTCGATCTGCTTGCCCGCCGAGGAGTAGACCGCGAAGTCATACTTCAGGGGCGATGTGGGCCAGGAGTCCGGGTCGACGGCCTTGACCTGCAGCTGCGGGCGCAGGGACGGCGAGGTGAAGTTCGCCTTCGGATAGGTGTGTTCGATGTCCGGCGCGGAGTTCTTGCTGTAGGTCACCGTGACGTACGGCGCGTGCGAGTCGACCTGGGAGGAGTCGAACTTCTTCCACTGGCTGGAGCTGGTCGCCGAGGAGAACACGGACAGGCCGTAGTTGTTGGTCTGACCCAGGGCGATCTTCTGCAAGTAGTCCGTATCCAGGTGAGTGGTCTGCCACTGACCCGTGCCGGTGGACACCGAGGTGTTCCCGCACACCGTGTCGGACACCGTGCCCGACCAGGTGCCTATGGAGGCGGACGTCGCCGGCCGGTTCGACCAGGACTTCTGGCCGGTCACCCACCATTGCTCCGTGATCGGGTACACGTCGTACGACGTGGATGAGTTGCACGTGTACGCCCACACGTCGAACAGATGCAGGTCGGCGCCGGTGATGTGGTAACCGTCGGTGTCCGGCAGCCCGAGGAACTTCATGAACGCCTGGCCGATGTACGAGCCGCCGTCCGGCGTACCGACGCGCATGATCGTGTCCGACGAATAGTCCGCGGTGTTCGGGTAATAGACGTACGTCGTGAGGGTCTGGCCGGCGGTCGACACCGTCATCGTCGGGTCCACCGTCACCGGGAAGTGAATCGAGGAGCCGGCGAGCCAGGAGGGATCCAGCGACATCTTCACAGCCGGGGTACCGTCGACCTCGGTGACGCTGTACGTCATGCCCCAGTTGTCGTGGGACTCACCGGTGGCAGGATCGACGTAGGAATCGCGGGCAAAGGGCTGCGGCAGGGTCGCCGCGACCGCACCACTGCCGTCCACCAACTCCACCGTGCCGTCCGAGGCCGTGGTCAGGGTGAGACCCTTGAGGGTCATCGGGAAGACCCAGTTGGTCGGCGCGTCGGCCGACGTCAGAACCAGGGACTCCTTCACACCCTCGGCGGTCGGCGCGAGCACGAGGTTGGTGTCAGTGAGGACGCCGTCGTACTCAACGGAGGAGCCGGAGGCGGTGCCGGTCACGGCGTTCGCACCCGCCAACGACCAGGAGACCGACTCTGAGTCGGAGATGGTCAGCGTCGCCAGGTCCGCTTGCGCCGAGGAGCCCGCGCTCACGGTCGGATCGGGCGAGGGGGTGGGGTCGTCGGCCTGGACGGCGGAGGTCGCCCTCCAGGGCAGCGAGGACGTGAAGGCGGCAGGTACGACCGAACCGCCGTTGCCCCGCAGGGCGGACTGCGTGACGCCGGTCGCCGCCGCTCCCGTCGCCGCCGTGGCGGGCGCAAGGGACACCTTCAAGGAGTTGGCCTTCTCGTGCCAGCGGCCGTCACCGCCCTTCGCCACACGGGTGTCGATGGACTTCCACGTCCCGGACACGTCCTTGAAGTTGATGCGGGACTGCGACATCTTCCGGGAGAAGGACCCGTCGGCGTTCTGGTAATAGTCGAACGTCGCGCCGGACTTGGCGGCCACGCGGTTACTCGTCTTCACGTCGAAACCCACCGGCACCTTGCCGGAACGTTTCTTCTCGGCCTGGATACTCGGCGCCTTCCAGGCAGCCAACTGCCCCTTGCCCCTGCCCGGCGCGCGCCCGGAGGGGTGCCCCCGGCCGGCCTTCGCGGCGCGCACGTCGCGCGCCGAGCCGGTCTTCGACCGCGGGCCCGAACCGTCCGAACCCGACAGCCACTTCCACACAGAGTCCAGCCCGATGCCCAGGGAGGAGGACGGCCGCGTCGCCGCGTAGGCTGCGCCTCCCTCCTAAGCCCAGAAGGACAGCAGCAACGGCACCACGGCCAGCCACACACGCCACCGCGACAGCGAACGCACCCCACCCACCGAACCTTTACGCATCGCACCACGACAGGAACAGCCGATGCGTCAGGTCGTCCCCTTGATCACGCAGGCCGTGACACAAGTTGTAAGCGCCGCGTGAAGGGAGAGACAAGATCTCTTGTGACGACCCGGAGTATTCCTTTGCCGCCCTTATGGACAACCCACCGGAATGCCGTCTTCCGTTCACCGTTCCGCCGCTCAGGCGCCGTGCGCCGCGGGTCTGTACGGTCTTCGGCTCTTACAAGATTCTCGTAGCCGGTGATCGCGATGGACTCTGAGGTCAGCTGAGCAGGATGCGGGGTGTCCGGCGCGGCCGTAGGTCTGCCGCTTGATCAGCTTGTTGTTGACGCCCTCGGTGCGGCCGTTGTACCAGGGCAGAGTCAGGGCGGCGTCGACGGCCGCACGGTCGCGCTCGAGGCCGGTGGCGTAAGAATGCATGAAAGGCAGGTCCGCTGCCCGGACCTGGGCGATCCAGCCGGTCAGCGCCACGGCGTTGGCCTCGCCGACCCCACAGGCCTCCGCCCCGACGGCATGTGTGGTGGTGCCTCGAGTTCCTGCAACGGTGGTACCGAGACCTGGACCAAGAGCAGGAACGGCTGGGACTGGAGCTACACCAAGACCTACCACTACAACTATCCCGACGGCTCGTCGTTGGCCCTCACCGTCAACACCACCCGCAGCCATGTGTCATACAGGGTCCACTTCAAGACCGGCCCGAGCCCACTGCCGACTGTGAAGTACCGCAGCGGCGCACCGTCCACCGCGACGCCCAGCCCCAGCCCGGGGATGGCTCCGGACCCCGACTACAAGGGGACCGCCACGGGACCGTCGTGGGGCGTGGCCGGTGAGATCGCCCTGATGGCCTGCGGCTGGGTGCCCGTGGCCGGCGCCGGATGCGACGCCGCGGACCTGGGTCGCTCCGCCGTGGACGAGGACGCGGTCGAGGTCGGCCTCGGAGCGGTCGGCTTCATTCCGCTCGCGGGCGACGCGGCCAAGCTGCCCAAGCAACTCGACAACATAGCCGACGCGATCAAGCTCGCGAACAAGATCCCCACCTCGCCGTTCTCCGCCAAGATAGACGCTTATAAGGAGCACTTGACGATGAAGGACCTCACTGGGGCGGCACGGGAATTGAAGGGAGAGCTGGTTAAGCGGAAGGCGAGCGGTGTCCCCTGGGATCATGTCGACGAGGTTCGCAACGCCCAGGGTGGCCTAATCAATCAAATCGCAGCCATCAACAGGAAGCTGGCCCATCCTTGGACGAGTGGTGCCATGCGAGACCTTCTCGTCGCCGACCTGAGGCGGGCCAGCAGAATGCTGGACTTCTCCGAGCAGTTCGTCCCCAGAATCAAGTGAGTGGAGCATGACAGTGGCGCATGATGCATATGCGCGGCAGCTGATCGCACGGGCGAAGGACGGCACCATCCCGCCGCAGGAAGTGAAGCAGATCGCCCAAGCCGTCACCGAGTGCCAGGCCGGCCGGGAGCTCTACCAGCGGCTGTACGCGGTGGCCCGTGCGGGCGGCCCGGCCTACGAGCCGCTGATCGCCACGTATCTGATCTACCCCCAGGATCCCGAGGTCTCGGCGCTTGCCGTGCAGGTGCTCACGGCGCACTGGAGAGTGGGAGCGAAATACAGGAAGCAGATCCTCGAGTTGCTGGGATCCCCCGAGTGGGACCTGGACGACGACGTGTTCATGGCCGCGGTCTCGGGGGCTGGGTGGATCCTGCACGACGGGTTCGACGCCGAACTCCTCCGTGCCCTGCTGAGGCTCGCCGAGGAAGGCCGCGGTGAGTACAACGACGATCTTATGCAGGGTCTCGCGGTGGAGGCAGTCGCCCGCGCGCTGGGCGCCAGCCACGCCGAGTTGACCAGACTGCCCGAGGGAGTCACCCGTGCGGAGTGGTCGCGGGGCTTGCTGAGGGCCGCACATGACCGACTGCACGAGGCTGCGCGTCAGCCCTGAATCCGCTGCCACCCAAGCAGGCCCCGGCCGGACGTCGTCCGGCCGGGGCCTGCTGAGCCTCGAAGACCTGCTGCAGCACGCGATGCGCATACATGATCTTTTCGACGAGCTGAATTTGCAGGAGCGAGGCCGGGTGTGGACACAGAAGGAGTTCATGCTCGGTTTCGTAGGTGATGTCGGAGATCCGGCCAAGCTGGGACCCTTTCGTACGACGAGCAGGGCAACACCACCAACAGCTACGGCCTCACCAGCATCGCGCGTGCCTTCACCTGGGACATCGAAGGCGAGCTCACCCGCCTCACCGAAGGCACCAAGGCCACCGACTACCAGCGCCCAGCGCTATTACGCGGCTGGCGACGCCACCGCCGTCCGCACCGAGACCGGCCTGAAAAGGAAGTCACAGCCGCCGGATCGCCCGCACATGTCTCTTCCCACAGCCGCTTCGCTCGGTCGGTCGGCACATCCGCTGGTTCGGTAAGTTCGCGATTTATGAGTTCGCGGAGTTCCTCGACGCTCTGCGGCCTCCGCTTCGGATCAGCGTGCGTAGCGATTCGAGTGATGTTCCTCCACGGTCCTGGGTCCGGAAGATTTCAAGTCCAGTGAGACGGTCGTGACGCTATGAGGTTTGTGGTGCGGGTTCCCTACGCTTGGCTGGGTCGTTGATCCATGCCTGCTGGGGTATCCGGGGTGGTCGGGGGCGGCGGCCGAAGCGTTCGGGGTGGCGGGCGTATGCCTCGGCGAGGGTGACAGCCCGCTGGTCGCGGACCTCCTCGGCGGTGCCGAAGTGTACGCTGGCGGGTGTGTGCCAGCCGTTGCCCGAATGCCGGTGCTCGTGGTTGTAGTACGCGATGAACGCGTCGAACCACTCGCGGGCATGGGCCAGCGAATCGAACCGTTCGGGGTAGTCGGACACGTACTTCGTGGTCTTGAAGTGGGCCTCGCTGTAGGGGTTGTCGTTGGAAACCTTCGGCCGTGAGTGCGACCGTGTGACGCCGAGATCGATCAACAGCTGGGAGACCTTCTTGGAGGTCATCGAGGTGCCGCGGTCGGCGTGCACGGTCTCGGGCACGATGCCGTTGCGGGCGATGGCCTCGCGAATCAACTCCTCGGCCCGCTGGGCCGATTCGGCCGCCTCGACGGTGTGGCCGACGATGTAGCGGCTGAAGATGTCGATGATGACGTAGGCGTGATACCAGACGCCCTTGACGGGGCCGGCTGCCTTGGTGATGTCCCAGGTGAACACCTGCGTGGGCCCGGTGGCGACCAGCTCGGGCACCGTGTTCGCCGGGTGCGTGGCCTGGCGGCGGCGTTCGCCGGACTGCCCCCTTTCTCGCAGGATCCGGTACATCGTGGAGATGGAGCAGTGGTAGCGCCCGGCATCCAGCTCGCGGGCCCAGGTCTGCGCGGGCGGCAGCTCGGCGTACTCGACGCTGTTCATCAGCTCCAGGACCGCAGCCCGTTCTTCGGCCGTCAGGGCCGAGGGCTGGACCTGCGGCGAGCGGCGTCTGCCCGGTGGCGAGGGACGCAGCCGGCGGTAGTGGGTGGCCCGGGAGCGACCGGTCAGCCGGCAGGCCGCCGTGATGCCCAGCTTGCCCTCGATGCCAGCGAACGCGTCGGCGGCCCCGGGTCGGCGGCAGCCTTCAGTCCGCGCCCTCGGAGATCATTTCCAAGAGCGCGGAAGCCTTTCCCATGACTTCCAACGCGGCCTTGTTCCGGGCCAGTTCCTTCCCGAGCCGTTCCACCTGGCGGCGCAGCTTCTCGTTCTCCGCCTCTGCGGCGGACTTCTTCGGCCTCGCCGGACTGGTGCGCTTGCCGACCAGCTTTTCCAGGGCCCCGGCATCCCGCGCGGCCCGCCATTCCTTGACGTGCGAGTGGTAGAGGCGCTCGCGGCGCAGGACCGCGCCCTTCTCGTTCTTGGGCGCGGCGTCGTACTCGGTCACGATCCGCAGCTTGTACTCGGGGCTGAAGAAACGGCACTTCGGTCGGGGAGCCGGATCGGATCCGACGGGGTTGGTGCTGGTCATGAGGGGGTGGTTCTCCTGTCGTGCCCTCTCAGGCTAATACTCCGGCTGTAGATCGTGATCTTCATGCTTCAGCGGCTTGCCGCTGGTAATGGCCAGCCTTGGATCGGGCCTGGTGTCGGCGTCGCCAGTCGGACCAGCGGAGCCAGTGGGCTGCATCGTGGGTGGGCCGGATGACGAGAGTGATAAACAGGCGCTGAATCTCGTTACAGGTGAGCGGTATGAGGCTGCTGTTCGGTACCGGTTGGCGGTCGTGCTCCTCGGCCCGGACGACAGCGAGGAAGACGTGGGCCAGCATGGCGAGGGTGACCCAGCGGGACCAGGACGCGTAGCGGCGCACCTGGTGCTCGTCCAGAGCGGCCAAGCCCTTTCCGGACTGGAAGAACTCCTCCACCCGCCACCTTGAGCCAGCCACCCGCACCAGTTCGGTCAGCGGCACGGCGGTGGGCGCATAGCAGCGGTAGTAGGCGAGCTCGCCGCTGCTGCGGTTGCGGCGGATCAGCAGTTGTCGGCTCCCTGGCCGGGAGTCGGCGAGGTCGATGACCGCCCAGTCGTAGTAGCGGAGGCCCTTCGCCCCGGCTCCGGCCGACAGCTTCTGCCAGCCCCGCTTGGGCACCTTCTTGACCAGGGTATCGGCGCGGAACTTCCCGGCAACGGTGGCGACTTCGTGCGAACGGGCCACCGCGAGAACGTAGCCGGTCCCTCGCTCCTCCAGCACACTGCGGAGTTTCGGGTTGCCGCCGTAGACCTCGTCGCCCGCTACCCATGAGGCCTTGTGGCCAGCGTCGAGGAACCGGGCGACCATGCGCGCGGCCAGTTCCGGTTTGGTGGTGAAAGAGGCGTCCCCGCCGAGCCCGGCGTCACGGCAGCGGCCTGGGTCGGAGGTCCAGGAGCGTGGGACGTACAACTCCCGGTCCACTGCGGCGTGCCCGCGCCGACTGGCATAGACCATGTAGACAGCGACCTGGGCATTTTCGATCCGGCCGGCGGTGCCCGTGTACTGACGTTGGACCCCGACCGTGCCGGTGCCCTTTTTCACGTCCCCGGTCTCGTCGACGACCAGCACCGCCTGCTCGTCGTACAGGTGCTCCACCACGTAGCCCCGTACATCGTCACGCACTGCGTCGGCATCCCATTTGGCCCGGCTGAGCAGGTGGTGCATGGCGTCCGGAGTGGACTCCCCGACCCATTCGGCGATCGTCCAGCAGTTCTTGCGCGGGAGATCCGACAGGAGGCCAAGCATCAACCGCTTGACTCGCCGCCGCGGCTCCACACGTGTGAAACGGCCCGCGATCCGGTCCATCAGGCCCTCGAATGCGTTCCGCCATCGGGCCGGGTCTACGCTGTGACCTGCGGCCACCGCTTGATCGTTCGTTGTCTTCACAAGCCACGATGATCACCGGTGGCTGCAGTCGTCCCGCCGGGTCCAGACGTCGGGACTGCACGGTGACAGCCGAGACGTCAGGCCATCCAGCAGTACAGGCCGTGGCCCCGCCCGTCGGCGGTGCGGGCCAGGTCCGCCAGATCACTCAGGAGTTCCCCCACCATCTCGGGGTCGAAAGCCTCGCCCTCGGCAGCCCGTTCCTGGATCCACAGTTTGCCGACCTCGGCAAGGCGATCAGTCGAAGCAGCGGTCAGCGCCCCTTGGAGCGCGTCCGAGACGACGAACAGCAGTGGGCCGCCCTCTTCTCCGGGGTCAGCAACCGTATGCGGCTCATCGGATGCGACGAGCGCCTCGAAGCTCTGTCCGGTGAGCAGGCTCTCCCACTCGATCACCGCCTCGGAGGCATCGAAGTTGCCGCAGGTCAGTGACCCGAAGACTCCGTCCGGCCCGCTGTCCACGGAGCTCGCTGCTGAGGTGTCGTCAGGGGCGATGAAGAACTTGATGATGATGCTCACCCGTGCATGGTGCCTGCTCAGACCGCCTCGGGAGAGCACGAACCCGGACAGCCCTGCCGAAGCCATCAAGATCACGATCTACAGCCGGAGTACTAACCCGACGAAGCGGGGCGTCTCACCCAAGGCTGACAGAGATGGGGTCAGGCAGGAGCTGCACGTTCGTCTGCGGATATTTGCCTGTCAATGCCCACGCAATGAGCCTTTCCCAGTAATGAATCACGACGTTGTGTGATCGTTCAGATGGTGCGGGCGTACTCGATCACCGACAGCCCGGCCGAGGGCTGCTCAACGCCTAGCGAAGCTCGTTGATGGCGTCCTCAAGCAGGTGGAACCGCACGCGTTCTTGTTCGAGTCGCTCGTTCGGGCCGAAGTCGCCGCCCACGAGGCTGCCATATACATCGGCTTCATCCGGCGTGAGTGTGCGGAGCGGCCGGTAGGTGGGCGCATCTCCCTTCACCCCGCCCGCGGTGCTCCAGGAGAGTGGGCCGGTTCATCAGGATCGACTGCGCGTGCGCACAGGTCCGGCGCAGCCGGTTAAGGATGGCAAAGCAGCCATTGCCGCTTGACTGTCGATTCGTCAACCCCCTCCCGGCTACTCGAATCTCCCGCATGCGAGTCCGGCAACCCTGTGCGACATGCGGCCCGTTAGCTTGCTTTTACTAACCGCGCCAATAGAGTGCGCGTTCGCCTCTGCCCGATAGGAACAGGGGTGCACCCCGTCACTCGAAGGGGCACACCTAGCCGATAATCGTGGCGCTCTCCTGACTCCCGGCGCCAACATGCTTCGTGTTCCTAACGCGCCATTGCGGAACGGGTGTTGGCCAACCGGTCGACGTACGGCCGCGCCACCCGAAGGGCCTCAGCCATGCTTTCATCCCCCGAACCTGACCGCTCTTCCGAAGAATCCGCCAGGGAGAAGCGACAAAAGGATCGGGAACTGGCCGAAGCGGAGATCAAGTTGGCACGCCGCAAGCGGATGAAGGATCGCCTGCGGATCCTTCAGATCGTGTTCACGCTGGTCGCAGCCCTGACGGGCAACCCAGTCTACCGATGGGCAGCCAGGGGAATCCAGTGGGTCATGGAACTCATCCGGGACTCCAAATGATGTGAGGTAGGACATGAGCGAGAGCAACTTCAACGGTCCGTTCCCGGTTCCGGTTTCTCGGGAGAAGCAAGAGGCATGGATCAAGGCCGTACTGGCGACCGAGGGGGCGAATCTTCCCCGTGGCGCACTGGAGAACATTGCCCCCTTCATCGTTGATCCCGACGACACCTTGAGCGAGCCCAACGCCCACGGCGTACGCATGCTCAAGGCAAACGCGGTCCGACGCATCCATACAGACGCCGGTGACATGGTCGTCGCCGTCGTACGCATGCACGGCGTCGGTGGGGTGCAATGGGGCCACAACGAGCGGATCAGCTCCATCTGGCGCTCCGTCGCGGATCCGACCGTCGGCCGGGAGACAGAGAGAACCTTGACTTCGGTCCGGGCATGGGTGGGAGTCGACGACACTGGACACGAGACGTGTTTCGCCGCACTGGAAAGCGTCGTGACCAACCGGCGCACGTTGATCATGAATGCCGAGGACGCGGCGGACGAGCTGAAGAGGCGGGACCGCGTCCGCCCATACGACCTTGAGGAAGACCTCGTCCTCAACGGACAACAAGACCCCGGAATGTACGTCCCTCAGCAAGTGAGGATCGAGGAGAACCCGGAGAGGGACTCTGACGGCAACCCCCTTTACCCGGATGCTTATTGGGGATGGATGGCAGTTCGAGGGAATAATCGAACACAGAAACGGCAATCGATTTTCCGTTTGACATCCAGTGAAGTGCTGGCCGGCGTCCCGGCAGAGAAGCTCGAACGGGAGGGGGAAGAGATCATCTGCGACCCCCGTGACTGGCTCCCGGAATTCTCCGCCGTACTCAACAGAGAGTTCGCGGAAACGGGCGACGGCGAACTCGATCCGACGAGCGGCTCACGGGCACGACGCGCTGCCGCCATCGCCGTGGTGGACGCACATCTGGTAATCGGCACACCCACTCCGCAGCGGCTCTACCGCATCGTACAGATGAACAACCGGCGAGATCACGTCCACCCGCCGCTGGAGTTCGACGCCCTCGACCGCTCACGCGCGCTGGGACGGAGCGTTCTCGGAATGTACGTGGAGCAACAGGTCATGGACGAGAAGACGGCGGAGGTCCTTTCCGGGCTCACGCCGATCCGTGAACTCCCGGATGCGTCGGTGGACATGACGGTCTCCGAGCTGCGAGACCTGCGCTCCATGCGGTTGTTGCAGGAACTGTTTCCAGTGGATCCGCGCAAACGTCATCTGCTGCGGCGCGCGCTCAGCGAGAACCCGCCGTCCCAGCTCAAGTCGGGAGAGATCAACCAGCGGGCCCGCACATGGTCCGCGCTGACCTCAGAGAGCTACCCAGCACCGTGGAACCCCCGCGTGGGTCAGGTTTTCTCCACCCGGGCCAGGGAGGGAATCGTCCTCTCCGGGCGCAGGCTGCCTGAACTACTCTCCGCCGCGGACACCGATGACGACGCCTTCGACGAACTAGTGTCCTATAGGGCGGCGCACTGGCTGGCCTCCTTCGGCATCATCGAGGCCGACCGGGGCTCGCTCGACGGCCAGGAAGCGATCGGCGACGGAGGGGAACGGATTCGCCGATCCCGCAGGACCGTCATGAACTGCCTGCAGGCCCTGCGGTACGAGAAGAGCCGGCTGATGGCAGTCGGCGTACTCAAGTCGCTGGCCGCGGCCATGGACGACGGAGACCGGCGGCCCTGGCGCGTCAGCGGCTCCGGCAAGGAAATGACAGGGAGGGAGATGACACCGCTCTGGTTCGATAACGAATTCCCGAAGGACACGGGTACCCGGCCCCGCAAGACCGAAGCGGCTGCACCGCCGTCGCTCACCGCACTGACGGCGTCTACGCCCCTCCCGTCACCTATGCTGCCCGCGCTCTCCCCCCCGACACCAACGCCCGCACCCGTGGCATCAGCGCCCACGCAACCCCTCGCGCCACCGCCCGCCCCTGCCATCCCGGCCCAATCCGAAGCGCCTGACACCGATACGCCGGACGACGCCGACAGGTCAGCCGCCTCTCCGGATGAACCCTTCACCGTCGAGGCCCTGGTGACCCGGGTCGAGGAACAGGTCCGTGGCCTGCACACGGCCTCCGCCGAAATCGGCGAACTCCTAAGCCACCTCGCGGAACAGGGCCGCGCGGAGTCCGTCCCCAAACCCATCAGCCGGCAGCGGGCCGATACGACCGTGCGCCTCCTCAACCAGACGCTATCCAAGCTACGCAGGCTGCCTGAGCTCATGGAGGAGATGACGGAACCCATCTGACGCGTTGTTGGCGGGCCAACCCTGCGTGGCCAATCATGCGTCGATCCAGCCCGGGACCCGGTCCGCACCACCCCATAGGTGTGATCGCCCGCCAAACCGGCTGACCTTCATTGACATGGTGCTTCCACGCTCAACTAACCCTGCCTGGCCCCAGGAAGCGGCCAGCTCCGGGTACCTACCCAACCGACCCTGCGTACCGCCTGTCCGCACTCTCCGAGCTCCGCAGCTGCGTACGTTTGAAAGTGCCCCAGCCTGGAGGAAGCGTCCAAGGCGTTGGGGCGCTCGAAGGCGAAGGGCTACGACCTGGTTTGCCAAGGAAGGTTTCCGTGCCGTGTGCTCCGCATCGGCCGCAGCACCCGCATCGTCACCGCCTCCCTGCTCCGCGTGCTCGACAGCGGCGAGCCCGAGTACAACAGGGCGTCCAGTACGAGCCCTATCCCGTCTTGCCCAGCCGCACGACGAAGCCCCGCCGGAATGATCACTGGAATCCGCCGACCAGCGGGGCTCCGCATTGCCTGTTCTGTCACTTGCCTGTCACGAACACCATCGAGGCACCGGGACCGCAGTGCCCTCACCTGTACAAACAGCACCACTTTGGACCACGTGGACGCCAGAAGACGCTTCCGCCTACATGTGCCACGTGGTGCCCAGCGAGGGGCCCAGGATCAGGACGGGAGCATCTTCTGGCCCGTCAAAGCGGTATTGCAGGGTGTTCGGTGGTGTCTCGCTCACCTGCCTGAGCCTCTCATCTGTCACGAGATGTCACATCGCCGGGGTGAACGTAGTGGGCTTTGCCCCGCTCCCGGACTGCTTCTCTTTGACCACGGTCTCCAGGCGGTTCGCGTTGCGGCGTCAAGTGTCGTGGCATGGATGAGGTTTGGCGTGACTCACCTGGAAACCTTCCGGAATCCCGCCCAACAGCAGCTTGAGCACCGCACGGTGAACACTCGGTAGAAGGCTTGGCCGTAGCCGCATGCTCTCAGTCACTACCACTGGTCCACACCAGCAAGCGGACCCCCTGGCCTATTCTGAGGCTGGCTCCCGAGCCGGCTATCTCGATGTCCAGCAGTATCTGCTCACTAAGGAGAACCCGGCCCCATGACCACCGCCCGCACCCCAGTCCCTACCGGTGCCGCGAACCGCCTCGCCGTCCTCGCGGAGGACGCGCTCGGCGGGCCTCTGCCGGTGCGGCTGCGTACCTGGGACGGCAGCGAGAGTGGCCCCGCCGGCGCCCCCGTGGTCGTCGTGCGCTCCCGCCGTGCACTACGCCGCCTGCTGTGGCAACCCGGCGAACTCGGCCTCGCCCAGGCGTACGTCACGGGCGAGATCGACGTGGAGGGCGACCTGGCCCAGGGGCTGCGTGCCATGTGGGCCGCCGTGCGGGAGCGAGGCCTGCATGCTCCTCGGCTGTCCCCGGCCGACTGGACCCGCGTGATCGCTGAGGCGGTGCGGCTCGGCGCCGTCGGCCCGCGCCCGCCCGCGCCCGCGACCCAGGCACGGCTGCGCGGCGGCCTGCACAGCAAGGCCCGCGACCGGGCGGCCATCAGCCACCACTACGACCTGTCCAACGACTTCTACCGTCTGCTGCTCGACGAGACGATGGCCTACTCCTGCGGCTACTGGACCAGCGAGGAGCCCGAGGCCTCCCCGGCCGACGCGCAGCGCGCCAAGCTGGAGCTGATCTGCCGCAAGCTCGGCCTCGCACCCGGTGCCCGCCTCCTGGACATCGGCTGCGGCTGGGGCTCGCTCACCTTATATGCCGCGCAGGAGCACAAGACACAGGTCACCGCCGTCACCCTGGCCCGTGAGCAGGCCGCATACGTGCGGGAGCAAGTGCGCGAGCGAGGGCTGGAGGACCGGGTGGAGGTGGTGTGCCAGGACTACCGGGACATCACGGGCTCCGCCTACGACGCCGTCGCCACCGTCGAGATGGGCGAGCACGTCGGAGACGAGGAATACCCCGCTTTCGCCGCCGCCCTGCACCGGCTGGTCCGCCCACGCGGGCGGGTGCTGGTCCAGCAGATGTCCCGCGGTGCGACCGCACCGGGCGGCGGCGCGTTCATCGAGGCGTACATCGCCCCGGATATGCACATGCGGCCGGTGGGCGAAACCGTCGGCCTGCTGGAAGCCGCCGGCCTCGAGGTCCGGTCGGTGGAGTCGCTGCGCGAACACTACGCGCGCACCATCAACGCCTGGCACCGCACGCTGGAGGAACACTGGGCAGAGTTCGTCCGGTTGGTCGGCGAGGAGACGGCCCGGGTGTGGCGGCTGTACCTGATAGGCGGCGCCCTGGCCTTCGAGGAGCGGCGCATGGGGGTGGACCAGTTCCTCGCCGTGCGCCCGACGGCCACAGGTGACAGTGGCCTGACCGGGGCGGAAGCGGCCAGCTGGTACGGGCACCTGGCGCAGCGGTGAATGCGGCATTCGCCTGGGGTGATTTCGCTGCCAACCTTGGATGGGCGGCAGTGACCGCCCTGATGGTCATGCTGGGCACATTCGCCATCGCCGTCAATCTGGACATGCACCGTGTCGCTGACATTGCCTGGGGGCCGGCCTTCGCCGCAGTGGCCGCGGTGACCTTCGGTCTCTCGGTGGGCCAGGGCAACACGGGCAGACGTCTGCTGGTCACCTTTCTGACCGTCATATGGGGGCTGCGGCTCGCGGTGCACATCTCCCGGCGGGGCCGCGGCCACGGTGAGGACCCGCGCTATGCGGCGTTGCTGGCCCGCGCGCGGGGCAACCGGAACCTGTACGCCCTGCGGATAATCTATCTGTTGCAGGGGGCCCTGGTGTGGCTGGTGTCCCTGCCGGTGCAGGCCGCCCAGTACACGTCCCGGCCACTGTCCGCCCTGGCCTTCGCCGGCACGGCCGTCTGGGCTTTCGGTCTGTTCTTCGAGGCCGTCGGCGACGCCCAGCTGGCCCGCTTCAAGGCGGACCCGGCCAACCGGGGCCGCATCATGGAGCGGGGTCTGTGGCGGCTGACCCGGCACCCCAACTACTTCGGAGACTTCCTTATCTGGTGGGGGCTGTTCCTCGTCGCATGCGACGGCGGATGGCAGGCCACCGTCGTGTCCGTCATCTCACCGCTGGTGATGAGCGTTCTGCTGATCAAGGGGAGCGGGAAACGACTCCTGGAACGGCACATGGCCGGCCGCCCCGGGTGGGACGCGTACGCGGCCCGCACCAGCGGCTTCTTCCCCCGGCGGCCACGCCGAGGCTGATAGCCGCGTGGGGTGCCCCGCCGACGGGTGGGGCACCCCACGCGGACCCTCACGCCGGCACGCCGAGCAGGGCGACCGGCGTCGAGGTCGGCTGCTTCGATCCACCGGTCGGCCCCACCGTCATGCCGACCCCGGAGGCACAGATCGGGAGGATGAGGATCCAGATGGCCGTGCCGCGCTCGGGCCGGTAGTGGGGGGCTGTACGCCACACCTCCACCAGCGCCTCCCCGGACTGCGCCTGATCACGCAAAACGGCCCAGGCGACCCCGAGGACGGAGCGGATCCTTGTCGTCGGTGAACACGGTTACCGGTCCGTCCGGAAACACCGGCTCCGGCTGCTTGCGGCGACCAGGGCGCGCAGCGGGTCGTGACCAGTGGGCGGGTTCTCACCTCGCGCTGAACTCCGATCCGGTGGATCGCTCGATCAGGCGAGGGCGGCGACCAGCAGGGTGAAGGCGGCGATGATGACGGCGACGCGGACGTAGTGGAAGCGGTCCCAGCGGTTCATCTGCTCCTTCCAGTCGTCGGGCCGGTTCTCGGGGGTCCACGTCTTGCCCCGGTTGTTGATCGGGACGAGCAGCAGGATCGACATGACCACGCTGAGGATCAGCAGCGCGCCGGCGGTGACGACGAGACCGGCGCCGGGGCGGTGCCGTCCGGCGATGGCCCAGACGGCGACGAGGACGAGCGAGGTGATGTACCAGACCGGCATCACGGCGCCGAGCATCCGGCCCCCGTGGGCGCGGCCGAGCTGGCCGCTGTCCTCGGGAAGGGCGTCGAAGATTCGGTTCATGACGAAGGCGACGGAGAACTCCACCCCCACCATCACACCGACGACCACAGTGGTGAACACCTCGAGTGCGTTGAGCATGATGACCCCTCCAGAGATCTAGCGGCGCTAGATGATGAGGCAACGCTAGCGCTGCCGCCGCTCGTATGTCTAGCGGTGCTAGCATCGCGTCATGTCGGTACAGGAACGCAAGCAGCGCGAACGGGCGGACCGCGAGCGCCTCATCGTGGCGACAGCCCGCGAACTCGCCGAGCAGCAGGGCTGGGACGCGGTCACCACCCGCCGGCTCGCCGAGCGCATCGAGTACAGCCAGCCCGTCCTCTACAGCCACTTCCGCGGCAAGCGCGAGATCATCGGCGCCGTCGCCCTCGAAGGCGCCGCCGAGATGGCCGCCGCACTGCGGGCCGCGACCTCCGCCGCGGACGGACCTCGCTCCCGCGTCACCGCCCTCGCCCGCACCTACCTCGGCTTCGCCACGCGCAACCCGGCGGTCTACGACGCCATGTTCGAGCTCGACGGCGGCCTGGCCTTCGCGGACGAGGACACCCCGCAACCGCTGAAGGACGCCTTCGCCGCCCTGCTGGAAACCCTCGACGAGGTCGCCGGGGACGGTGTCCACCCGGGGCTGTTCACCGAGGTGTTCTGGGCGGCCCTGCACGGGCTGGCCACCCTGACCCGAGCGGGACGGCTGCCGCCGGGGGACACCGAGTCGAGGGTGCAACTGCTGGTGGACCGGCTCGCCGTCGTCTGACCACCCCGGAAGCCCCCGGCGCTCACAGGTCAGTCACAGGCCGGTCACAGGTCGCTCGCGGTGTCCAGGCCGGTCAGGGCGCCGATCGGGTCGAGGTCGGGGGTGCTGCGCGGCCACCAGTCGTCGTGGCCGGGGTCGGACTCGTAGGCGTACCAGAGGCCGTCCCGGCCCAGGCGGAGCTGGACGTGACCGCGGGGGTGGGTGAGGTGGTTGCGCCAGGGGCGGAAGGCCGGCAGGTCGGCGGCGAGCAGGAGCGGGCGGGCGCGGTCGAAGCGGCCCGCCGGCGGGTCCCACGGTTCCTCCAGGACGGTCAGGCCGGCGAGGCCGCCCTGCCGCCAGGCGGCGACCGCGCGCGCCAGGTCGGCCGTGGTGCGGCCGGTGGCCGTGGCGAGCGTGGCGTACAGGGTGCGGGTGGTGGCGGTCAGACCGGAGCCGGGGCGGGCGGCGGCAAGGCGCACCGCGTCCTGCCACAGCGTCAGCTCGCCGACCGGGTCGCGGCCAGTGGTGAGGAGGGCGTGCGCGCGGGCGGCGGCGTCCGTCGCGAGCTGGTCGAGCGCGAAGGGGTCCGGGCCGCCCGGCGCCGCCGGGTACACCGGGGGCTGCTCGGGGTGCGGTGGTGCGGGCAACGGCAGGGGAAGGGGCGGTAGTTGGCGGGGCGTCAGGGCTTGTGAGGCCCGGATGCCCGGGAGCGCGCCCGGCTGCCCTTCCTGGGCGGCGCGGGCCGCGCGGGCGGCGCTGCGCCGGGACAGCGCGTCGAGCAGTTGTCGCTCGCCCCGGCCGCGCAGCAGGAGCAGCACGAAGGGGTCGGCGTCGAGCAGGCGTGCCGTCTGGTAGCAGAGGGCGGCCGCGTGCTTGCAGGGGTGGCCCGAGTCGGGGCAGCTGCAGTGCGGGTCGAGGTCGCCGGGGCCGGGCAGCAGGGGCACGCCGCAGTCGGCCAGGGACTGGGGCAACTCCTTGTCCAGCAGCGCCGCGATGTGCCCCGGCCGGTCGGCGGCCGTGTCGAGGAACCGCTCCCAGTCCGCGTCCTCCAGTGTCCGCAACCGCACCTGCACCCGGTACGGCCGCGGCCTGCTCCCCCGCACGTACGCCAGCACGAGCCCGGGGGTCACCGTGATCGAGTCGACGTTGCCCCCGTCCGCGTAACCACGCCCCCGGCCCAGCCGCTTGGCGTCCAACGCCCCCTGCTCCAGCGCCTCGACCCAGGCGTTTCCCCACCAGCTCTCGGCGAAGACGGCGCCGGCGCCCTCCGCGAAGGCCTGCCTCGCCCGGAACGCCGGGAAGGTGCGGCGCAGTTCGGTGTCACGGTGGGGGGTGGCCATGGTGGCGGGTACGTGGGGAGGGGCGGGTACGTGGGGAAGGGCGGGTGCGGGGGCCGGACTGACGCCTCCGGGTGCGGTGGATGCGCGGACGCCGGGCGCCGGGGCCTTGGTGCCGGGTTCCCGGGTGGAGGCCGGAGAGTGGGGCGCCATCCGGGTGGTGGCGTCCGCGAAGGTACCGGCGTCGCGCGTGTCGGCCTCGCCCCTGTCGGCCTCGCCCCTGTCGCCGAGGCCCTCCGGGCTGTCGGTCCCGGACGGCATGCGGAAGGCGGTGGCGAGGAACTGCCGCATGTCGTGGGCCGCTTGGGAGCGAGGGGTCCGGGATTCCTCCCCGGGGTGGGCGGCGGCAGGACGTGCCCCGGTGCGGCGCGAGCGCCTGTCGTCCGGCTTCGCAGCCTCTGACTCGGCGAGGAGCGCTTGCCTGCGGGCCGCGCGCAACGCCTCACGGGCGACGTCCCCCGGTCGGCTTCCGGCCGAGGGCGCTTCGCCGGCCGACGGCTCGGGGCGGATGCCGGGGCCGGAGGTGTCATCGGTCGAGGTGCGGACTGCCTCGGTGGGGGATCCGTCGGACGTGGACGTACGGATGTCCTGCTGCCCGCGCGGTCGCCCATCGGCAGCGTCGTCCGCCATCGACTCGTCCGCCTCGGACTCGTCCGCCTTGGACTCGTCCGCCGTCGGCCCGTCCGCCAACGACTCGTCCTCCCGGCCGGTCGCCGCCCCGCCGACAGCCCCCACTGCCCTCTCCGCCCCCGCCGCTCCCGAGGTCCCCGCCGCCCCCGCAGTCCCGGCCGTCCTCGGCCCGTCCACGTCGGCCTCGTCCCGCCGCGCCGAACGCGCCGCCACCGCCGCTCGCAGAGCTTCCCTTGCCACCGCGCCGGACCCGGACTTCACCTCGGCAGGGCAGGCCGCCGACTGCTCGGCGCTGTCCGCCTCGCGGTCCGTCTCCGCTCGTTCCCGGGCGGCCCGCAGGGCGCGGCGGGCGGCGTCGGCGGGGCGGGGGGTTCCGGTGGTCACGGGGTCCTCCGCAGGGAGACCAGGTCGGACAGCTCGCGGTCGGTCAGTTCGGTGAGGGCGGACTCCCCGGAGCCGAGGACGGCGTCGGCGAGGGCGCGCTTGGATTCCAGCATCTCGGCGATGCGGTCCTCCACCGTGCCCTCGGTGACCAGGCGGTGGACCTGGACGGGCTGGGTCTGGCCGATGCGGTAGGCGCGGTCGGTGGCCTGTTCCTCGACGGCCGGGTTCCACCAGCGGTCGAAGTGGACGACGTGGCCGGCGCGGGTGAGGTTGAGGCCGGTGCCGGCCGCCTTGAGGGAGAGGACGAGGACCGGAGTCTCGCCGTTCTGGAAGCGGTCCACCATGCGTTCGCGCTCCAGCACCGGTGTGCCGCCGTGCAGGAGGTCCACGGGGATCGCGCGTGCGGACAGGTGGGCGGTGATGAGGCGGGCCATGCCGACGTACTGGGTGAAGACGAGCGCGGAGCCGTCCTCGGCGAGGACGGTGTCCAACAGCTCGTCCAGCAGGGCGAGTTTGCCGGAACGGGCGGCAAGCCGGTCGGGGCTGGCCGCCTCCTTGAGGTACAGCGCCGGGTGGTCGCAGATCTGCTTGAGGGCGCCGAGGAGCTTGAGGACGAGGCCCCGTCGGGCGATGCCCTCGGCGGTCTCGATGGCCAGCATCGACTCGCGCACCGTCGCCTCGTACAGCGCGGCCTGTTCCCGGGTGAGCGGGACGGGGTGGTCGGTCTCGGTCTTGGGCGGCAGTTCGGGGACGATGCCGGGGTCGGACTTCTTGCGGCGCAGCAGGAAGGGCCGGACCAGGCGGGACAGACGCTCCACCGCCTCGGGGTCCTCACCGTTCTCCACCGCGCGGGCGTGCCGGGCGCGGAAGGAGGTGAGGGGGCCGAGGAGTCCGGGGGTGGTCCAGTCGAGCAGGGCCCACAGTTCGGAGAGGTTGTTCTCGACCGGGGTGCCGGTGAGGGCCACGCGCGCGGGGGCGGGGATGGTGCGCAGCGCCTTGGCGGTCGCGGAGTACGGGTTCTTCACGTGCTGTGCCTCGTCGGCGACGACCATGCCCCAGGGCTGCTCGGCGAGGTGCGCGGCGGCGGAGCGCATGGTGCCGTAGGTGGTGAGGACGAAACCGCCGGCCAGATCGTCCAGGGTGCGGTCCTGGCCGTGGAAGCGGCGGACGGGGACGCCGGGGGCGAACCGGGTGATCTCCCGCTGCCAGTTGCCGAGCAGGGAGGCGGGGCAGATCACGAGGGTCGGCTCGGTGCGGGCCCGCTTCAGGTGCAGGGCGATGAGGGTGATCGTCTTGCCGAGGCCCATGTCGTCGGCGAGGCAGCCGCCGAGGCCGAGGGAGGTCATGAGGTCGAGCCAGGCCAGGCCGCGGAGTTGGTAGTCGCGGAGGGTGGCGGCGAGTCCGGCGGGGGGTTCGGCGGGGCGCGGTCCGGCCGTGAGGCGGTCGCGCAGTGCGGCGAGCGCGCCGACGGGGACGGCCTCGACGCGCTCGCCGTCGACCTCGGCGGTGCCGGTGAGTGCGACGGACAGCGCGTCGACCGGGTCGAGCAGGCCCAGTTCGCGTTTGCGGGCCTTGCGGACGAGGGCCGGGTCGACCAGGACCCAGTGGTCGCGGAGCCGTACGACCGGGCGGTGGGCCTCGGCGAGTTCGTCCATCTCGGCCTCGCTGAGCGGATCCCCGCCGATCGCCAGCTGCCAGCGGAACCGGAGCAGTTCCCCGGTCTCGAAGAAGCCGGTGCCGTCGGTCGCCGAGCCGGGAGCGGGCCGTACCACCGCGGTGGCGGTGAGGTCGCGGGCGAGGTCCCGGGGCCAGTGCACGGCGACGCCGGTGGCGGCGAGCCGGGAGGCCGCCGCACCGAGCAGGTCGCCCAGTTCGTCCTCGGACAGGGCGAGGACGTCGGGGACGTCGTGTTCGGCGAGCCGGTCCAGGGGCGGCCACACGCGGGCCGCGCGCCGGACGGCGAGGGCGGCGTCCACGCGCGCGCGGGGGCCGAAGGCCGTGCCGGCCTCGCCCGCCCACAGGTCGGCCGCGTCGGTCACCAGGGTCGGGTCGGCGAGGCTGTGCACCTGCACGATCGCCGCGCCCGCGGCGCGCGCGCCCTCGCCGGCTCCCGCGTCGAAGATGTCGTGCGCGGACAGGTCGAGGCGCAGCGAGATCCGCACGCCCGCGTCCATGCCGGCGGCGACCTCGGCCGCCCAGTCGTGGGCGCCGGGCAGCACCTGGGCCGCGCGGGCGGCGAAGGGACGGCCGCAGGTGTGGAGGGCGGCGGGGGTGCGGGGCAGGGTGTCGGCGACCGCGTCCAGGAAGGAGCGGACCAGCGCTTCCGGCTCGGGCAGCCGCAGTGGTCCGGGATCCGGCAGGGGCACGGCGTGGCCCTCCGGGGGCAGGGCCGCGGCCACCGCGCGCAGGTGGGCGATGTCGTCGGGTTCCAGCGGGCCGGCGCGCCAGGCGTCGTGGCCGCTCGGGGTGAGGCCGGGCAGCAGCCGGCCCCGCGCGACCAGTCGCAGCGCGTGCAGCGCGGCGGCGCCCCAGCAGGCCGTGGCCGGGTGGGCGGCCGGGTCGCGCCGGGCTTGGACCAGGAGCGGCAGGGCGTCGGCGAGGGGCAGGGTCAGCGCGGGCACCTGCCGTCGGCGCACGGTCGCGCCCTGGCGTCGTACGACGGTCAGCTCGTCGAGGGCGGTTTCGTCGAGGCCGGTGCCGGCGGGCAGCGGGCCGCCGTCGGGGTCCCAGAAGGCGATGCGGCCGTGGCGCGGGAGGGGCGCGGGAAGGTAGACGGACGCGAGCCGGACCGGAACGGGACCCGGAAACGGGCCGGAGCCCTCCGTGCGTTCGGCCACCGCGGCCGTGCCCTCGCTCATACGTCCTGCCACCTCCCGCCCGTGTTTCGGATCAGACGTCTTCGACTGTACGGGCGGGGTCTGACAATCGGCTCCGGACACTGGTGAGGGCCAGGTGGCGCAAGGGCAGAAGGCCCTACCGACTCGGTCACGACCGCCCGGTCACGGCCGACTCGGTCACGACCGCCCGGTCACGCCCGACCCCTGTCACGGCCGGCTCGGTCACGGCACGGTGCGGGAGACGACGTACACCGTCGGGTAGACGGGGTCGGCCGTGTTCACGACCACGTCCTGGGTGGGCGCGGGGTTCTTCTGCTTGTGGGTGAGGCCCGACCAGGCGCCGGGGCCGGTGAAGTCCCAGCCGGTGACCTCGCGGTCGCGGGCGCCGATGGTGATGTGGTCCTTCTTCAGCTGGTCCCGGCGCACGCCCATGGCGCCCAGGAAGCTGTCCAGACCGGCGTCGGTGGTGCGGAACTGCACGTACAGGCGGCTGGTGCGCCAGTTGTTGGTCTCGTAGGAGGCGAGGGAGTCGGCGGGGTGCGGGACCGCGACCTGGTAGAGGCGGCGCTGCACCTTCGACGGCCAGCCCGGGGTGAGACCGGTGGCCGCGTACTTGTCCTCCTTGGCCTTGCCGCTCTCGCGGCTCTGGTCGGCGGAGATGTTCAGGTAGAAGGCCGGGATGCCGATGAGCAGCACGATGATCAGCAGGGTGATGGTCCTGCGCACGATCTTGTGGCGGCCGCCCTCGGGCGCGGAGCCCTGTCCGTCCGGGGCCGTGGCCTGGCGGGGAAGTGTCGTCGTCATACGGTGTCCCGGTCGGCGTCCCGGTCCCGGCGGGCCTGTGTGTACCGCTCGTAGCGTTCGTACCGCTCCACCCGGCGCCGCTTGGCGCGGCGGAAGCGGCGGGCGACCAGCCGGGCGAGGTCGGCGGCGCCGACCATGCCGGCCTCGGGGCCGAGCTGGGCGCGGGTGATGCGGGCCTCGGGGCGGTAGCCGCGTCCGGTGAGATGGCGCTTGAAGGCGTCCCGGGCCGGGCCGATGAGCAGGTCGTCGGCTGCGCTGACGCCACCGCCGATCACGAAGCAGGACGGGTCGAGGGCCGCCGCGAGGTTGGCGATGCCGACGCCGAGCCACTGGCCGATGTCCTGGAGCAGCTCGATGCACATGGCGTCGCCGTCGCGCGCCAGCTCGGTGATCATCGGGCCGGTGATGTCGCCGATGTTGCCCTTGACGTGCTCGATGATCCCGTAGGCCACCGGCGAGTCGGCGGCGGCCAGTTCCCTGGCCTCGCGGACGAGGGCGTTGCCGGAGCTGTACTGCTCCCAGCAGCCGCGGTTGCCGCACGGGCAGCGGTGTCCGCCGGGGACGACCTGCATATGGCCGAACTCGCCGGCGACGCCGTACTTGCCGCGCTTGACCTGGCCGTCCTCAAGGATGGCACCGCCGATTCCGGTGCCGAGCGTGATCATGACGAGGTGGTCCTCGCCGCGTCCCGCGCCGAAGCGCCACTCCGCCCAGGCGGCGGTGTTCGCGTCGTTGTCCACGAGGACCGGTACGGACAGGCGGCCGGCGAGGCGGTCGCGCAGCGGCTCGTTGCGCCAGGACAGGTGGGGTGCGAACAGGACGCGGTTGCGGTCGGCGTCGACCCAGCCGGCGGCGCCGATGCCGACGGCGTGGACGTCGTGCCGGTCGGAGAGGTCGAGGACCAGCTCGACGATGGTGTCCTCGACGACCCTGGGGCTCTTGGACTTGTCGGGGGTCTCCGTGCGGAGCTTCTCCAGGATGTTGCCGTCGGCGTCCACGACACCCGCCATGACCTTGGTGCCGCCGATGTCGATCCCGACCGTGGGCACGCGGGGTGCGGTCAGGTGGGATCGGCGTTCCCGGGTGCCGACGGTCCGCAGGACCGGGGCTCGGCGGGAGCCGATGGGGGCGGTGAGGTCGCGGTAGGTGCTCATCGGGCTCGATTCTGCCTCACCGCGGGTAAGGGTGCGGTCGGAGAAGGGGGCGGGGTGCGCGCGTATTGCCGACCGCGGGTGCGCGGGGGTTTCTTCGCGCGGTTCCCCGCGCCCCTTCAGGTGCGCCGCAGTTCGTGGCGCAGCGCGTCCAGGTCGGAGCCCCCGGCCATCTGCTGGGTCAGCTCGTCCAGTGTGATGTCGTCCCGTGTGTAATTGCCCACCATTGTGCCGCGTCGCAGGAGTACGAAGCGGTCCCCCACCAGGTATGCGTGGTGCGGGTTGTGGGTGATGAAGACAACGCCCAGGCCGTTGTCGCGTGCCGCCGCCACATATTTGAGGACCACACCTGACTGCTTCACCCCCAGTGCCGCCGTCGGCTCGTCGAGGACGAGGACCTTGGCGCCGAAGTAAACCGCCCTGGCGATGGCCACGCACTGGCGTTCGCCGCCCGAGAGGGTGCCGATGGGCTGGTCGACGTCGCGCAGGTCGATGCCCATGCGCAGCAGTTCGGCGTGGGTGGTGCGGCGCATGAAGTCGACGTCCATGCGCTTGAAGGGGCCCACGCCCTTGCGGGGTTCGGAGCCGAGGAAGAAGTTGCGCCACACCGGCATGAGGGGGACGACCGCGAGGTCCTGGTAGACCGTGGCGATGCCGCGGTCCAGGGCCTCGCGCGGGGAGGAGAGGGTCGTCTCCTCCCCGTCGATGCTCAGCGTGCCGCCGTCGTGCCGGTGCAGGCCCGCGACGATCTTGATGAGGGTCGACTTGCCGGCTCCGTTGTCGCCGAGGACGCAGGTGATCTCACCGGCGTGGACCTCCAGCGAGACGCCTTCGAGGGCGCGGACGGAGCCATAGTGCTTGCTGACTCCGGTCAGCTCGACGAGAGTCACTTGGTCGCCTCCGCGCGCTTGCGGACCCAGGCGTTCAGCAGGGTCGCGAGGAGCAGCATCGCTCCGAGGAAGAACGTGAACCAGTCGGGGTTCCACTCGGCGAAGACGATGCCCTTGCTCGTCATGCCGAACAGGAGCGCGCCGACCGCAGAGCCGATCGCGCTGCCGTAGCCGCCGGTGATCAGGCAGCCGCCGATGACGGCCGCGATGATGTAGATCAGCTCGTTGCCGACGCCTTCGCCGGACTGGACGGTGTCGAAGGAGAAGAGCAGGTGCTGGCCGGAGATCCAGGCGCCGAACGCGACACCCATGTAGAGGCCGATCTTGGTCTTTGCGACCGGGACGCCGACCGCGCGGGCCGCGTCCTCGTTGCCGCCGACCGCGAAGATCCAGTTGCCGGCGCGGGTGCGCAGCAGGATCCAGGAGGCGAGCGCGACCAGGGCGAGCCACCACAGGATGGTGACCTTCACGGCGACGCCGCCGATGGTGAGGGTCGAGGCGAAGACGGCGTGGGCGCTCGGAAAGCCCTCCATGTCGGCGATGGTCTTGGTGGAGACCGTGCCGTCGATCAGCTTGGTGAAGCCGAGGTTCATGCCGGTCAGCATCAGGAACGTGCCCAGCGTGATGATGAAGCTGGGGAGCTTGGTGCGGGTGAGCATGAAGCCGTTGAAGGCGCCGATGGCGAGGGTGACCAGCAGGGACACGCCCGCGCCGACCCAGGTGTTCGCCGTCATCTGGTAGCTGAAGAGCGAGGAGACCAGCGCCGAGGAGGTCACGAGGACGCCCGCCGACAGGTCGAACTCGCCGCCGATCATCAGCAGGGCCACGGGTACGGCCATGATGCCGATGGTCGAGGAGGCGTACAGGACCGTGCTGAGGCTGGTGGCGCGCAGGAAGCCGTCGGCCACGACGGCGAAGACCGCGAACACGGCGAGCGCGCCGACGATCGAGCCCAGTTCGGGGCGGGTGAGGAGTTTGCGCAGGGGTGAGGTCCGGAGCAGCCGTTCGTCGCTGCGGGAGATCGCGCTCATCGCGTGCCCCGCGCGGTGTAGTCCGCGAGCGCGCCTGCCTGGTCCTTGGTGATGATCTGCGGGCCGGTGAGGACCGGCTTGCCGCCGCCGAGGACGTCGCCGTTGTACCTGTGGAGCCACAGCAGGTCGACGGCCTGGTAGCCCTGGAGGTACGGCTGCTGGTCCACGGCGAAGCCGAGGGTGTCGCTCTTCAGCTCGGCGGCGACCTTGGCGTTGAGGTCGAAGGTGTCGATCTCGGCCTTGCTGCCCGCGTCGGTCTTCGCCTTCACGGCGGTGTCGGCGTAGGGGGCGCCCAGGGTGACGACGGCGTCGACGGACTTGTCGGCCTGGAGCTTGGCCTCGATCGCGGACTGCACGTCGGGCATGTTGGTGCCGTTGACGTAGAGCTTCTGGACGCTGCCGTGGAAGGTCTTGGCGACGCCGTCGCAGCGCTGCTCGTGGCCGACGTTGCCCTGCTCGTGCAGGACGCACAGGGCCTTCTTCTTCCCGCGCTTGTTCAGTTCGTCGCCGACGGCCTCGCCGGCGACGGTCTCGTCCTGGCCGATGTGGGTGAGGGCGCCGAAGGCCTTGGACTCCTCGGAGCCGGAGTTCACGGTGACCACGGGGATGCCGGCCTTCTCGGCGCGGGCCACGGCGGCCTTGAGGGCGTCGGGCTTGGCGAGGGTGACGATGATGCCGTCGACCTTCTTGTCGACCGCCGCGTCCACCAGCTGGGCCTGCTGCTGGGCCTCGTCGTCGTGCGAGTAGAGGAAGTTGATGTTGTCCTTGAGGGCGGCCTGCTTGGCACCGCTCTGCACGATGTCCCAGAAGGTGTCGCCGTCTCCGGAGTGGGTGATCATCGCGAAGGTCCAGCGGGGCGTGTTCACCGCCGCCCGCCCCTGGGCCGCGGCGGCCTTGCGGGCGTCCTCGGCCCGCTTGCCGCCGGTGCTGCTGCAGGCGGCGAGGGACACGGAGAGTGCCCCCGCCAGCGCTATGCCTACCCAGGTCCGAAACCGTGCCACGAGGCCGTGCCCTTCTTGCTGTGTCCGTCCGTACGCGGGGGCCGCGTGGCGTGTGCCTCGGCGGCCCCGAACACCCCAGTATCGAACACAGGAGACACTCATGACGCGGCCGGGGAGCGCACGCCGGTCACATTGTCCGGACATCATGGCGAACCCGGGCGGGCGTTCACGGCCGCGCGGCGGACCCGCTCAGGGCCGTACGAGCAGCTGGAACTCGAAGGAGTAGCGGGTCGGGCGGTAGGTGTGGTCGCCGAACTCGACCGCGCGGCCGGTGTCGTCGAATGTGACGCGTTGCATGGTGAGCAGCGGGGCACCGTCGGTCTCGGCGAGCCGCTCGGCCTCGGCGGAGGTGGCGGCGCGGGCGCCGATGGACTGCCGGGCACTGTGCAGGGTGATCCCGGCGGACCGCATCAGCCGGTACAGACCGGTGGCCTCCAGCCGGCCGGTGTCCAGGTCGAGCAGGCCGGGCGGCAGATGGTTGACCAGGTACGCCATCGGCTCGCCGTGCGCGAGGCGCAGCCGCTCGACGCGGTGCACGTCGCTCCCCTCGGCGATCCCGAGCGCGGCGGCGACCTCGCTGGAGGCGGGGACGACGGTGTTGACCAGGACCTTGGTGGCGGGGTGCTGACCGGCCGCCTCCAGGTCGTCGTAGAGGCTGCTCAGCTCCAGCGGGCGCTTGACCTGGCTGTGCACGACCTGGGTGCCGACACCGCGACGGCGGACCAGCAGGCCCTTGTCGACGAGGGACTGGATGGCCTGACGGACGGTGGGCCGGGACAGGCCGAGGCGTGCGGCCAGTTCGATCTCGTTGCCCAGCAGGCTGCCCGGGGTGAGGCTGCCGTGCTCGATGGCGGCCTCCAGCTGCTGGGAGAGCTGGAAGTACAGCGGCACGGGGGAACTGCGGTCCACACGGAGCTCGAGCGCGACGGTCGGGTCCACATCTGGTTTGGGCACATGCCCGAGCGTAGTCGTGTGCCCGGTTGACGAGAAGTCGTGAAGTCCGATTGTCCGGACATGCACATTGACAGCGCGCGGGGTCCGCCCTCACTTTGTTTCCATGCGCATCGGGGTCATCGGGACGGGTCGCATCGGCGCCGTCCACGCGAACACGCTCAGCCGCCATCACGAGGTCGGGGCGCTGATCCTGACGGACGCCGACCCCGCGCGGGCACAGGCGCTGGCGCATCGGCTGGGTGAGACGGCCGCGCCGGGGGTGGACGAGATCTTCAGGTGGGGCGTGGACGCCGTGGTGATCACCACCGCGACCGCGGCGCACGCCGAACTGATCGGCCGGGCCGCCCGCTCGGGCCTGCCGGTGTTCTGCGAGAAGCCGATCGCGCTCGACCTGCCGGGCACCCTGCAGGCGCTCGCCGAGGTGGAGGCGGCGGGCACCGTGCTGCAGATGGGCTTCCAGCGGCGCTTCGACGCGGGGTACGCGGGTGCCCGGGAGGCGGTGCGCTCGGGCCGGCTCGGGCGGCTGCACACGGTGCGTGCGATGACCTGCGACCAGTCCCCTCCCCCGCCGGAGTGGCTGCCGCTGTCCGGCGGGCTGTTCCGGGACACGCTGATCCACGACTTCGACGTGCTGCGCTGGGTGACGGGCCGTGAAGTGGTCGACGTGTACGCGACCGGTTCCGACGCCGGGCCCGCGATGTTCCGCGAGGCCGGTGACGTGGACACCGGGGCGGCCCTGCTCACCCTGGACGACGGCACGCAGGCCACGGCGACCGCGACCCGGCTCAACGGCGCCGGCTACGACGTCCGCATGGAGCTGGCCGGGGAGCGGGACACCGTCGTCGTGGGCCTGGACGACCGCACGCCGATCGCGTCCACCGAGCCGACCGGGCCGCCGCCCGCCGACAAGCCGTGGACGGGTTTCCTTGAGCGGTTCGGGCCCGCCTACGAGGCCGAGCTGAACGCCTTCGTCCAGGTGCTGCACGGCACGCTGGCCAACCCCTGCGACGGCTACGAGGCCCTCCAGGCGCTGCGGATCGCCGAGGCCTGCGAACTCTCCCGGCGCGAGCGCCGCCCGGTGCGGCTCGCGGAGATCCCGGACCGGCCGGCGCTCCCGTACGGCTGACCGCCCGGACGGCTCACCAGCGCACCGGCAGGCTCCGCATCCCTCTCATCAGCAGGCCCGGCAGCCACTCGCCCGGCGCACCGTCGAGGGCGAGTGCGGGGGCGCGCTCCAGGAGGGTGCCGACGGCTGTGCGCCCCTCCAGCCGGGCCAGCGGTGCGCCCAGGCAGAAGTGGATGCCGTGCCCGAAGGCGAGGTGGCCGCGGGTGTCGCGGCGGATGTCGAACCGGTGCGGGTCGTCGTAGCGCCCGGCGTCGCGGTCGGACGCGGTGAGTCCGACGATCACCGGGGCACCCTGCTCGATCGCCGTGCCGCCGATCTCCAGGGGCTCCACGGCGAACCGGTACGTGGCACCCTCCACCGGGCCCTCGTAGCGCAGCATCTCCTCGATCGCGCCGTCCAGGAGGTCCATGTCGGCGCGCAGGGCGGCGAGTTGGCCGGGGTGGGTGAGCAGGGCGTGGACGCCGTTGCCGATGAGGTTGACCGTGGTCTCGTGGCCGGCGATGAGCAGCAGGAAGGCCATGCCGCGCAGTTCCTCCACGGACAGCCGGTCACCGTCCTCGGCGGTGGTGCGGATCAGGTCGCTGAGCAGGTCGTCGGTGGGGGCTGAGCAGCGCTTGTCCTCGATCAGTTCGGTGAGGTAGTCGGCGAGGCCGACGACCGCGTCGTACTCCGTCTGCGAGTCGGCCGGTGCGACCACCTCGGTGGACAGCTTGCGGAACGCCGCGCGGTCCATGTCCGGGACGCCGAGGAGTTCGCAGATGACGGTGATGGGCAGCGGGAAGGCGAGCGACTCGATGAGGTCGGCGCGGCCGTGGGGCAGCATCTCGTCGAGCAGGTCGTCGGTGATCCGCTGGATGCGGGGGCGCAGTCGCTCGATCCGGCGCATCGTGAACGCGCGCGTGACGAGGCTCCGCAGACGGGTGTGCCGGGGCGGGTCGGTGGCGAGCAGGTGTTTGCCGATCAGCTCCTCGTCCAGGAAGGTCACGCCGATCCTGGAGACGTCCTTGGCGAGCCGGGGGTCGGCGAGGGCCGCGCGCGCCTCCTCGTACCCCACGATCAGCCAGACCTCCATGCCCGCGTCCGCCCCCTGCAGCCGGACGCGGTGCACGGGGCCCCGCTCGCGCAGCCGCGTGTACACCGGATGGGGATCCTCGCGGAACGCGTCCCCGAACTCCCCCAGATCGACCACCTGTCGCCTGTCCATCGCTCCCCTTCCGGACTCCCCCGAGGCCCACCGGGATCACCCCGGTACGAGGACAACGGGCGGGGTGCGCGATTGGTGCCCGTCCCCTGACGCCTCTCGCCCCGCGGCCGGTGTGGGGCGGGGCCGCGGGGCGAGGGTCGGGCGGACGGTTCAGCAGCCGAAGTCGATCAGGTCGAACGTGGCGTAGTGGTCGGACGTGTAGTAGTCCTCCTGGTACTCCTCGCCCGTGACGATGCGGCGGGCACCGCGCGTGGAGGAGCCGGGGGTCTTCACCGTGTACTCGTGGTAGTAGCCGGTCGACTGGCTGGGCAGCACGTGCTCACGGTTCTGGAAGACGACGCCGTCCTGCGAGTACGGGAAGGGGCCGCCCTGGTCGATGAGGCGCAGGGTGTCGTACGCCTGCGACGGCAGGCTGCTGTGGCAGATGCTGCCGACTGAGGTGACCGCGGCGTCCGCCGTGGTCGCGGAGACGGTGCCGCCCACGAGGAGGGCGGACAGGAGAGTGGCTGCGGCGCCGATGCGTGTGACGCGTGGGGGGATTCGCATGCCTCCATGATGACGCGCGTAGATGATGGCATGTCAATGACAAGGTTGAAGATTTACTCGTCAAGTCCGGTGACTTCCGGGGAAGTTAACCTGCCGTCCGCCGGCCCCACGCGGTCCCCGCGAGCACCAGCGCGCCGCCCGCGAGACCGAGCGCCCCGAGCCGCTCCCCGCCGAGCGCGATGCCGGCCGCGGCGGCCCACAGCGGCTCGGTGCCGAGCAGCAGGCTGACCCGGGACGGGGAGGTGCGGCGCACGGCCCACATCTGTACGAAGAACGCGAACAGCGTGCACAGCGCGGACAGGAACAGCAGCCCCGCCCACTCCCGCGGGCCGAAGTCCACCGCCGTCGCCCAGGGCGTGGTGCCGCCGGTGCTGATGCCCGTGCCGGCCGACAGGAGCGCGAAGACGGCGACCGCGGTGCCGAGCTGGACCGTGGTGAGCGGCAGCGCGTCCGCGCTCTGGACGGCACGGATCCGGGACACGGCGAGGACGTGCAGGGTGCGGGCCAGGGCGGCGAGCAGCATCAGCAGGTCGCCCGCGGAGGGCCGGGTGAAACCGCCGCCCTGGGTGAGCAGGACGACGCCGAGCACCGACAGGGCGGCGGCGCCGAGGAAGGGCGGGGTGGGCCGGGTGCGTGTGACGGCGGCCTCGGCGAGCGGGGTGAAGATCATGGTGAGGCTGATGATCAGGCCCGCGTTCGTCGCCGACGTGTGCACGACGCCGTACGTCTCCAGCAGGAACACACCGCTGAGGATCAGCCCCAGCAGGGCGGCGCCGCGCCACTGCGCGCCCGTCAGCGCCCGTAGCGAGCGCCGCCCGGCGACGGCCAGGACGGGCAGCACCAGCGCGAACCGCAGCACCAGCACGGCGAGCACCGTGCGGGGGGTCGTGATGTCCTTGGCGGCCAGATAGCTGGCGCCCCAGCACACCGCGACGAGCAGGACGGGCAGGTCGGTGTGCCAGGCACGACCGGGCGCGACGACCGCGCCCGGTACGGCGATGGACGACATGGGGGCGGCTCTCCCGGTCTCCGGACGAGGTACGGACAGGGTGCGGAGACATCGGCGGCTCGCACGGAACGCGATCACCGTACCGGCGGGGACGATCTTCGGCCAGGGGTTTCGGCCGGGGGCGCTGTCGGCGGGGGGCGGGGGGTGACGAGTGGCGGATGACGGGTGGCGGGGCGGCGGCCCCGTTGCGGAGCCGTGGAGAACATAACGGGGGGCGGGTCGGCGGCGCGGGGTGGCGGGTCGGCGCCTTTAGGCGGCGGGTCAGCGTCGCCGGGTGCCGAATCCGCCTCTCCGGTTGACGGGTCAGCCTCTCTGGGCGGCACAGCCGCGTCGCCGGATGAGGGGGCGGCGCTTCCTGGCGGCGGATCGGCGTCGCCGGGTGCCCAGCCATCCTCTCTGGGAGGCAGATCAGCCTCTCCGGACGGCACAGCCGCGCCGCCGGATGTAGGAGCGGCGGATCAGCGTCGCCGGGTGCCGAGTCAGCCCCTCCGCGAGGCGGATCGGCCTCGCCGGGAGGCGGACAGCGTCTCCGGGTGGCAGGTCAGCCTCTCCGGGTGGCGCAGCCGCGTCGCCAGGTGACGGGTCGGCGCCTCCAGGCGGCGGATCGGCATCGCCGGGTGCCGAGTCAGCCCCTCCGCGAGGCGGATCGGCCTCGCCGGGAGGCGGACAGCGTCTCCGGGTGGCAGGTCAGCCTCTCCGGGTGGC
>NZ_JBICZA010000044.1:41850-53013 GCF_043201585.1 Streptomyces sp. NPDC048297
CGCAGCCGCGTCGCCAGGTGACGGGTCGGCGCCTCCAGGCGGCGGATCGGCATCGCCGGGTGCCGAGTCAGCCCCTCCGCGAGGCGGACAGCGTCTCCGGGTGGCAGGTCGCGTCTCCGGGTGGCGGGTCAGCCCGTGTGGGTGGAGAAGAGACCGCCGGTCGGGCCCTGTTTGTCGCCGCCTTGGGCTTTCTTCAGGGCGTTGGCGAGGCCTTCGATGGTGAGGGACTGCAGGATCACCCGGCCGTTGCCCTCCAGGGTGGCCAGGGACAGGCCCTCGCCGCCGAAGACGGCGTTCATGATGCCCTGCCGGTTGAGGCCGCCGACGCGCTGGACGCCGTACTGGATGCCCTCCTCGAAGGCGACGACGCAGCCGGTGTCGACCTCGATGCGGCCTCCGAAGTCGGCGGGGTTGAGGTCGATGAAGTTGCCCGCGCCGGCGATGATCACCGTGCCGCGCCCCGTGAACTTCTCCAGGATGAAGCCCTCGCCGCCGCTCATGCCGGTGCGTCCGCCCTGGAAGGCGATGCCGAACTCGACGGTGGACTCGGCGGCCACGAAGGCGTCCTTCTCCGCGAACCACGCGCGCGTGCCGTCGAGTTCCAGGGCGCGCATCTCGCCGGGCAGCACGCCCGCGAAGCCGACGGTGCCCTCGCCGCCCTGGGCGCTGAAGTACTGGAACGCCAGCGACTCGCCGGCCAGCATGCGCTGGCCGACCTGCATGGCGGTGCCCATGGCCTGGCGCAGCATGCCGCCCATGCCGCCGCCCCCGCCGCCTCCCTGCTGCTGGCCGCCGTTGCCCGACGGCCCGGACAGCCGGGTCTCCATGGTCACGTTCGTCGTCTTGAACAGGAACTTCCCGGCCTCGCAGTACACGGTCTGGCCGGGGTACAGGTTGACGACCGCCATCTGCATGGCGTTGCCGACGATCTCTTGCTGAAGGGTCACGCGAGGACAACGCGGGAGACGGAGGAAAGAGTTCCCCACCCGGCGGACTCCGCCGGGTGGGGGTGCGGGCAGGTCAGGCGCCCAGTTCCTGGTGGCGGGCGGACAGGGCGGTCGCGCCCTGCTCGGTGAGGGAGCCGTACAGGCGCAGGCGGGAGATGCCGCCGTCGGGGTAGATGTCCACGCGCGCGTGCGTGCCGACGGCCGGGGCCGGGAGCAGGAAGCGGTGGTTGGTGTCGGGCTGGAGGCGGGTGCGCGGGAGGACCTCGGTCCACTCGCCGCTCTCGCCGTCCTTCACCGAGACCGAGGCCCAGCCCGCGCTGTTGCCCTTGAGGTACGCCGTGTCGATCTCGATCGCGCGGATCTGGGACTGGGCGACGAGCCGGTAGCTGATCCAGTCGTTGCCCTGGTCACGGCGCCGGCGGGTCTCCCAGCCGTCGTCCATCTTGCGGGAGCGTCCCGGCTGGATGGTGTTGGTGGCCGGGGAGTAGAAGCGGTTGGAGGCGTCCTCGACCTGGCCGCCGTTCTCCAGGGCGACCACGTCGAAGGTGCCGAGGGCCGACAGCCACGCGGGGTCGGGCACGACCTCGCCGTACACGCGCAGCCGCGCGATGCCGCCGTCGGGGTGCTGCTTGACGCGCAGGTGCGTGAAGCACTGCTCGGCGGAGACGGCGAAGCCGTTCGCGGCGTGGCCGCCGACCGCCGTGCGCGGGACCAGCGTCGTCCACTTCACGTCGTCGCCGAGCAGTTCCTCGGGCGAGGGCGAGCCGGGTACGGACGCGCCCTCGACCGACACCGCCTGCGGGTAGTTGCCGCGGAAGTGGGCCGTGTCGACGACGACGCCGCGGATGACGCCGGGAGCGCCGAGGCGGACCAGCGCCCAGTCGTGGTCCTCGGCCGTCGGCCACGGGTGCTCGGCGGAGACGCCGCGCCGGCGGCGGGTCTCCCAGCCGTCCATGATCTTGCCCTTGTGGCCGAAGTGCTCGGGGTCGAACTCGGCGCGCTCGGGCACCAGCAGGTTCTCCCGCTGGGCGAAGAACTCGTCGTTGGCGGCGATGACACCGGCGCCGAGCTGCCGGTCGGCGAGGTTGGCGTACTGGGTGAAGGGGAAGTCGGCGGTGCGGTAGTCCGCGTACGGGTCGCCGCCTCCGTAGGGGTTCGCGTCGCCGGTGAAGCGAGCCGTAGAAGATTGATGCAGCGCCGTCACGGTGATCAGGGGTTCCTTTCGGGAGTCGGCCGGTTGGGGTGCGGAGGGTGGCTTACCGGGGGCGGGAGAGGAGCGTGCCCTTCGGCTCGGTGAACTCGCCGTCCGCGACGATGCGTTCGCCGCGCAGCCAGGTGGACTTCACGACGCCGTACAGGGTCTTGCCGGCGTACGCGGTGACCCGGTTGCGGTGCTGGAGGCCGGCCGGGTCGACGGTGAAGGTCTCGTCGGGGGCGAGGACGGCGAAGTCGGCGTCGCGGCCGGCCTCGATGGCGCCCTTGTCGCGCAGGCCGACCAGGGCGGCCGTCTGCGTGGACATCCAGCGGACGACGTCCTCAAGGCTGTGGCCGCGCTTGCGCGCCTCGGTCCAGACGGCGGGCAGGCTGAGCTGGAGGCCCGAGATGCCGCCCCACGCGGTGGCGAAGTCGTCGGTCTTCAGGTCGGCCGTGGAGGGCGAGTGGTCGGTGACCACGCAGTCGATGGTGCCGTCGGCGAGGGCCTGCCACAGCAGGTCCTGGTTGGCGGCCTCGCGGATGGGCGGGCAGCACTTGAACTCGCTTGCGCCGTCGGGGACTTCCTCGGCGGTCAGGGTGAGGTAGTGCGGGCAGGTCTCCACGGTGACGCGGACGCCCTCGGCGCGGGCGGCGGCGATGAGCGGCAGCGCGTCGCTGGAGGACAGGTGGAGGATGTGCACGCGCGCGTTCAGGCGCCGGGCCTGCGCGATGAGGCTCGCGATGGCCGTGTCCTCGGCGTCGCGCGGCCGGGAGGCGAGGAAGTCGGCGTACTTGGGGCCGCCCTGCTGGGGGGCCGCGGCCAGGTGGTGCGGGTCCTCCGCGTGCACGATCAGCAGGCCCTCGAAGCCGGCGATCTCCGCGAGGGACTGGGCGAGCCGCTCCTGGTCGAGGTGCGGGAACTCGTCCACGCCGGACGGGGACAGGAACGCCTTGAAGCCGAAGACCCCGGCGTCGTGCAGCGGGCGCAGGTCCTTGACGTTGTCAGGCAGGGCGCCGCCCCAGAAGCCGACGTCGATGTGCGCCTTGTCGGCGGCGACCGCGCGCTTCACCCGCAGGTTCTCGACCGTGGTGGTCGGCGGCAGGGAGTTGAGGGGCATGTCGACGAGGGTGGTGATGCCGCCGGCCGCCGCCGCGCGCGTGGCGGTCCAGAAGCCCTCCCACTCGGTGCGGCCGGGGTCGTTGACGTGCACGTGGGTGTCGACCAGGCCGGGCAGCAGGACGTGGTCGCCGAGGTCCTCCAGGCGCGCGGGGGCCGGGACTTCGGCGTCGTACGGCAGTACGGCCGTGATCTTGCCGCCGGAGACGGCGACCGAGGCGGCCCGCGTCCCCTCCGGAGTGATGACACGCGTCGAACGCAGCACCAGTTCAGCGTCGGACACCCGAACCCCTCTCTATGCCGTTTTGCACCGTTTTGCATCCAGTAATGAGGATGTACGCCCATGTAACGGAATTCAACGTTCTGTTGAAGGAGTCTTCACTCCCGGTTCCCCGTCGTCAAGGGGCACACTTCTGGACAGGGCGTCGCATGCGTCCACTCTGGACCTTTCCACAAAGTGGAATTAGAATTCCGACAAGCAGAACGTAGCTACGTACAAGCAGGGAGTCAACCGACTGCCGGGTAGGCTTCTGCTCTTCCTGTCAGTCCCGAAAGGAACGCCCCGTGCCGACGTCCAGCGCCAGCACCACCGACTCCGCCAAGCCCGCCGCCAGCGGCGGTGTCCAGTCCCTGGAGCGTGCCTTCGATCTGCTGGAACGGATGGCTGACGCGGGCGGGGAGGTCGGCCTGAGCGAGCTGTCCGCCACCAGCGGGCTGCCGCTGCCCACCATCCACCGGCTGATGCGCACGCTGGTGGCGTGCGGGTATGTACGGCAGCAGCCGAACCGCCGGTACGCGCTCGGGCCGCGGCTGATCCGGCTCGGCGAGTCCGCCTCCCGGCTGCTCGGTACCTGGGCGCGGCCGTACCTGGCCCGCCTGGTGGAGGAGACCGGCGAGACGGCGAACATGGCGCTGCTGGACGGCGACGAGATCGTGTACGTGGCGCAGGTTCCGTCGAAGCACTCGATGCGGATGTTCACCGAGGTGGGCCGGCGTGTGCTGCCGCACTCCACCGGGGTGGGCAAGGCGCTGCTGGCGAGCGTGCCGGACGACGAGGTGCGGGCGCTGCTGGCCCGTACCGGGATGCCGGCCGCGACGGAGAAGACGATCACCACGCCGGAGGGGTTCCTCGCGGCGCTGGAGGACGTACGGCGGCTCGGGTACGCCGTGGACGACAACGAGCAGGAGATCGGGGTGCGGTGCCTCGCGGTGTCCGTGCCGGACTCGCCCACGGCGGCGGCGATCTCGATCTCCGGGCCCGCGGGGCGGGTCACGGAGGCGGCGACGGACAAGATCGTGCCGGTGCTGCAGGGGGTCGCGGCGGAGCTGTCCCAGACGCTGGCCAACTCGGGGGCGTAGGTCTGGGGGCCCGGGGGTGGGGGGCTCGGCGTTGGCGAGTGCGTAGGTCTGGGCGCCCGGGGGTGGGGTGGCTCGACGTTGGCCAGTGCGGGTGCGTAGTTCCGGGCGCCCGGGGGTGGGGGTGGCTCGACGTTGGCCAGTGCGTAGGTCTGGGGGCCCGGGGGTGGGGCGGCTCGTCGTTGGCGAGTGCGGGTGTGCTGTGGCTGGTCGCGCAGTTCCCCGCGCCCCTTGAGTGGGACCAGTCGCCCGGCGCCTTCAAGAACTCGGCGCCTCACCGATGCGCCGCGGATGGTCATGCCCCACCCTGCAGAGCCGCACACCGGCACAGCCCCACGCCCCCTGGGTGGCACCAGCCGCCCGGCGCCTTCACGTTCTCGGCGCCTCACCGGTGTGCCGCGGATGGTCGCGCCCCACCCGGCAGAACCGCGCACCAGCACAGCCCGCGCCCCCTGGGTGGCACCCCGCGCCCGGTACCTCCAAGAATTTCGGCGCCCCACCCGTGTGCCGCGGATCGTCGCGCCCCACCCGGCACAGCCCCACGCCCCCCGGGTGGCACCAGTCGCCCCGCGCCTTCACGCTCTCGGCGCTTCACCCGTGCCGTGCGCCGCGGATGCTCGCGCCCCAGCCGGCAGAACCGCACACCGGCACAGCCCCGCCCCCCTGGGTGGCACCCCGCGCCCGGCGCCTCCAAGAACACTCGGCGCCTCACCTGTGCGCCACGGCTTGCCCCGTAGGCGGTCGCGCGTCCGTGGGCGGTGGTTTCAGGGGCCCGGTGTTCGTCCGAAGAGGTCCACTGCTTGCCGGACGTCCGACAGACCCTGGGACAGTGCGCCGACGGAGCCGATCGCGCCCGCGATCAGGAGAAGGGAGCCGCGCAGGCGGGGGGTTTCCGGGGAGCCGCCGGAGGCCATCGCGGCGAGGGCGGCCAGTTCGTCCTCGGCTATGGCGCGGTCGGGGAACTCGGAGGGCAGGGCGGCCAGTTCCCGGCGCAGGCGGGAGACCGCGGTCCGCAGTTCGGCCACTCTCGGGTCCTCGTCACTGCCGGCCACCGACCTCTGCTCCACTCTCCGCAACGCGCCCCTCCCCCACGCACGTCCCCGTGCGCGGGTCAGTTAACGCCACCGCGTGCGCGAGCGCCACCACGCGGACCGAAATTCAGCCCACGGGACAACTCCGGGAAACCGGTCATCGACGCCCGCGTCAGGTATGCAGGACGCGTGACGGACCACCAGGACCACGAGGATTACCAGGACCACCGGGACCACCGGGACCACCGGGACCACCGGGACCGCGAGGATTACCGGGACCACGAGGGCCTTCGGGACACCCGCGCGGACGTCGCCGGGCTGCTGCTCGCGGCCGGCGGGGGCCGGCGGCTCGGCGGCCGGCCCAAGGCGCTGCTGGAGCACCGGGGACGGCCACTGGTCGAGCACGCGGTCGGCGTACTGCGCGCCGCCGGGTGCGGACGGATCCACGTCGTGCTGGGAGCGCGGGCGCAGGAGGTCTGCGCGCGGGCGGACCTCGGCGGCTGCGTGGTGGTCGAGAACCCCGACTGGGCCGAGGGCATGGGCTCCTCGCTGCGCGCCGGGCTCGGCTCGCTCGCCGGCACGGGGGCGCGCGCGGCCCTGGTGAGCCTGGTCGACCAGCCCGGCATCGGGCCGGAGGCGGTCGCCCGGGTGCTGCGTGCGTACGAGGGCGAGGGCTCGCTGGTCTCGGCCGCCTACGACGGCGAGCGCGGGCATCCGGTCCTCTTCGGCGCGGCGCACTGGCCGGGCATCGCGGCGACCGCCACCGGGGACCGCGGTGCGCGCGCCTACCTGCGCGAACACGCCGACGCGATCAGGCTCGTCGAGTGCGCGGACATCGCCGAGGCCTACGACATCGACACCGAGGCCGACCTGCGCCACCTTGAGTGAGGGGGTGGCACCCGGCGCCACCTTGCCTCGACCCAGAGAATCTCGACGTCAACAGACCATTGAAATTCCACGATGAGGAAACTAGTATCCACTGTTCAGAAGCGCTGGACCGCACAGTCGGCGCCGTCTGTCCTGTTTCGTGCCACTTGGCACCGCGTGCCACCGCTGAAGGAAGTGACAGCTCATGTCCGCACCAGCGCCGTCCCCGCTGGCCATCGTCGACGCCGAGCCCCTGCCCCGGCAGGAAGAGGTCCTCACGGACGCCGCGCTCGCCTTCGTGGCGGAGCTGCACCGGCGGTTCACCCCGCGCCGTGACGAACTCCTCGCCCGCCGGGCCGAGCGCCGCGCCGAGATCGCCCGCACCTCCACGCTCGACTTCCTCCCGGAGACGGCCGCCGTCCGCGCGGACGACTCCTGGAAGGTCGCCCCGGCTCCCGCCGCGCTGGACGACCGCCGCGTCGAGATCACCGGCCCCACCGACCGCAAGATGACCATCAACGCCCTCAACTCGGGCGCGAAGGTCTGGCTCGCCGACTTCGAGGACGCCTCCGCACCCACCTGGGAGAACGTGGTCCTCGGTCAGCTCAACCTGATCGGCGCCTACACCCGCGCCATCGACTTCACGGACGAGCGCAGCGGCAAGTCGTACGCACTGCGCCCGGACGAGGAGCTGGCGACGGTCGTCATGCGCCCGCGCGGCTGGCACCTCGACGAGCGCCACCTCGTCGATGCCGACGGCAAGCCGGTCCCCGGCGCCCTGGTCGACTTCGGCCTGTACTTCTTCCACAACGCCCAGCGCCTGCTGGACCTCGGCAAGGGCCCGTACTTCTACCTGCCGAAGACCGAGTCGCACCTCGAAGCCCGCCTGTGGAACGACGTGTTCGTCTTCGCGCAGACGTACGTCGGCATCCCGCAGGGCACCGTCCGCGCCACCGTGCTGATCGAGACGATCACGGCCGCGTACGAGATGGAGGAGATCCTCTACGAACTCCGCGACCACGCCTCGGGGTTGAACGCGGGCCGCTGGGACTACCTGTTCTCCATCGTCAAGAACTTCCGTGACGGCGGCACGAAGTTCGTCCTGCCGGACCGCAACGCCGTCACGATGACCGCCCCGTTCATGCGGGCCTACACCGAACTCCTCGTCCGCACCTGCCACAAGCGCGGTGCGCACGCGATCGGCGGCATGGCGGCGTTCATCCCGTCCCGCCGCGACGCCGAGGTCAACAAGGTGGCCTTCGAGAAGGTCCGCGCCGACAAGGACCGCGAGGCGAACGACGGCTTCGACGGCTCCTGGGTCGCCCACCCCGACCTGGTCCCGATCGCCATGGAGTCCTTCGACAAGGTCCTCGGCGACAAGCCGAACCAGAAGGACCGGCTGCGCGAGGACGTCCACGTCGAGGCGGCCGACCTGATCGCGATCGACTCGCTCGACGCGAAGCCGACGTACGCCGGTCTCGTCAACGCCGTGCAGGTCGGCATCCGTTACATCGAGGCCTGGCTGCGCGGACTCGGCGCGGTCGCCATCTTCAACCTGATGGAGGACGCGGCCACCGCCGAGATCTCCCGCTCGCAGATCTGGCAGTGGATCAACGCGGGTGTCGAGTTCGAGAACGGCGAGAAGGCCACGCCCGAACTGGCCCGCAAGGTCGCCGCCGAGGAACTGGACGCCATCCGCAAGGAGATCGGCGAGGAGGCCTTCGCCGCCGGCCACTGGCAGGAGGCGCACGACCTGCTGCTCCAGGTGTCCCTCGACGAGGACTACGCCGACTTCCTCACCCTGCCGGCGTACCAGCGGCTCAAGGGCTGACGACCACACAGCGACGGCCCCGGGGGACTTCCCCCGGGGCCGCTTCGCGTTCGGTCCAGGTACGCCGGGACCGCAAGGATCTGGCCAATTTCCGTATACGAAGCCTATCTTGAAGCGGTGATCGAGTCCCACGTTCCCACAGGCACCGAGTTCGCGGACCTGGTGCCGGCCCTGCGCCGCGACCTTCCCTGGGCGTCCGTCTCCCTCCCCGTGACGGATGGCAAACCTGCAGGTGACACGCCAGCGGCACAGGCCGCGGCGGATCCGCCCGCGCGATCCTTCCTCGAGCTGCTGGACGACTGGGCCGCGACGCGGCCCGATCACGTGGCACTGGCGCACGCGGAGCGGACCGTCACTTATCAGTCACTGAACTCCCGTACGACGCGACTCGCCCACTTGCTGCGGCTGCGGGGTGTCGAGCCGGGACAGGTCGTCCCTGTCGTCCTCGACCGGGGTGTCCTGTTCTTCGAGACGGCTGTGGCCCTGTGGAAGCTGAGGGCCGGATTTCTGCCCGTCGATCCGGGATGGCCCGCTCCGTGGCGGGACGGGATGATCGCACGGACGGGCTCACCGCTGTGTCTCACCAGCGCCGCCGGCCCGGCCCTGCCACCCGGGTCCCGGTACGTCGAGGTCGACACGCTCGACCTGGACACACCGCCGGACGACAGCGCTCCGCGCGTCGGACACCCGCTGCGGCCGGGCGACGTGGCCTACGCCATCCGCACGTCCGGGTCGACGGGCGAGCCGAAACTGGTCGTCGTGGAGCATCGCGGCCTCACCAACCTGATCGCGGCCCAGCGGGCCGAACTGGCCGCGATGGACGGCTCGGCGGTCGTACTCCAGTTCTGCAGCCCCTACTTCGACTCGATGATCTTCGAGTGGGCCATGGCGATCGGCAGCGGAGGCCGACTCGAGATCGTGGACGCGCATGACCTAGTGAGCACGCCCGTACAGGAGTTTCTGGGCCGTCTGCGGATCACGCACACCTGTCTGCCGGCGGTGGTGGTCCGCATGATGACCCCGTCCGCTCTGCCGTCCCTGCGTGTCCTGGTCAGCAGCGGTGACGTCTGCCTCCCGGCCACCGCCCGGCTCTGGGCCGGGAAGGTGCAACTGGTCAACGGGTACGGCCCGACGGAGACCACGGTGTGCGCGACGATGCACACCGTCGCTCCCGACGAGACGGACGACGCCGTCGTCCCCATCGGCAGGCCGCTCGCGGGGACCACGGTGACGATCGTCGACGAGAAGCTGAACCGTGTGCCGGACGGCGTCGCCGGGGAGATCCTGATCGGGGGCGCCGGTGTGGCGCGTGGCTATCTCGGTCGCCCCGACCTGACCGCAGAAAGGTTTCTGCCCGACCTCTCGACGTCGGGCGGCCGTCTGTACCGGACCGGGGACCTGGGACGCCACCGTCCTGACGGCACGATCGAGTTCCTGGGCCGGACGGACGACCAGGTCAAGGTCCGCGGCTTTCGCGTCGAACCCGCGGAGATCGAGCACACGTTGGCCCTGCTCGACGGCGTCCGCGACGCGGTGGTGGTCGCGGACCAGACCCGTCTGACCGGCTACGTTCGCCTGTCCCCCGGGTGCGCGATGACCGGCGCCGACCTTCGTGAACGGTCGGCGCGCGTGCTGCCCGGCCATCTGGTACCCGACCGGATCGTGATCGTCACCCAGTGGCCGCTGCGCCCCAACGGCAAGATCGACCGATCGCGCCTGCCCTCCGCTCCGCCACCGCGGGACACTCCGATCACGGAGACGGCATCCGCATCCATATCCAGATCCATATCCGCATCCGCATCCGCATCCACGGAATCTCTCGAACGGATCATCGGCGACATCGCCGCCGAACTGCTCGGAGTGACGGGCATCGGGGCGCACGAGTCGCTGTTCGACTGGGGATGCAACTCGCTCACGGCTGTACAACTGGCCGCACGCGTCACAGAGGTGCTCGGCCGGAGCCTCCCGGTGAGCGCGGTGCTGCGCGGCGGGACCGTGGCCGCCATCGCGGCGGAGCTGGCGGACGCCACCGGCCGCGCCGGACGCACTGGACACGCCGGACACGCGCCTTCTCCGCTGCCGGCGCACGTTCCCCCGGCCGTCTCCCATGCGCAGGAGCGGATCTGGTTCGCCCAGGGGAGCGCCGCGGAATCCGTCGCGTACAACGGTCAGTGCGTGCTCCGGCTGGCCGGCACCATGGACCGCACGGCTCTGAACGCCAGTCTGACCGAGATCGTCCGCAGGCACGATGTGCTCCGGTCGAGGCTCACCCTCGGAGACTCGGGGCTCGAGATGAGCGTCGTACCGCCGTGGCGGGTCGATGTGCCGGTGGTCGACCTCACCGCCCTCGACCCGGCCGAACGCGACGCGCGGGTCGCCGACTGTGTCCGCGAGGCCGTGCGCGAGCCGTTCGACGTACGCAGCGACCGCCTCGTCCGCTGGCTGCTGATCCGGACGGGCGCGGACGAGCATCTCCTCGTCCACACCGAGCACCACTCCGTGCACGACGCCTGGGCGTTCAACGTCTTCCTGCACGATCTGGTGGCGGCCTACGACGCCTACCTGCGGCACGGCAGCGCGACACTCCCGCCGCTCCCGCTGCAGTACCAGGACTACGCGCGCTGGCACCGGGGTTGGTGTGAGTCACCGGAGTCGGCGGAACAACGTGCCTATTGGGCAAGCATGTTGGTGGGGGCGCCGGCGATACTGCCGTTGCCGAGCCGCGGCCGGGGCGGCCCCCCCCCCCCCCCCCCCCCCCCCCCCCCCCCCCCCCCCCCCCCCCCCCCCCCCCGCCCCCCCCGCCCCCCCGCCCCCCCCCCC
>NZ_JBICZA010000045.1:0-50747 GCF_043201585.1 Streptomyces sp. NPDC048297
AACGCCCGGTTACATTCCGAACCCGGAAGCTAAGCCTCACAGCGCCGATGGTACTGCAGGGGGGACCCTGTGGGAGAGTAGGACGCCGCCGAACTATTATTGAAAGGGTCGGACCCCGAACTTCGGTTCAGGGTCCGACCCTTTTTTGGTTTGCGTAACTTCACGTTCACGTTGCGCGCTCAGCATCCTTCACATGGGTACTGCTGCAATGCTCAGGGCCGCCGGCGTCGGAGTCGGTGACGAGGTCGTCGTGCCGGCCTTCGGGAACGTCGAGGTCGCCGAGGCCGTGACCCTGGCGGGTGCGCTTCCGGTGTTCGCCGACATAGACCCGCTCACGTACTGCCTGGACGCGGCAGCCGTGGAGGAGGCCGTAACGCCTCGTACCGCGGCGGTCGTTGCCGTGCACCGCTTCGGACGGCGGGCCGGCATCGGACGGTTGCACGAGATCGGGCAGCGGCACGGCCTGCTGGTGCTGGAGCAGGGCGAGTCCGAGGCGCCGCACGACGAGATAGCCCAGCGCAGGGAGCGGGCGGCGTACCTCGATGCCAAGCTCAAGGGTGTGCGGACGCCGGACGGCGGTGACGGGCACACCTATCAGCAGTACGTGGTGCGGGTGCCCGGCAACGGGCGGCCGGACCGCGACGCCTTCGCACGGGCCCTGCGGTCCAGGGGAGTCGACTGCCGGGTGCCCGTGAAGACGCCTGTGCACCGGCTGCCCGAGTTCCGGCGCTGTGTGACGCTGCCGGAGACCGAGCTGGCCGCCGACGAGACGCTGGCGCTTCCCGTGGACGCGGCCCTGACGAAGCGGGAGATGCAGCGGATAGTCTCCGCCTGCAATGCGCTCGGGGGACTGCTTCAGCCCGCCTTCTGATCGAGGCCGAACGGGTTTTGGAAGTCCGGCCCGTTCAGGGTACGATCTTTTTGTTGCCGCGAGGGAAACCTCGCACGTGACAGGCCCCTATAGCTCAGTCGGTAGAGCGTCTCCATGGTAAGGAGAAGGTCAACGGTTCGATTCCGTTTGGGGGCTCAAGGAAAAAGGCCTCGCCCATAGGGCGGGGCCTTTTCGCATGCTCCCCGGGGCTCAGTCCTGCTGGAGACCCGGGACCCGCATGGCCAGAATGGCCATGTCGTCGGACGGGGCGTCGGACGCGAAGCGCTCCACCGCGCGCATGATGCGGGCCGCGACCGCGCCCGCGGTGAGGCCCGTGCAGGTGGTGAGGACGTCGGCGAGGCCGTCGTCGCCCAACATGCGTGTGCCCTCGCGGCGTTCGGTGACGCCGTCGGTGACGCAGAGCAGGACGTCACCGGGGTCGAGGGTGACCGTCTCCTCGTACAGCTCCAGGTCCTCGATGACGCCGAGCAGCGGCTGTGGTTCGGCCGCCGCGGCCACCGTGCCGTCCTGGCGCAGGCGCAGCGGGAGCGGATGGCCGGCGCAGACGACCTTCAGTTCGGCGCTGCCGTCCTCCTGGGGCCGCAACTCGCCGTACAGCAGGGTCAGGAAGCGGCTGCGGTCGCCCTCGTCGAGGATCGCGGAGTTCAGGCGCTCCAGGACGGCGGGGCCGCTCAGGCCCTCGCGGGCCAGCAGGCGCAGGGCGTGCCGGGCCAGGCCCGTCACGGCCGCGGCGTTGGGTCCGGTGCCGCAGACGTCGCCGATGGCGAAGCCGTACGCGCCGTTGCCGATGGGGAAGAGGTCGTAGAAGTCGCCGCCGACCTCGTTGCCCTCGCCGGCCGCGCGGTAGATGACCTCGACCTCGACGCCGTCGATGTTCGGCAGGCCGGGCGGCAGGAGGCTGCGCTGGAGGGACTGGCTGATGGCCGTGCGCTCCGAGTACAGGCGGGCGTTGTCGAGGGCGAGGGCGGCCCGGCGGGACAGGTCCTCGGCCAGTTCCAGGATCTCCTGGCGGAAGTGTTCGTCCGTGGGCTTGCCGAGGGTCAGCATGCCGATGACGCGGTTGCGGGCGACGAGCGGCAGGACGACCGTCTCGCCGCCGACCGCGGAGGCCGTGGCGAGGGTCGGGCCGATGCCCGGGGCGATCTGGTGGGTGGGGCCGGCCAGGCCGAGGCTGCGCATCGAGGTGCGCAGGGCCGCCTGGTGGGCGACCTCGCCGGGGACGGTCCAGACGCGGGCGCCGGGCGTCGGCACCGGGTCGGGCGGCGGAACCTTCGACAGCAACGACTTGATGCCGTCGATGAGTTCCTCGTCCTCGTGCAGGACGTACGACAGATACGGTTCCGAGGCCTGGTCGGCGATCGTGTAGACGGCGCACCAGGTGGCCAGGGTCGGGACCGTCATCTGGGCCATCAGGGCCAGGGTCTGATCGCGGTCCAGGGTGCCGGCCAGCAGGTCGGACGCCTCGACGAGGAAGCTGAGGGAGCCCCGGCGCAGCCGCTCCAGCTCGCCCAGGCGGGCCGACTCGACGGCCAGGGCGATGCGGTCGGCGGCGAACTGGAGGCGCAGCGCCTCCTCGTTCGAGTACCGGGTGGGCGCCTCGGCCGCGACGCCGAGGGAGCCGGTGAGGCGGCCCTCGACCTTCAGCGGGACCGTGACGACCGAGCGCATGCCCGTGCCGGACAGGAGGGGGACGGCGCCGGGGACGGCGTCGAGGTCGTCGTGGACGGCGGGCATGCGCGCGGAGCCGTAGCGGCCGGGCCCTGCCTCGACGGGGACGCGGGCGAAGCGCTGGCGGGCGGAGGGCAGGCCGGTGGAGGCGCGGACCTCCAGCTCGGTCTCGTCGTCGGTGGCCAGCAGCAGGAACGCGGAGTCGCCGTCGAGCATGTCGCGGGCGCGCTCCACCGTGCGCTGCAGGAGGCCGTCGAGGTCGTCGGGGGCGGGGGAGCCGATGAACACCTCGAACGGGTCGGTGTTCTGGCCGTCGGAGCCGGTGCCCTGGTCGCTGGTGTGGACGCGCTGCGGTGTCTGCAGGACGGCGCGTTCGTGGTCGCGTACCAGGAGACAGACGGTGGAGGGTTCGCCGCCGGTGTCGCGGACCCTGAGGTGGGAGGCGTACACGCGGGCGACCCGGCCGTCGGAGCCGCGGATGCCGTAGCTGCCCTCCCAGCGGGACAGCCGCAGGGCCTCGGCGATGCCGGTGGCGGTGCCGGGGGTGTGCGGCCAGGCCGCGAGGTCGGTGAGGGGCCGGCCGATGACGTCGTCCGGGGCGTAGCCGAACAGGTGCTCCGCGTCCTCGTTCCAGGAGCCGATGGCGCCCTTCCGGTCGATCTGGAGGACCGCGACGCGGACCCGGCTGTCGGCGAGCGGCAGCAGCTCGGCGGGCAGGGCGGGGCCGGCGGCGCGGGTGCCGACCGGGCGCTCGGGCAGGTCCAGCTGGAACCAGACGTTCTTGTGGGTGGGCGTGTAGTCGACGCCCCAGCGGGTGGCCAGGGCCGCGCACAGCTGGAGGCCGCGGCCGCCCTCGCGGTCGAGGTTGCTCATGGCGGCGTGGGCGCTCTGGAGCGGGACCTCGCGCTCGGGGTAGCGGTCGGACACCTCGATGCGCACGCCGTCCTCGGCGCGCAGGCACAGCACTTCGGCCTGGGTGCCCGCGTGGACCACGGCGTTGGTCACCAGTTCGCTGGTGAGCACCACGGCGTCGTCGACGATGTCGGCGAAGCCCCAGCCCTGGAGGGTGTCGCGGACGAAGGAGCGGGCGGTCGCGACGGATCGCCCGACGGGCTCGAAGCTGGCGGCCGCGCGCGCGGTGATCACAGAACTCCTCGGCCTGTCGTCGACGTGCAGGGCTGGTCGGCCGTCCGGCTCGTGCCGCTGCTGCGGCATCCGCTCGCCCGTCGGCCGTGGCTCCGGGGGGTGTCCCCCCGGGATCAGTCCGGTGGTCATGGTCTGCGGTCGCCCCTCCGATGCCCGCTTCCTTCTGGTGCCACCGCACAGGCCGGTCGGACCGGTGCGGCTGGACAGCCGTATGCAAGGTTACTTACCTTCACCGTCCGAGCGGATGCCGGTCGCCCGTGTTTACCCCCCAGGGTGTGCGGACGATGTGCGAAGCTGCCGAACTGTTATGGCCTGGTTCGGACAGGGTGAAACACTGGGCAAGCTTCTGGTGAAGGTCCGGTCAGGCCGCGTGTGTTCCGTGTACGGCGGGCAGCAGGTCCTGGTGTGGCCGGATCTCGTCCGGCACAGATACCGAGCAGTAATGAGTACACGGAAGTAACCGGTATGCCGGAAGCGGCACGCCGGGTCGACGCGGCCGAGCACGGCAGTGATGGTCTACCCCTCCGGGAGGGACACAGTGGAGTCTGGCGGAGCGACGCGGGGCACGAAGACGCGCGCGAAAGGCGGACCGTCCCTGGGCAGGAACGGCGGCACCACCGCCGTGGACACGGCTGCCCTGAACCGGCTGCTGGCGGCGCTCGTGTCGATGCGCGACGGGAACTTCCGCAAGCGGCTCACGGTGTCCGGGGACGGCGTGATGTCGGAGATCGCCGCGGTCTTCAACGAGGTGGCCGACCGGAACATGCACCTGACCGGTGAGCTGTCGCGGGTGCGTCGCATGGTCGGGCGTGAGGGCAAGCTGACGGAGCGGCTGGAGACGGGCGCCTGCGAGGGCTCCTGGGCGACCGCGATCGACCACTCCAACGCGCTGGTCGACGATCTCGTATGGCCCGTCTCCGAGGTCAGCCGGGTGCTGACGGCGGTGGCCGAGGGCGATCTGTCGCCGCGCATGGACCTGCGCACGCAGGCGCCGGACGGGACGGGGCATCCGCTGCGGGGCGAGTTCCTGAAGGTCGGCCGTACCGTCAACAACCTGGTCGACCAGCTGTCCACGTTCACCGACGAGGTCACGCGGGTGGCCAGCGAGGTCGGCACGGAGGGCAAGCTCGGCGGTCAGGCCCGGGTGCGCGGTCTGTCCGGCTCGTGGAAGGACCTCACGGACTCCGTCAACACGATGGCGTCCCGGCTGACCGCCCAGGTGCGGGACATCGCGCTGGTGACGACGGCGGTGGCCAAGGGTGACCTGTCGCGGAAGGTCACCGTCCATGTGGCCGGTGAGATGCTGGAGTTGAAGAACACCGTCAACACGATGGTCGACCAGCTCTCCGCGTTCTCCTCCGAGGTGACGCGGGTCGCGCGCGAGGTCGGCACGGACGGCATCCTCGGCGGTCAGGCGCACGTTCCGGGAGTCGACGGCACCTGGAAGGAACTCACCGACTCGGTGAACCTGATGGCCGGCAACCTGACGGCCCAGGTGCGGGGCATCGCCCAGGTCACCACCGCGGTGGCCAACGGTGACCTGTCGCAGAAGGTGACCGTTCCGGCGCGGGGCGAGGTCGCGCAGCTCGCGGACACGATCAACCAGATGACCGAGACGCTGCGGATCTTCGCGGACGAGGTCACGCGGGTGGCCAACGAGGTCGGTGCCGGGGGCCGGCTGGGCGGTCAGGCGACCGTGCCCGGTGTCGCCGGAACCTGGAAGGACCTCACCGATTCCGTCAACACGGTGTTCCGGAACCTGACGACGCAGGTGCGGGACATCGCCGCGGTGACGACCGCCGTGGCGAGCGGCGACCTGTCGCAGAAGGTCACCGTGGACGTGGCCGGCGAGATGCTGGAGCTGAAGAACACCGTCAACACGATGGTGGACCAGCTGTCGGCGTTCGGTGCCGAGGTGACCCGGGTCGCCCGGGAGATCGGCGTCGAGGGTGAGCTGGGCGGTCAGGCCCAGGTGCCGGGAGCGGCCGGTACATGGAAGGACCTGACGGACTCCGTCAACACCGCGTTCCGCAACCTCACCGGGCAGGTGCGCAACATCGCCCAGGTGACGACGGCGGTGGCCAACGGCGACCTGTCGCAGAAGGTCACCGTGGACGTGTCCGGTGAGATGCTCCAGCTCAAGAACACCGTGAACACGATGGTGGATCAGCTGTCGAGCTTCGCGGACCAGGTCACGAGGATGGCCCGGGACGTGGGTACGGAGGGCCGCCTCGGCGGTCAGGCCCGGGTGGACGGTGTGTCGGGCACCTGGAAGGAGCTGACGGACTCCGTCAACTTCATGGCCGGCAACCTCACTTCCCAGGTGCGGCAGATCGCCCAGGTGACGACGGCCGTGGCGCGCGGTGACCTCTCCCAGAAGATCGACGTCGACGCGCGCGGCGAGATCCTCGAGCTGAAGAACACGATCAACACGATGGTCGACCAGCTGTCCGCCTTCGCCGACCAGGTGACCCGGGTGGCCCGGGGCGTGGGCACCGAGGGCCGTCTCGGCGGTCAGGCGCAGGTGCCGGGCGTGGCCGGTGTGTGGCGGGACCTGACGGACTCCGTGAACGGCATGGCGGGCAACCTGACGGCTCAGGTGCGCAACATCGCCCAGGTCGCCACCGCCGTGGCCCGCGGTGACCTCTCCCAGAAGATCACCGTGGACGCGCGCGGGGAGATCCTGGAGCTGAAGAACACCCTGAACACGATGGTCGACCAGCTGTCGTCGTTCGCCCAGGAGGTCACGCGTGTGGCCCGTGAGGTGGGTACGGAGGGCATCCTCGGCGGTCAGGCCGAGGTGCAGGGTGTCTCCGGCACCTGGAAGGACCTCACGCAGTCCGTGAACTTCATGGCGAACAACCTGACGATCCAGGTGCGCAACATCGCCGAGGTCACGACCGCGGTCGCCAAGGGCGACCTGTCGAAGAAGATCACTGTTGACGCGAAGGGCGAGATCCTCGAACTCGTCACGACGGTCAACACCATGGTTGATCAGCTGTCCAGTTTCGCCGAGCAGGTGACCCGGGTGGCCCGTGAGGTGGGCACCGAGGGCATCCTGGGCGGCCAGGCGCACGTGCCGGGTGTCACGGGCATCTGGAAGGACCTCAGCAACAACGTGAACCTGATGGCCAACAACCTGACCATGCAGGTGCGGAACATCTCCCAGGTGTCCGCGGCCGTTGCCAACGGTGACCTGACGCGTCAGGTCACCATCAAGGCGAGCGGCGAGGTGGCGCAGCTCGCCGACACCATCAACACGATGGTGAAGACGCTGAGTTCGTTCGCCGACCAGGTCACCAAGGTGGCCCGTGAGGTGGGCACGGACGGCATCCTCGGCGGTCAGGCGCATGTGCCGGGTGTGGCCGGCACGTGGAAGGACCTCACCGAGTCCGTGAACGGCATGGCGTCCAACCTGACCGGCCAGGTGCGCAACATCGCCATGGTCACCACGGCCATCGCCAAGGGTGACCTGACCAAGAAGATCGACATTGACGCCCGTGGCGAGATCCTCGAACTCAAGACGACGATCAACACGATGGTCGACCAGCTGTCCAGCTTCGCCGAGGAGGTCACCCGGGTGGCCCGAGAGGTGGGCACCGAGGGGCAGCTCGGCGGTCAGGCACGCGTGCGTGACGTTGACGGCACCTGGCGGGACCTGACCGAGTCGGTGAACGAGATGGCCGGGAACCTGACCCGGCAGGTGCGCGCCATCGCGCGCGTGGCGACCGCGGTGACCCGCGGTGACCTGAACCTGAAGATCGACGTGGACGCGTCAGGCGAGATCCAGGAACTGCAGGACTACATCAACAAGATGATCGCCAACCTGCGCGACACCACGATCGCCAACAAGGAGCAGGACTGGCTCAAGGGCAACCTCGCCCGCATCTCCGCGCTGATGCAGGGCCGCCGGGACCTGGAGGACGTGGCCTCGCTCATCATGAGCGAGCTGACCCCGGTGGTCTCCGCGCAGCACGGCGCGTTCTTCGTGACGATGCCGGTCATGGACGGCCAGGACCTCGCCGGCGACGAGGAGGACCGTTACGAGCTGCGGATGCTCGGCGCGTACGGCTACTCGATGGGTTCCATGCCGACGTCGTTCCGGCCCGGTGAGGGGCTGATCGGCACGGCCGCCCAGGAGAAGCGCACGATCCTGGTGGAGCGGGCGCCCAGCGGCTACCTGAAGATCTCCTCCGGTCTCGGCGAGGCCCCGCCCGCGCAGGTGATCGTGCTGCCGGTGCTGTTCGAGGGCAAGGTGCTCGGCGTGATCGAGCTGGCGTCCTTCACCCCGTTCACGCAGATCCAGAAGGACTTCCTCAACCAGATCGCCGAGATGATCGCGACCAGCGTCAACACCATCTCGGTCAACACCAAGACCGAGCAGCTGCTGAAGCAGTCGCAGGAGCTGACCGAGCAGCTGCGCGAGCGGTCGGCCGAGCTGGAGAACCGGCAGAAGGCGCTGCAGGCCTCCAACGCGGAGCTGGAGGAGAAGGCCGAGCTGCTGGCCCGGCAGAACCGGGACATCGAGGTGAAGAACACCGAGATCGAGGAGGCCAGGCAGGTCCTGGAGGAGCGTGCCGAGCAGCTCGCGGTGTCGATGCGCTACAAGAGCGAGTTCCTCGCCAACATGTCGCACGAGCTGCGCACGCCGCTCAACTCCCTGCTCATCCTCGCCAAGTTGCTCGCCGACAACGCCGACGGCAACCTCTCCCCGAAGCAGGTCGAGTTCGCCGAGACCATCCACGGCGCCGGTTCCGACCTGCTGCAGCTGATCAACGACATCCTCGACCTGTCGAAGGTCGAGGCGGGCAAGATGGACGTCTCCCCGACGCGCATCGCGCTCGTCCAGCTCGTGGACTACGTGGAGGCCACCTTCCGGCCGCTGACCGCGGAGAAGGGCCTGGACCTGTCCGTACGGGTCTCCCCGGAGCTGCCGGCCACCCTGCACACCGACGAGCAGCGGCTGCTGCAGGTGCTGCGCAACCTGCTGTCGAACGCGGTGAAGTTCACCGACTCCGGCTCCGTGGAGCTGGTGATCCGGCCCGCCGGCGCGGGTGTGCCGCAGTCCATCAGGGAGCAGCTGCTGGAGGCCGGGGCGCTGACCGATCCGGACGCCGAGCTGATCGCGTTCTCGGTGACGGACACGGGCATCGGCATCGCGGCCAGCAAGATGCGGGTGATCTTCGAGGCGTTCAAGCAGGCGGACGGCACGACCAGCCGCAAGTACGGCGGCACCGGTCTCGGCCTGTCCATCTCCCGGGAGATCGCGCAGCTGCTCGGCGGTGAGATCCACGCGCAGAGCGAGCCGGGCCGCGGCTCCACGTTCACGCTGTACCTGCCGCTGCACCCGAGTGAGCTGCCGCCGCAGGGCTACCAGCAGTCCGTGGTCCCGCTGGAGGCCGTCGAGCTGGTCGCCTCCGAGGTGTTTCGGTCCTCGAAGCTGTCCGCCGTGGAGATCGAGACGCCGGCCGAGGTGAAGTCGTACCAGGAGACGCAGAACGGGGCGGCGGCTCTCTTCCGGCGCCGTCGCCGCAGCCTGCCGCCGGCCGAGCAGCGGCCGGAGTCGTGGACGGCCGGCGCCGAGCAGCAGGAGGGCGGGGCGGAGCAGGCGCAGGCGGTGCGGTTCGGCGGGGAGAAGGTGCTGATCGTCGACGACGACATCCGCAACGTGTTCGCGCTCACCAGCGTCCTGGAGCAGCACGGTCTTTCGGTGCTGTACGCCGAGAACGGGCGCGAGGGCATCGAGGTGCTGGAGCAGCACGACGACGCGGCGGTCGTCCTGATGGACATCATGATGCCGGAGATGGACGGGTACGCGACGACCACGGCGATCCGCAGGATGCCGCAGTTCGCCGGGCTGCCGATCATCGCGCTGACCGCGAAGGCGATGAAGGGCGACCGGGAGAAGGCGATCCAGTCGGGTGCCTCCGACTACGTCACCAAGCCGGTCGACCCCGATCACCTGCTGGCGGTCATGCGGCAGTGGATGGGGGCGGAATGAGGGAACCGGCGACCGCCGGTGAACGTTGAGGGTACGGGTGAACGTTGAGGGTACGTCGGGTGCGCATGCGCGGCCGTCGTCGCCCCGGCGCCGGCGACGTGATGGAATCGGGGATTCCGGGAACCTTCCGGGGTCCGTCCGCGTTTCTGCTATGTGCACAGTGACATCGCGGTGACAGGGTGTGGCGAGCGGCGGGGTACGGCTACGATGACCGGCACAAGGACGGGCGGCGAAAGGGAGTCGTCCCCTGGGGCGGCGCCCGGTGTACCGCCGGGGCGAGGAGGGCGGGCCATGGTGCAGAAGGCCAAGATCCTCCTGGTCGATGACCGGCCGGAGAATCTGCTGGCGCTGGAGGCCATCCTCTCTGCGCTCGATCAGACGCTGGTGCGGGCATCGTCCGGGGAGGAAGCGCTCAAAGCACTGCTCACGGACGATTTCGCGGTCATCCTGCTGGATGTCCAGATGCCGGGCATGGACGGTTTCGAGACCGCCGCGCACATCAAGCGGCGGGAGCGGACCCGGGACATCCCGATCATCTTCCTCACCGCGATCAACCACGGTCCCCACCACACCTTCCGGGGCTACGCGGCGGGCGCGGTGGACTACATCTCCAAGCCGTTCGACCCGTGGGTGCTGCGCGCCAAGGTCTCGGTGTTCGTCGAGCTGTACATGAAGAACTGCCAGCTCCGGGAGCAGGCGGCACTGCTGCGGCTCCAGTTGGAGGGCAACGGCAACGGGAAGGGCGCCGTCGCCGGCAAGGAGTCCGCCGGACTGCTCGCCGAACTCTCCGCGCGGCTCGCGGCCGTGGAGGAGCAGGCCGAGGCGCTGTCCAAGCAGTTGGACGACGAGTCCGCGGATGCGGCAGCGGTGGCGACCGCGGCCCATCTGGAGCGCAAACTCACCGGATTGCGCCGCGCCCTGGACGCCCTGGAGCCGGGCACGGGCAGCGGCGGGCCGGCCCTGCCGACGCAGAACTGACGCAACACGGCAGCGGAGTTGTCCATGAGCGCGCGTCAGTTTCGCGTCACGGCACGGGCGACACGAACGGGTGAAGCCCTGGGCACACGTGTCCGCTGCCGTCTCCCCCGGTAACCTCACACCCATGGCCTCACGTCCCTCCGCAGCCAAGAAGGCGCCCGCCAAGAAGGCGGCCGCTCCCGCGAAGGCTCCGGCGAAGAAGGCCGCAGCGAGGAAGGCCCCGGCCAAGAAGGCGCCCGCCAAGAAGGCCCCGGCGAAGAAGGCCGCGCCCCCCAAGCCGGCCCCGAACCCCACCGGGGGCGTGTACCGGCTCGTGCGCGCCCTCTGGCTGGGCGTCGCGCACGCGGTCGGCGCCGTCTTCCGGGGCATAGGGCGGGGCGCGAAGAACCTCGACCCGGCCCACCGCAAGGACGGCGTCGCGCTGCTGCTGTTCGGCATCGCCTTGATCGTCGCCGCCGGCACCTGGGCCGATCTGCGCGGTCCGGTCGGCGGCCTGGTGGAGATCCTGGTCACCGGCGCCTTCGGCCGGCTCGACCTGCTGGTGCCGATCCTGCTCGCCGTGATCGCCGTACGGTTCATCCGGCACCCGGAGCAGCCGGACGCCAACGGGCGGATCGTGATCGGTCTGTCCGCGCTCGTCATCGGCGTGCTCGGCCAGGTCCACATCGCGTGCGGCTCGCCCGCCCGCAGCGACGGCATGCAGGCCATAAGGAACGCCGGCGGCCTCATCGGATGGGCGGCCGCGACGCCGCTGACGTCCACGATGACCGAGGTGCTCGCCGTACCCTTGCTGGTGCTGCTGACGATCTTCGGTCTGCTCGTGGTGACCGCCACCCCGGTCAACGCCGTCCCGCAGCGCCTGCGCGCCCTCGGAACGCGCCTGGGCGTGCTGCACGACCATGACGCGGACCGGTTCGACGCGGACGAGTTCGCCGAGGACGACGAGCGCTACGAGGAGCAGTGGCGCGAGGCGCTGCCCGCGCGCTCCCGCGGGCGCCGGAGCGCCCCCCTGGCGTACGACGCCGGCGACGCGGAGGAAGAGGCCCTCTCGCAGCGCCGCGGCCGTCCCAGGCGCTCCGCGGTGCCGCAGCCCGACCCGCAGCGCCGGATGGACGCCGTGGACGTCGCCGCCGCCGCTGCCGCCGCGCTCGACGGTGCCGTCCTGCACGGCATGCCGCCGTCCCCGCTCGTCGCCGACCTCACCCAGGGTGTGAGCGTGGGCGAGCGCGAGGAGACCACCCCCGTCCCCGCCCCGTCGCCCGTACCGGCACCGGCCTCCCGCCCCCGGCAGGAGAAGCTCAAGGTCGACAGCGTCCCGGACCTCACGAAGTCCGCCCCGGACGCGCCCCGCGACCTGCCCGCGCGCGCGGAGCAGCTCCAGCTCTCCGGGGACATCACGTACTCGCTGCCGTCGCTTGACCTCCTCACGCGCGGAGGCCCCGGAAAGGCGCGCAGCGCGGCGAACGACGCGATCGTCGACTCCCTGCGCACCGTCTTCACCGAGTTCAAGGTGGACGCCGACGTCACCGGGTTCACCCGCGGCCCGACGGTCACCCGCTACGAGGTCCAGCTCGGCCCCGCCGTGAAGGTCGAGCGGATCACCGCGCTCACCAAGAACATCGCGTACGCCGTCGCCAGCCCCGACGTGCGGATCATCAGCCCGATCCCCGGCAAGTCCGCGGTCGGCATCGAGATCCCCAACACCGACCGCGAGATGGTCAACCTCGGTGACGTGCTGCGGCTCGCGGAGTCCGCCGAGGACGACGACCCGATGCTGGTCGCCTTCGGCAAGGACGTCGAGGGCGGGTACGTGATGCACTCGCTGGCGAAGATGCCGCACATGCTGGTCGCCGGCGCGACCGGATCCGGCAAGTCGTCCTGCATCAACTGCCTGATCACGTCGGTGATGATGCGGGCGACCCCCGAGGACGTCCGGATGATCCTGGTCGACCCCAAGCGCGTCGAGCTGACCGCCTACGAGGGCATCCCGCACCTGATCACGCCGATCATCACCAACCCCAAGCGGGCCGCCGAGGCACTGCAGTGGGTCGTGCGCGAGATGGACCTGCGCTACGACGACCTGGCCGCGTTCGGCTTCCGGCACATCGACGACTTCAACCAGGCGATCCGCGACGGCAAGGTGAAGCTGCCCGAGGGCAGCGAGCGCGAGCTGCACCCGTACCCGTACCTGCTGGTGATCGTCGACGAGCTGGCCGACCTGATGATGGTCGCCCCGCGGGACGTCGAGGACGCGATCGTGCGCATCACGCAGCTCGCGCGCGCGGCCGGCATCCACCTGGTGCTCGCCACACAGCGGCCGTCGGTCGACGTCGTCACCGGTCTGATCAAGGCGAACGTCCCCTCTCGGCTGGCCTTCGCCACCTCCTCGCTCGCCGACTCCCGGGTCATCCTCGACCAGCCGGGCGCCGAGAAACTGATCGGCAAGGGCGACGGTCTGTTCCTGCCGATGGGCGCGAACAAGCCAACCCGTATGCAGGGCGCGTTCGTGACCGAGGCCGAGGTCGCGACCGTCGTCCAGCACTGCAAGGACCAGATGGCGCCCGTCTTCCGCGAGGACGTCGTCGTCGGCACCAAGCAGAAGAAGGAGATCGACGAGGACATCGGCGACGACCTCGACCTGCTGTGCCAGGCCGCCGAACTGGTGGTCTCCACCCAGTTCGGGTCGACGTCCATGCTCCAGCGCAAGCTGCGCGTCGGCTTCGCCAAGGCCGGCCGGCTCATGGACCTCATGGAGTCCCGGAACATCGTCGGGCCCAGCGAGGGATCCAAGGCACGTGACGTTCTCGTGAAACCCGACGAGCTGGACGGCGTGCTCGCCGTGATTCGCGGGGAGTCTGAGGGGTAGGACTGTGCAGCGCCCGGCGTGTCGGACTACGCCGGGTGGCGGCATCGCCGCGATCCACCCGTCCGAACTCGTGATCCAACTGTGAGAAGCCGACGAGCAACCGTTTCCCTTTGCCGTACGTCAAGTTGAGCGAGAGAACAGGCGGGGTGCCCGAAAAGGCGTCCGTGCCCGTTCCGCCGTCGGGCTGACCGGCCGTTCCGATGGCGTACAAATACCACCGCCCGGTTGCCCCACCCTTTCGTACCCCCCCTAGACTGAACCTCCAGCACAGGTGGCTCACACGCTCGAAAGGCGCCCCCGTGTCCATCGGCAACTCCCCTGAAGACGAGCGTCCGTTCCACGACGTGTCCGAGGAAGACCGTCCCTCCGTCGGGCGAGCCCTGCAGCAGGCGCGCATCGCGGCCGGACTCACCGTCGACGACGTCAGCAGCGCCACTCGCGTCCGTATCGCCATCGTGCACGCCATCGAGGCGGACGACTTCGCCCCCTGCGGCGGCGACGTGTACGCGCGCGGGCACATCCGAACGCTGGCCAGGGCCGTCCACCTCGATCCCGGACCGCTGCTCGCGCAGTTCGACGCCGCGCACGGCGGGCGCCCCGCACCCACCCCGGCCGCACCTCTGTTCGAGGCCGAGCGGATCCGTCCCGAGCGGCGCGGACCCAACTGGACCGCGGCCATGGTCGCCGCGATCGTCGCGGTGATCGGCTTCGTCGGGTTCACCGCGTTCAAGGGCGGCGACAGCGGGAGCGACGGCAAGTCGCAGGTCGCCGGCGGCGGCGCCTCGCCCTCCGCAGGCAAGACCCCCTCGCCCACCCCCACCCAGGACAAGCCCGCCCCGCCGAAGTCCGACCCGTCCGACAGCGCCATCGCCGCCGCACCGCAGGACAAGGTGACCGTCCAGGTCAGCGCGGACAACGGGCGCAGCTGGATCTCCGCCAAGGACCACAACGGCCGGATGCTCTTCGACGGACTGCTGAACAAGGGCGAGTCCAAGACCTTCCAGGACAGCTCCAAGATCAACCTGATCCTCGGTGACGCCGGCGCGATCCAGCTGTACGTCAACGGCAAGAAGATCCACGACGACTTCCGGCCCGGTGCCGTCGAGCGCCTCACCTACACGAAGGGTGACCCCGAGGTCGGCTGACGGCCCCGGAAGATGCGCATGTGACGGGGTTGGCCAAGATCGGCCAACCCCGTCGACGTGGGGTGTCAGACAGACAAAGTAGTCTTGAGCCCATGCCTGAACGCCGTACCGTCGCACTTGTCACTCTCGGCTGCGCCCGTAACGAGGTGGACTCGGAGGAGCTCGCAGGCCGTTTGGAGGCGGACGGCTGGCAGCTCGTCGAGGACGCCGCGGACGCCGACGTCGCCGTGGTCAACACCTGTGGATTCGTCGAGGCCGCCAAGAAGGACTCGGTCGACGCCCTTCTGGAGGCCAACGACCTCAAGGACCACGGCAGAACCCAGGCCGTCGTGGCGGTGGGCTGCATGGCCGAGCGGTACGGCAAGGAGCTCGCCGAGGCCCTCCCGGAGGCCGACGGCGTGCTCGGATTCGACGACTACGCGGACATCTCCGACCGCCTGCAGACCATCCTGTCCGGCGGCATCCACGCCTCCCACACCCCGCGCGACCGCCGCAAGCTGCTGCCGGTCAGCCCGGCCGAGCGCCAGGAGTCGGCCGCCGCCGTCGCGCTGCCCGGCCACGGCCCCAGCGACCTCCCCGAGGGCGTCGCCCCCGCCTCGGGTCCGCGCGCGCCCCTGCGCCGCCGCCTGGACGGCTCCGCGGTCGCCTCGGTCAAGCTCGCCTCCGGCTGCGACCGGCGCTGCTCCTTCTGCGCCATCCCGTCCTTCCGCGGCTCCTTCATCTCGCGCCGTCCCAGCGACGTCCTGAACGAGACGCGCTGGCTGGCCGAACAGGGCGTGAAGGAGATCATGCTGGTCTCCGAGAACAACACCTCCTACGGCAAGGACCTGGGCGACATCCGCCTGCTGGAGTCCCTGCTGCCGGAGCTGGCCGAGGTCGACGGCATCGAGCGCGTCCGTGTCAGCTACCTCCAGCCGGCCGAGATGCGCCCCGGCCTGATCGACGTGCTGACCTCCACCCCGAAGATCGCCCCGTACTTCGACCTGTCCTTCCAGCACTCCGCGCCCGACGTGCTGCGCGCCATGCGCCGCTTCGGCGACACCGACCGCTTCCTGGAGCTGCTGGACACCATCCGCACCAAGGCCCCGCAGGCCGGCGTGCGCTCCAACTTCATCGTCGGCTTCCCCGGCGAGAGCGAGTCCGACCTCGCCGAGCTGGAGCGCTTCCTGAACGGCGCACGCCTGGACGCCATCGGCGTCTTCGGCTACTCCGACGAGGAGGGCACGGAAGCGGCGACGTACGACCACAAGCTCGCCCAGGACGTCGTCGACGAGCGCCTCGCCCACATCTCCCGGCTCGCCGAGGAACTCATCTCGCAGCGCGCCGAGGAGCGCGTCGGGGAAACCGTGCACGTCCTCGTCGAGTCCGTCGACGAGGAGGAGGGCGTGTACGGCCGTGCCGCCCACCAGGCGCCGGAGACGGACGGCCAGGTCCTCCTCACGAGCGGCGAAGGCCTGAGCGTCGGACGTATGGTCGAGGCGAAGGTGGTCGGTACGGAAGGTGTCGACCTGGTGGCCGAGCCGCTGGCCGGCTCGCTCGCGTGTAGTGAGGAGGCGGGCAGATGACCGGAGTCCCGGCATCCGCCGCGGGCGGCTCCTCCGGCGCGCACGGCGCCCGGGGCCAGGCCGCCGCCGACGGCGCTGTTCCCGAGGCCTCCGGCTCTGTTCCCCCTCACGGCCCGGACGCCGCGGGCCACGCGAAGCTCGTGGGCGATGCGAAGCTCGCGGGCGACGCGAGGTCCGTTGGCGACGCGAGGCCCGTGGGGGACACGAGTCCTGCGGGTGACGCGAGGCCCGCGCGTGGCGGGAAGCTGACGGCCGCGGCCGTCAACCAGGCCAGCGTGTGGAACGTCGCCAACCTGCTGACCATGCTCCGGCTGCTCCTCGTGCCCGGGTTCGTGGCGCTGATGCTGGCCGGCGGTGGCTACGACCCGGCCTGGCGCTCGCTCGCCTGGGCGGCCTTCGCCATCGCCATGATCACCGACCTGTTCGACGGTCATCTGGCGCGCACCTACAACCTGGTCACCGACTTCGGGAAGATCGCCGACCCCATCGCCGACAAGGCGATCATGGGGGCGGCGCTCATCTGTCTGTCCGCACTCGGCGATCTGCCCTGGTGGGTGACGGCGGTGATCCTCGGTCGGGAACTGGGCATCACGCTGCTGCGTTTTCTGGTCATTCGCTACGGCGTGATCCCGGCCAGCCGCGGGGGCAAACTGAAGACACTCACCCAGGGCGTCGCCGTCGGGATGTACGTCCTGGCGCTGACGGGGTGGCTGGCCACCCTGAGGTTCTGGGTGATGGCCGCGGCGGTCGTCCTCACCGTCGTCACCGGCCTCGACTACGTGAGACAGGCCATCGTGCTGCGCAGGCAGGGAATCGCCGAGCGCGCGGCGGCGTTGGAGGAGAAGGAAGCGTGAAGTCCACGGCCACCGAACTGGTGCGACTACTGACGGTGAGGGGCGAGACCCTCGCCGTCGCGGAGTCGCTCACCGGTGGCCTGGTCGCCGCGGAGATCACCGCGGTGCCCGGCGCCTCCAAGGTGTTCCGGGGCTCGGTCACCGCCTACGCCACCGTGCTGAAGCAGCAGGTGCTGGGCGTCGACGCCACCCTGCTGGCCCACCACGGAGCCGTGGATCCGCAGGTGGCGGCCCAGATGGCCACAGGAGTGCGCAAGGTGCTCGGCGCCGACTGGGGCCTCGCCACGACCGGGGTCGCCGGCCCCGATCCGCAGGACGGAAAGCCCGTCGGGACGGTGTTCGTGGCCGTCGACGGACCTCTCACGGACACCTCCGGTTCCGCCGGTGGCGGAAAAGTCGAGGCTCTGCGGTTGAACGGCGACCGTGCGGAAATTCGTAGGGAGAGTGTACGGAGCGTACTCGCACTGCTTCTGAAGGAGCTTGCGGGCGAACAGACCGGGAATGAGCGGGCACAGGATACGGAACGGAACGGGGGGTTTTGATGTTTGCAGCCCTGAGTGAACACGACATCGCTCCCCGCACGGCCGCAGCGCGAGGCGGTACGGTGGGGCGAGAAGGATGCGGCTACGCGGTCCGAGGAGGGAGCCACCGATGATTCTGCTCCGTCGCCTGCTGGGTGACGTGCTGCGTCGGCAGCGCCAACGCCAGGGCCGTACTCTGCGCGAAGTCTCCTCGTCCGCCCGAGTCTCACTCGGCTATCTCTCCGAGGTGGAGCGGGGGCAGAAGGAGGCTTCCTCCGAGCTGCTCGCCGCCATCTGCGACGCGCTGGACGTACGGATGTCCGAACTCATGCGAGAGGTGAGCGACGAACTGGCGCTCGCCGAGCTGGCCCAGTCCGCCGCGGCCACCGAGCCCGTGCCCACCCCGGTCCGTCCGGTGCTGGGTTCCGTGTCGGTGACCGGCGTGCCACCGGAACGGGTGACCATCAAGGCGCCCGCCGGGGCGGTGGACGTGGTCGCCGCGTGACGCTCGTGCGCGCGGCCTAGCGACCCCTACATGTGAAGCCCCGGCCGGGCTTCTCCGGGACCACCCGGGGAAGTCCGGCCGGGGCTTTCGCACGTTCCGGGCCCGTTAGGGACCGCCCCGCGGGTGCCCCGTGCCTCCGGGCGCGGCCGGTGACCTTGCTCCGTTTGCCGGAGTCCGGCGGGACGGTCATGGTGGAGGAGCGGTGTACCGGCCGGGGCTGGAAGGGCCCGGCGTTGCATCAGTGAGCCCTTGGTGCGCCGTTCTCGCGGGTCATGCGGCGGTCTAGCGTCCGGCTGGAGGTGGCGGCCATGGTGGGGCGGGCAGTGCGTTGGGGGGCCGGTCTCGGGTTGGGGGCCATGTGGTGGTGGGCCGTGCTGCGGATCTCCTTCGGGCACGGCGCCGGCGTCCTCGAAGGGGCCGTGGCGGTCAGCGGATGGGGACTGAGCCTGCTGCCGGTCCACTGCATGCCCAAGGGGCGGGCGGTCGGCGCCGTGGCGACGGGACGGTGGACACGGGCCTGGCGGACGGGGAGCATCACGCGCGCGGGCGGCATCACCACGGCATCGCCACACCCCCGTTCGGGCGAAGAATCTGCCCCGTCGTGAACGCCGACGCGTCCGACGCCAGATGGAGCACCGTGTGCGCGACGTCGTCCGGCTCGCCGACCCGGCCGAGCGGCGACATCCGCGCCATGAGCGACTCGGTGTGCGCCTGCTGTCCGCCGTCGTGCCGTCCACTGTCGTGGCGGTCCGTCATGGGTGTGCGGATCCAGCCCGGTGCGACCGCGTTCACCCGGATGCCGTACCGGCCGACCTCGGTGGCCAGCGTCTTCGTCAGCTGGGCCACGGCCGCCTTGGCCGCGCCGTAGCAGAGCAGGCCGGGGCCGCCGGTGTCGACGGCGCCGGAGGCCATGGTGACGATGCTGCCCCGGGTGTCGTGGTCGAGCATCAGCCGGGCCGCCTCCTGGCAGGCGTACAGCACGCCCTTGAAGTTGACGTCGAGCACCCGGTCGAGATCCTCGTCCCGGGTCTCCAGCACCGGGCTGCTGTGCATGATCCCGGCGATCGCCGCCATCACGTCCAGCCGTCCGCAGGAGCGCACGGCCGCGCCCAGGGCGGTCCGGTCGGTGACGTCGAGGACGTGCGTACGGGCGCTGCCGCCGCGGTCCTCGATCAGCTCGGCGGTGCCGCGCAGGCTACCCGGGTCCCGGTCGGCACAGTGCACCGTGGCTCCCGCCTCGGCCAGCAGGACGGCGGAGGCCCGGCCGATGCCGCCGGCGGCTCCGGTGACGAACGCGGTGCGTCCGCTGAGGTCGTACGCCATGAGGGGCATACGGCGACGGTACGAGCGTTTCTGACGGACCGTCAATTGTCTGGGCGGTGGTGAACGCGGGTCAGTGGGTGCGGGTCAGTGGGCGCGGGTCAGTGGGCACGGGGCGGTGAGGGGCGGCCCGGGGTGGGGCGGCGGGGGTGGTGCTCGCGCCATTGCCGGGAGGCTCCCGGTGCCGGTGCGGGGCCGCTCTGGCAGGTGGGGCACCAGTACGTGGGGCGCTCCTGGGATCCGTCGCCCTGGTCGGCCACGCGGACCGGGGTGTGACAGCGCAGGCAGGGGCGAGGGGCACGGCCGTAGACGAACAGGTCGTGCCGGTGCAGGCCCGTGGTCCGGCGGACCGGCCGGTCGCGGTTGGCCTCCAGGAGCTTCTTGGCCACGGCGGGCAGCTGGGCGGCGCGCTCCTCGGGCAGGGCGCCGACCGGCAGCCATGGGGTCACGCCGAGGAGAAAGCACAGCTCGCTCTTGTAGATGTTGCCGATGCCGGCGAGATTGCGCTGGTCGAGCAGGGCCTCGCCGAGCGGGCGGGAGGGGTCCGCGAGGAGGTTGGCGAGGGCGCGCTCCGGGTTCCAGCCGGGGCCGAGCAGGTCCGGGCCGAGGTGCCCGACGACGCGCTCCTCCTCGCCGGTGCGCAGCAGTTCCATCACCTGGAGGCGGTATCCGACGGCCGTGCGGTCGGCGGTGCCGAGGATCGCGCGGATCTGGTGCGCCGGGCCGCCCCGCCAGCGCTCGCCCGTGCCGAACACCTTCCAGGCGCCCTCCATACGCAGGTGCGTGTGGAGGGTCAGGCCGCCCTCGAAACGGGTCAGCAGGTGCTTGCCCCGCGGCGCGGTGTTCAGGACCGTACGGCCCGTGAGGTCGACCGTGGCGTACTTCGGAACCCGGAAGTCGCTACGGGTCAGCACCTTGCCCGCGAGGGCCTCGTGCAGCCGCTTCGCGGCCTGCCAGACCGTGTCACCTTCGGGCATGCGTCCAGAGTGCCATGGCGCATGGCGCATGGCGCATGGCGCATGGCGCATGGCGCATGGCGCCTGGCGCACGGCGCACGGCGCACGGCGCACGGCGCACGGCGCACGGCGCATGGCGCCTGGCGCATGGCGGGATCGGGCCGGGCGGGGTGCGGTGCTCAGGCCCGCAGGCGCAGGCCGCGTGGGGTCGCTATGAAGCCGGCTCCTTCCAGGAGGGCGCCCAGGGGGGAGATCAGGGCCTGGGCGCCGTTGATCCGCTCGACCGTGACCGTGCCGAGGGAGCCCGCCCTGGCCGCTGCGGCCAGGGCTTCCGCGGCCGTGCGCAGGCGTGGATCGTCACCTGCGGCGGTGTCCGGGGCGGCGGGCCAGGCCAGCAGGGTCTTGCCGCCTCGCTCCATGTACAGCGTCAGCTCGCCCTCGACCAGGACGACCAGCGAGCCCGCCTTGCGTCCCGGCTTGTGTCCGGCCCCGGTCGGCGGCTCAGGCCAGGGCAGGGCCGCGCCGTAGGCGTTCGCGGGGTCGGCCGCGGCCAGCACCACCGCGCGCGGATCGGGAGCCGAGGCGCCGGTGCGGCGGTCACCGAAGCGGGTGTTTGCCCGCGCGCCGTACGGGGAGGCGGAGCCGGCGCCGACGCCTCGGGGGCCGCCGTAGCCGGGGGAGCGGAAGAGGTCGGCGGGGGCGCGGTCGAGAGGGGAGACGTAGTCGCCGGGGGAGGCACGGTGGGGCTCCGGCGGCCAGGAGAGGTCGCCCGGCGCGGCGGGGAAGTCGCCTGGCGCGACAGGGAAGTCTTCCGGTGGCCAGGTGAAGTCGTCGTCGAGCCCGGGGTGGGCGAGGCCGCTGTCGGCATGGTCGAAGGCGTCGGGAGTCGTGTGCGCGTCGCCGGGGAAGGGGGGCGTGTTACCGGGGAAGGGGGGCGTGCCGCCGGGGAACGAGGGCGCGCCGCCAGGGAACGGGGGTGTGCCGCCGGGGAAGGGGGGTGTGCCGCCCGGGAAGGGCGGGGTGGATCCGTGGCCGTCGGGCGGGCCGAAGCCGTTCGCTGAGCCCGGGGCGGGCAGGGCCTCGCCGCGGTCGCGCGCGTTGGACACCGCACGGAGCCGGTCGACCGCGCCGTCCATCGCGAACTGGGCGGCGCCCAGCCCCTCGACCACGTAACCGCGCCTCGCCTGACCGCTCTCCTCGAAGGCGGACAGCACGCGGTACACCGCAGAGAAGCCGCCCTCGACCCCTTCCGCGGCGACCGCACCCCGGGTGACCACGCCGTGCCGGTCGAGGAGGGCGCGGGCCCGCGCGTGGGCGCGCACGGTGGCGTCCGGTTCGGAGGCCGGGAGCAGGGACCAGCGGCCCGCGACGGTCGGCGGGCCGGTACGGGAGGCGGTCCTCGCCGCGGCGGTCAGGGAGCCGTAGCGCCCGCGCGGGACGGTGCGTCTGGCGCGGTGGGCCGTCGAGCCCGCCGTACGGCCTGAGCCCAGGAGGGAACGCATCGGGGCGAGGGTGTCGTTGGTGAGCCGCCCGGACCAGGCCAGATCCCACAGGGCGTCGGCCAGGTGGGGATCGGTGGCGTCGGGATGCGTGGTGGCGCGGACCTGGTCGGCGATCTGCCGGAAGAACAGGCCGTAGCCGCCGGAGAGGGCGTCCAGGACGGACTGGTGGAGCGCGGTCGGCTCCAGGGGGTGCGGCGGCGGCAGGAGCAGCGGGGCCGTGTCCGCCAGATACAGGGAGACCCAGCCGTCCTTGCCGGGCAGGGCACCCGCTCCCGCCCACACCACCTCGCCCGCGGCGGTCAGTTCGTCGAGCATCGCCGGTGTGTAACCCGCCACGCGGGACGGCAGGATCAGCTTCTCCAGCGCGGACGCGGGCACGGACGCGCCCTGCAACTGCTCGACGGCGCGCACCAGTCCGTCGATGCCGCGCAGACCGTGCCCCTTGCCGACGTGCTGCCACTGCGGCAGGAACTGGGCCAGCGCGGCGGGCGGCACGGGCTCCAGCTCGTGCCGCAGCGCGGCCAGGGAACGGCGGCGCAGCCGGCGCAGCACGGCCGCGTCGCACCACTCCTGGCCGATGCCCGCCGGGTGGAACTCGCCCTGGACGACGCGGCCGTTCGCGGCGAGCCGTTGCAGGGCGCCCTCGGTGACGGCCACGCCCAGGCCGAAACGGGCCGCGGCGGTGGCCGAGGTGAAGGGGCCGTGGGTGCGGGCGTAGCGCGCGAGGAGGTCGCCGAGGGGGTCCTTGACCGGCTCGGTGAAGGCCTCGGGGACGCCGACCGGCAGCGCCGTGCCGAGCGCGTCGCGCAGGCGGCCCGCGTCCTCGACGACCGCCCAGTGGTCCGCGCCGGCGATACGGACCTGGATGGCCCGCCGGGCCCCGGCCAGTTCCGGTGCCCAGTGCGGCTCGGCGCCGCGCTCGGCCAGCTCGGCGTCGGTCAGCGGCCCGAGCAGGCGCAGCACGTCCGCGACGCCCTCGACGTCCTTGACCCGCCGGTCCTCGGTGAGCCACTGGAGTTCACGCTCCAGCTCGGTCAGCACCTCCGCGTCGAGCAGCTCGCGCAACTCCGCCTGGCCCAGCAGCTCGGCCAGCAGCCGGGAGTCCAGGGAGAGGGCGGCGGCACGGCGCTCGGCGAGCGGGGAGTCGCCCTCGTACAGGAACTGGGCGACGTAACCGAAGAGCAGCGAGCGGGCGAAGGGGGACGGCTCCGGGGTGGTGACCTCGACCAGGCGGACCTTGCGGGACTCGATGTCGCCCATCAGCTCGCCCAGCCCGGGGACGTCGAAGACGTCCTGGAGACATTCACGGACCGCCTCAAGGACGATCGGGAAGGAACCGAACTCGCTCGCCACCTGGAGCAGTTGGGCCGCGCGCTGGCGCTGCTGCCACAGCGGGGTGCGCTTGCCGGGGCTGCGACGCGGCAGCAGCAGCGCGCGGGCGGCGCACTCACGGAACCGGGAGGCGAACAGTGCGGAGCCGCCGACCTGGTCGGTGACGATCTGGTCGACCTCGCCCTTGTCGAAGGCGACGTCCGCCGCGCCGACGGGCGCCTGCTCGCTGTCGTATTCGGTGCCGGCCTTCACGGGTTCCTGGTCGAGCAGGTCCAGGCCCATCAGGTCGGCGTCGGGCAGGCGCAGCACGATGCCGTCGTCGGCGTGCATGACCTGCGCGTCCATGCCGTACCGCTCGGAGAGGCGGGCGCCGAGCGCGAGGGCCCAGGGGGCGTGGACCTGGGCGCCGAAGGGGGAGTGGATGACGACCCGCCAGTCGCCCAGCTCGTCGCGGAAGCGCTCGACCACGATCGTGCGGTCGTCCGGGACGTGGCCGCAGGCCTCGCGCTGCTCGTCCAGGTAGGACAGCACGTTGTCCACGGCCCACGCGTCCAGGCCCGCCGCGAGCAGGCGCAGCCGGGCGTCGTCCCTGGGCTGGGAGCCGACCTCGCGCAGGAACGCGCCCACCGCGCGGCCCAGTTCGAGCGGGCGGCCCAGCTGGTCGCCCTTCCAGAACGGCAGCCGGCCCGGCACACCCGGGGCGGGGGAGACCAGGACCCGGTCGCGCGTGATGTCCTCGATGCGCCAGGAACTCGTGCCGAGAGTGAAGACGTCGCCGACCCGGGACTCGTACACCATCTCCTCGTCCAGCTCGCCGACCCGGCCGCCGCCCTTCTTGGGGTCGGAACCGGCGAGGAAGACCCCGAAGAGGCCGCGGTCGGGGATGGTGCCGCCCGAGGTGACGGCGAGGCGCTGGGCGCCGGGGCGGCCGGTGACCGTGCCGCCCACGCGGTCCCACACCACGCGCGGGCGCAGTTCGGCGAACGCGTCGGAGGGGTAGCGGCCCGCGAGCATGTCGAGGGTGGCCGTGAACGCCGACTCGGGAAGCGAGGCGAAGGGGGCCGCCCGGCGGACCGTGGCGAGCAGGTCGTCGTACTGCCAGGTGTCCAGCGCGGTCATGGCGACGAGCTGCTGGGCGAGCACGTCCAGCGGGTTCGCCGGCACCCTCAGGGACTCGATGGAACCCGTGCGCATCCGCTCGGTGACCACCGCAGCCTGCACCAGGTCGCCCCGGTACTTGGGGAAGACCACGCCGGTGGAGACCGCGCCCACCTGGTGCCCCGCGCGGCCGACGCGCTGCAGCCCGGAGGCCACCGACGGCGGGGACTCGACCTGCACGACGAGGTCGACGGCGCCCATGTCGATGCCCAGCTCCAGGCTGGAGGTGGCGACCACTGCGGGCAGCCGGCCCGCCTTCAGGTCCTCCTCAACGAGGGCGCGCTGCTCCTTGGAGACCGAGCCGTGGTGCGCGCGGGCGATCACCGGGGGCGCGCCCTGGGCCGCGCCCGAGCCGCCCATCAGCTGGGCCGGGGCGTGGGCCTCCCGCAGCGGCTCGCCGGTCGCCCGCTCGTAGGCGATCTCGTTGAGCCGGTTGCACAGCCGCTCCGCCAGCCGCCGCGAGTTGGCGAACACGATCGTCGAACGGTGGGCCTGCACCAGGTCGGCGATCCGCTCCTCCACATGCGGCCAGATCGACGGCCGCTCCGCTCCGTCGTTGCCGTCGGCGGCCGGGGAACCGCCCAGCTCGCCCATGTCCTCGACCGGGACGACCACGGACAGGTCGAACTCCTTGCCGGACTCCGGCTGGACGATCTCCACCTTCCGGCGCGGCGACAGATAGCGGGCCACCTCGTCCACCGGGCGCACGGTCGCCGACAGGCCGATCCGGCGGGCCGGTTTCGGCAGGAGCTCGTCCAGCCGCTCCAGGGAGAGCGCGAGATGCGCGCCCCGCTTGGTGCCCGCGACCGCGTGCACCTCGTCCAGGATCACCGTCTCGATGCCGGTCAGCGCGTCGCGGGTGGACGACGTCAGCATCAGGAACAGCGACTCGGGGGTGGTGATCAGGATGTCCGGCGGGCGGGTGGACAGGGCGCGTCGCTCGGCGGGCGGGGTGTCGCCCGACCGGATGCCGACCTTGACCTCGGGCTCGGGCAGGCCCAGGCGTACGGACTCCTGGCGGATGCCGGTCAGCGGGCTGCGCAGATTGCGTTCGACGTCGACCGCGAGGGCCTTCAGCGGGGACACGTACAACACCCGGCAGCGCTTCCTCGGGTCGGCCGGGGGAGGCGTCGAGGCCAACTGGTCCAGGGCGGCGAGGAAGGCTGCCAGTGTCTTGCCCGAGCCGGTCGGGGCGACCACCAGCACGTCCGAGCCCTCCCCGATGGCCTGCCACGCGCCCGCCTGGGCCGCGGTGGGCGCGGAGAACGCCCCCGTGAACCAGCCGCGGGTCGCGGGGGAGAAGCCGTCGAGGGCTCGGTGTGCGGAGCTGACCATGCGTCCATCCTGCACCCCGCCACTGACAATCGGGCTGACCTGGGCAAATGGGGCGGGGGAGGGGGTGGGAGCGGGGTGCGGGGTGCGGGGGAGCGGGGCTGGGGGAACGGGGCTGGGCTGGGCAGGTGAGGGTGGCGGGCGGGTGGACGGGGCGGTGGCGGCTGATGCTGGGCGGGGCGGAGAGGGGGGCGGTGCGGGTGGCGGAGGGGGTGGCGGAGGGGGCGCGGGGTGTCGGGCAGAGAGGTGGCTGGCGGGTCGGAAGGAGGGCGGGGCGTCAGGCGGAGAGGGAGCGGCGGGTGTGGTGGAGGGGCTGCAGGGTGGTGAGGGGGGATCGCGGGTGTGGCGGAGTGGGCGGCGGGCCCCAGGCGGAAACGGAGGGACTGCGGGACGTCGGGCAGCGAGGCCGGGGGCTGGCGGAGGTGGAGAGGGGGCTGCAGGCGTGGAAGAGAGGCCGCAGGGCGGAGAGGGGCAGCGGGTGCGGTGGAGGGGCCGCCAGGCCTGAGGCGGAGGCGGCGGGGCGGCGAGGCCGAGGGCTTGTGGGGGTGGGGCGGCGAGGCCGAGGGCTGGCGGAGGGGGGTGGTGGGCCTCAGTCGGAGGCGGAGGGCTGGCGGAGGGGGGTGGTGGGCCTCAGTCGGAGGCGGAGGGGCAGCGGGGCCGAGGGCTTGTGGGGGTGGGGAGGGAGCGGCAGGTGTGGCGGAGAATGGGCGTATGGCGGGATCAGGGGAGCGGGCGCGGCACTGGCGGTACGAGGAGCTGCCCGGCGTCGACCTGCTGCGGGCCCGGTACATCCGCAAGACCTTCGTCCGGCACACGCACGAGAACTTCGTGATCGCGGCGATCGCCGACGGGGTCGAGGTCTTCCAGCACCGCGGCTCCGACGTGTCCGCCGGGGCGGGGGCGCTCGCCCTGGTCAACCCGGACACCACGCACACCGGCCGGGCCGGCGTTCCGGAGGGCTGGCGCTACGGCGCGATCTATCCGTCGCCCGAGGTGGTGGCCCGGATCGCGGCCGACACCACCACGATCCGGGGTACGCCCGGCTTCGTCAGCCCGGTCCTCGACGACCCCGAGACCGTCCGCCTGGTCCACCAGGTGCTCCGCGCGACCGAGGAGGGCAACGCGCTCGCCGCCGACACCCTGCTGCGCGTGGCCGTGACCAGACTGCTGCGGCTGAACGGAGGGCCGCTGCCGCAGCGCCGGACGCGCACGGCCGGCGCCGCGATCGCCGCACGCGCGCGTACCGTCCTCGAGGAGCGGATGGCCGAGCCGCCGACCCTGGAGCGCCTGGCCACCGACCTCGCAACCAGCCCCTTCGCTCTGCTGCGCGCCTTCCGTGACGCCTACGGCATGCCCCCGCACACCTGGCTGACCGACGCCCGGGTCCGCCGTGCCCGGCTCCTGCTGGACGCGGGCACCGCTCCCGCCGAGGCGGCGGTCGCCGTCGGCTTCACCGACCAGCCCCACCTCAACCGGCACTTCACCCGGATCATCGGCGTGCCCCCGGGCGCCTATCAGCGCGAGCGCAAGAACGTACAAGACTCGAACTGAAGGCCGCCCGTACCGTCCGAGGCGTGGCACAGCGACAGACAACACTCGCGGCACCCCCGGACGGGGCCGGCGAGGACATGGGAAAGCCGGACCGAGCCGTCGTACGGGACGCCCTGGGCGTCGGCGTCGCCGTAGGACTGTCCGGGTTCGCCTTCGGCGTCACCTCGGCGGGCAGCGGGCTCGGGCTGCTCCAGACCTGCGCGCTCAGCCTCCTGGTCTTCACCGGCGCTTCCCAGTTCGCCCTGGTCGGCGCGCTCGCCGCCGGGGGCAACCCGTTCACGGCCGCCGCGGGCGCCTTCTTCCTCGGCGTGCGCAACGCCTTCTACGGGCTGCGCCTGTCGCAGTTGCTCGCCCTCCCGCGCGCGGTGCGGCCGTTCGCCGCCCAATGGGTGATCGACGAGACCACCGCGGTGACGCTGGCCCAGCCGGACCGGCGGGCCGCGCGGCTCGGCTTCACCGTCACCGGGCTCAGCCTCTACGTGCTGTGGAACCTGACCACCCTGCTCGGCGCCCTGGGCGCCAAGGCCATCGGGAACACCGACGCCTGGGGCCTGGACGCGGCCGGGCCCGCCGTCTTCCTGGCCCTCCTCGCCCCCATGCTGAAGACGCCCACCGAGCGCGCGGTCGCCGGTCTCGCGGTCCTCCTGGGCCTCGGTCTGCTGCCGGTTCTCCCGGCCGGCGTACCGGTCCTGGTCGCGGCGCTGGCCGCCCCGGTCGCCCTGCTCGCCGAGGGCCGCCGTACGCGCCGCGACGGCGGCGAGGCGGCGGGATCGTCCGCCATGCCGGACGTGGTGCCGGACGCCATGCCAGAGGCCATGCCGGACGCGGTGCCGAGCGCATCCGAGGAGAATCGTTGAACGTCTGGATCGCCATCGGGATCACCGCTGTCGGCTGCTACGCCGTCAAGCTCGTCGGACTGCTCGTACCCGCGGCAGCCGTGGAGCGACCGCTCGTCCGGCGGCTCGCCGCCCTGCTGCCCGTCGCCCTCCTTGCCGCTCTCACGGCCCAGCAGACGTTCGCCGACGGGCACGCGCTCGTGCTGGACGCGCGGGTCGCGGGTCTCGGCGCAGCCGCCGTGGCACTGGTGCTGCGCGCGCCGTTCCTGCTGGTCGTCGCGGCGGCCGTGGTGGTGACGGCGGGAGTGCGCGCCCTCGGCGGATGAGACGGCCGGCCGGGGCATGATGGCCGGCCAGGCATGACGGTCGCTCGGAGCGTAGGCGTAGGCGGGGCCGGGGCGGTGCAACAGCGCGTTCCCGGCCCTCGGCCCGCGCAGCGCTGCGTCCGGTCAGCCCACGAAGCGGCCGTACGCCCTGAGCGTGCGCAGGGCCTCGATCGTCACCGTGGGGCGCGCCTCCAGAGCCGGCGCCGGTGCCCACTGGCGCCAGCGGATCGGCCAGCCGCCGTCCTCCTGCTGCTCGGCGGCGAGGAAGTCCAGGGAGCGTGTCATCTCCTCGTCCGTGAACCACGCGCGCGCGAGCGACTGCGGGCTCCTCGCGAAGTCGTGCGGGAAGTGGTGCTCGTCAGGGGCGTAGCCCGGCGCGACCGGGTACGCGTCGAGGCGGTCCGGATCCAGCGCGGCCAGCCGCTGCTCGCGCACCAGGCGGCCGAGACGGTCGGCCGCCGCCTGCGCGCGCGGGCGGTCGGGAGCGGAGTCGAGGAAGGCCACGGCGGCCTCCACCTCGTAGGGATGGGACTTGTCCAGGGACTCCACCGCCTGCCAGCAGAAGTCGGTGGCCCGGAACAGCCACGCGTGCCACACCTCGTTGCGGTGCAGCAGGCCCACCACGGGACCGGTCGCCAGCAGCTCGGCCGGCGGGTCCTCCACCACCGGCACGAACGGCGCCACCGGGTATCCCCGCTGGCCGGGACTGATCGCCGGCAGCGCACCGTCCACGGTGGAGACAGACGTCAGGTACCGGCACACACGCTCCACCCGCTGCCCGCCGCAGCGTCCGACGGCGTCCAGTACGCCCAGCGCGCGCCCGGTGTGCAGGGGCTGGCTCACGGGACCCCGCAGGTCGGGTTCCAGTGCGTGGCCGTACCCGCCGTCCTCGTTGCGGTAGGCGTCCAGCGCCACCTCCACCGGATCGGGGGAGCCGTTCAGGAAGTGGTACGCGAAGAGCCGCTGCTCCAGTACGCGCGCGGTGAGCCAGACGAACTGTTCGGCGCGGAAGAGCGGTGAGCGAGCCTGGGGCGCAGGGGGGAGTGGGGATGCTCCTGTTTCGGCCATGCGTCAGACCGTAGGACGGAAAGCGGTCTCGGCAGGCACTCCCGTGCGGGGCCCACCCCAAGGGGCGGGATACTGGTGTCATGCGGTTGACGGTCTTCTGGCAGCGGATGGCGGAACACTTCGGTCCGGGGTACGCCGACACCTTCGCGCGCGATCACGTCATGTCCGAACTGGGTGAGCGCACGGTGAACGAGGCTCTGGACGCCGGCTGGGAGGCCAAGGACGTGTGGCGCGTGGTCTGCTCGGTCATGAGCGTGCCGGGGGAGAGGCACTGATCCGCAAGCGTTGATCAATGATTGATGTCATTGATGTGGTTGATGTGGTTGATGTGGTTGATTCGGTCGATGCGGCTCCATGGATCGGATGCGGTCCCGGGCAGTCGTCGGCATGGGCGAGACTTGGCCCGTGGCTCTCAATGACGACACCGAACCGGTGGACCGGCACGCAGCATCCCCGACCGGTACGACGCCGCCCGCCGGGCCCCCGGCCGACGGCGTCGCCGCGCCGAGCGGCCGCATGCCGCGCTGGCTCCCGCGTGCCATGGTGCTCGCGCTCGCCCTGGTCGCGGCGTTCCAGCTGGGGAACTGGGCCTTTCACCAGTTGATCGGGCTCCTGATCAACATGTTGATCGCGTTCTTCCTGGCTCTCGCGATCGAGCCGGCGGTGAGCTGGATGGCCGGTCGCGGAATGCGCAGGGGGCTCGCCACCTTCCTGGTCTTCCTCGGCCTGGCGGTCTTCGCCGCGGGCTTCGTCACCTTGCTCGGCTCGATGCTGGCCGGCCAGATCGTCAAGATGATCGAGGGTTTCCCGGAATACCTTGACGCGCTGATCAACTGGGTCAACCAGAAGTTCCACACGAACGTCCGGCGGGTGGACATCCAGGAGGGCCTGCTGCACTCCGACTGGTTGCAGAAGTACGTGCAGACCGGCGCGGCCGGCGTCCTCGACGTGTCCACCCAGGTGCTCGGCGGTCTCTTCAAGCTGCTGACTGTCGCGCTGTTCTCGTTCTACTTCGCCGCCGACGGCCCCCGGCTGCGCCGCGCACTGTGCTCCGTCCTGCCGCCCGCGCGACAGGCCGAGGTGCTGCGGGCCTGGGAGATCGCCGTCGACAAGACCGGCGGCTACCTCTACTCGCGCGGCCTCATGGCGCTGATCTCCGGGATCGCGCACTACATCCTGCTGGAGGCCCTGGGCGTGCCGTACGCGCCCGTGCTCGGTGTCTGGGTCGGTCTGGTCTCGCAGTTCATCCCGACCATCGGCACCTATCTCGCCGGCGCGCTGCCCATGTTGATCGCGTTCACCGTTGATCCCTGGTACGCGGTGTGGGTGCTGATCTTCGTCGTGGTCTACCAGCAGTTCGAGAACTACGTGCTGCAGCCCAAGCTGACCGCCAAGACCGTCGACATCCACCCGGCCGTCGCCTTCGGCTCGGTGATCGCCGGCACCGCGCTGCTCGGCGCGGTCGGCGCGCTGATCGCCATCCCGGCGGTGGCCACGCTCCAGGCATTCCTCGGGGCGTACGTGAAGCGGTACGCCGTCACGGACGATCCCCGGGTGTACGGATACCGCTCCCGCGGACCGGGCGGCTCGGGTGGCCCGGGGATGTTCGCCCGCGGGCGGCGGCTGCGAGAGGGCCGGGTCGGCGCGGGGACGACCGGCGCTGGGACGACCGGCGCCGTGACCACTCCCGTGGACGAGGAGGAGTCCTCGTAGGAGAAGACATGGGAGGAGAGACGCGTTCAGTACGTCAGTGCCGCCCACACCCCGGCCCCGGCGACGGCGGCCCCGTAACAGCCGACCGCCGTCGCCACGATCCGCCACCGTGTCCGTTCGCTCCACGAGGTGCGGGACAGCAGCCAGGCCAGCAGCGGCAGGACCAGCACGGCGTGCAGGCTCACCCCGTGCAGCGGCTTGAGCGGGGCCGTCGAGTGGTAGGCGGCCTCCTGGTGGCCGGTCCGGGTCAGGACGACCCCGCGCGCGATCATCGCCGCGCCCGAGGCCAGCGCCACCAGCAGGACGGCGAACCCTGAGCGCACCGCGAGCGGCATGCCGGCGGGTCCCGTCGGCCGGTGCCGGAAGGACGCGACGGCGAAGACGGTGAGCAGCGCCACCAGGACCCCTCCGCCCACCGCAAGCGTCATGGACACCGCCGTGTCGAAGGGCGTCTCCATGTTCAGGTGCGAGGGCACCCGGCGCCACGCCTGAACGGTGATGCCGCCGACCTCCACCACGCAGTCCGCGGCGAAGACGACGAGCAGCACGGTGCGCAGCCGCGCCCCGACGCGCAGATACGACGTGACCCACGTGATCGCGATCAGCGTCACCCCGAAGGACAGCCCGAACGTGACGGGCTTGCGCCAGGAGACGGGCCCGTACCAGGGTCCGCCGTCGACCGCGAACACCACCAGATGCGCGAGGCCCGAGAGCACCAGGAGCAGACCGACGGTGTGACAGAGCCGTTCGACGGAGCGTACGGAGCGCGGATTCTTCATGCGCCAAGGCTCCCGGGGCACCCCGGCCCCGTCGTCGTCCCGCCGAAGGCAGCCGGTGTACGACACCGGGAGTACTCCCTTCCTGTACGGAGCGGGAGCCGGACCTGAAGCCGGGGAGCACGGAGGCCGGGGGCAGTCCGGAGGGCCGGGGATGGGATAGGTCGAGGGCTGGGGTCAGGTCGAGGGGCTGCGGGGGACCGTGGCGGCGGGTGGGGCCCAGCGGTGGGTGCGGGGCACCGCGTTGTCGACGCCGTAGTCCTTCTTGAGCTGCTCGGGGATGGCGTGGTGCATGACCCGTCCGCGTGTGAGGGACGACAGTTCGAGGACGGTTGTCAGGTGGCCGAGGCGGTCCAGGGCCCAGGCGCCGAGCGGAGAGCGGTCCTCGACGGTCTCCAGGACCCCCAGGAGGTGCGGTACGGCCTTGACGAGGGTGTCCCATCGGCTGCGGGGGACCTGGAGCCAGTCCGCACAGGTGTCGCCCACGAGATGGCGGACGAGAGCGGACACGATCGGGTCGAAGAAGGTCCCGGGGACGACCTCTTCGTAGAGGTCGATGAGCTGGCGCGTCAGCTGCGCGCCCTCCTCGGAGGGCCCCATGTGCCGGATCATGTACAGGTCCAGGAACCGGCGGGCCTCGTCCAGGTCCATCGGGACGGCGTCCTGGTCGACACCGAGCATGGCGCCGACCACACGCCAGGCGTAGTAGTAGGCCTCCGCGCCCTCCGTGGACATGTGGATGCCGAGACGGTGCAGGCTGTCCAGGACGAGCAGGGAGAAGAACATCTGCCCGCCGATCATGTCCTCCTGGCAGATCGGCGTCCCGAGGGCCTCGGTGTCCCAGCGGTTCTCCCGCTTGAGGTGATGGCGGATCGAGGCATGCAGAAGCCGTACCTTCTGCGCGGCCGGGACGAAGCGTCCGCCGGCCTCGAAGGCGTCGGGCCGCATCAGGTAGACCGTGAACTGGCCGGTCTCCGCCATCCGTTTGGACGGGTACTTCAGCGAGTGAGTGGCCGACAGCAGTTTCGCCACGTGCGGCACGACGTAGCAGGCGGGCATGGAGGCGAAGGAGAGAGCGGTGGAGATGTGCACGTTGTTGTCGATGAAGAACAGCCGTGCCTTCTCCATCTCGCCCCAGTCCACCCAGGCCGGCGGGGCGCTCGTGGCCTCCAGGTACTCCCGGGCGACCTCGGGCAGCCCGTCCGGCAGCGGGGCGCCGGCGGTGGAGACGTAGCGCATCAGGGTGTTGAACTTGCCGACCTCGCCACGCTCGAAGAGCGTGGCGACGGTGGCGTCGGCGAGTTCGTCGCCGACCTGCCGCAGGGCGTCCATCGACGCCTCCGTCCTCGGCACCTCAGTCTTCGGCGCCTCGGTGGTCGAAGCGGCGGTCGTCGAGGCCTCGGTCGCTGATGCTGCTCTACGGGTCATGGCGGGGCTCCTTGTCCGGGCGCGGGACGTCCCGGCCGTCGGCGTCGGGGAGGGGAGGGGAGGGGAGGGGGTGACGGGGAAGTGACCGGAGCGGCACGCGCGTGTGCCGCTCCGGTGTGGGTCAGGCCGGCCGGACCGTCGCCGCATGCGCCAGCGCGGTCAGGGCGTCGGCGGCGGGCCGGGGCACATCCAGCTCGTGCAGCGCGTCGAGCGCCTCCTCGACGCGCGCGGTGATCATGTTCTCGACGCGGCCGGGCGTCCCCAGCCGGGACATCACCCGGCGTACGGCGTCCACGTCGTCCCGGTCCAGGTCGCCGCGCCCCAGCAGGGCGCGCAGCCGTTCCCGCTCGTCCTCGTCCGAGATGCGCCAGGTCTCCGCCAGCAGGGCGGTGGGCCGGTGGCCGCGTACGTCGTCGGTGTCGGCCTTGCCGGTGCGGCCGGGGTCCCCGAACAGGCCGAGCAGGTCGTCCCGCAGCTGGAACGCCTCGCCCAGCGGCAGCCCGTAGGCGGAGTAGCCCTCGCGCAGCCGCTCGCCGGCCCCGGCCAGGGTGCCGCCGATCAGCAGGGGCTGCTCGACGGTGTACTTGGCGGTCTTGTACCGGATCACCTTCAGCGACGCCGTGGTGTCCGGGGCGGTGCCGGTCAGCAGGATCTCCAGACACTCGCCCGCGATCAGCTCCCGGGCCAGCGCCGACCACAGGGGGCGGGCCCGGGCGAGGTAGGCGGCGGGCAGGCCGCTGGCGACGAACAACTGGCCGGCCAGCGCCACCAGCAGGTCACCGACCAGCATGGCGAGCGATCGCGCGGCGTCGCCGGTCCGCGGATGCTCAGGCACGGCCGTGCGCAGCGCCTGGTGGGCCGTGGGCCGGCCGTGTCGCAGGGGGCTGTCGTCGATGAGGTCGTCGTGGACGACGGCGGCCGCGTGCACCAGCTCCATGGAGGCGGCGGCCCGCACCAGCGCGTCGCTGTCCGGCTGGCCGACCGCGCGCCAGCCCCAGTAGCAGAACGCCGCCCGCAGGCGCTTGCCGTCCGCGACCGCCGTCTCCAACTGCTCGGCCACCGGTCCCAGGACCGGGTCGACCGCCGCGAACCGGTCGGCCTCCTCGGCGACGAAGTGGTGCAGCACCTGATCCACACGGGCCTTGAACGCGGCCGGTTCCCATCGCTCAGGCGCCATCGACCGGCCGCCGAGCGAGGGTGTGCCGCGCGAGGATCTCCAGGTGGGCCGGGGGCACGGACGCGTACCGGTCCAGTGCCAGTCGGCCGCGTGCCACCAGATCGTGCTCGGCCTGTGCCGCCAGCTCGGTCGCGTCGGAGCGGCGCAGCAGCCCGCGGACCGTCGTCAGGGCCGAGCCCAGTGTGTTCACGGCCAGATCGGCCATCCCCGCCACCAGAAGCACCGCCTGCTCGTCGAGGCCTTCTCCGTGTCCCGCTCCTTGTGTCATGCCCTCTCCCCACGGCACGTCCGCACGGCAGCGGTCACCTGCCGTGTCCTTCGAGCATCGGGGCACGGCGGGCGCGGGGAGGAGGGAACTCACGATCGGGTGATCGACTTTCGGCCGCGCGGATCGCCGCCGGGTTGCGGATCGGCGAAGGCCCGTCTGGAGGGGGGAAGTCCGTGCGACCGTACCGACATGCCCGAACGTGCCGGTAAGCAGTCCTCCGACGGGAAGGACGCCCTCACCGCAGGCTGTCTCCTGGTGCTCGTGCTGGTGGCGGACACCGCGGCTGCCTTGCTGGTCCTCATCGTGCTCGCGGTGCGAGGGCTGAGCCGGATGGACTCCGACTCCGTACGGACAGGGGCCGGCACACAGACAGCGGCCGGCACACAGACAGTGGCCGGCGCCCCGGCCGCGGACTGGGCGCCCGTGCTGTGCTTCGGCGCACTGGCCCTGGCGGTCTGCGTGACGGGCGTCGTGCTGCTGAGACTCGGGCACCGGGGCATCGGGGCGGTCCAGCTGGTGCTCTGTCTCGTCCTGGCATCCCACGCGCTGGGGACCTGGCCCTGACCGTGGCGCGCTTGACACGAAAATCGAACATACATTCTCATGGAAGCTCAGGCGAGGCTCGTGACGGGGATTTCGACGCGGTTTTGGTAGGGATGTCCCCCAGTTATCCACAGGCCGAGCCGACGTCGGGGCGCATTGTCAGTGGCAGGCGTTAGCGTCTTTGACGTGAAGCGATCGACTCAAGCAAACCGGGTGGAACCCATGGCAGGAACCGACCGCGAGAAGGCGCTCGACGCCGCACTCGCACAGATTGAACGGCAATTCGGCAAGGGCGCGGTCATGCGCATGGGCGAGCGGTCGAGGGAGCCCATCGAGGTCATCCCGACCGGGTCGACCGCCCTCGACGTCGCCCTCGGCGTCGGCGGCCTGCCGCGTGGCCGCGTCGTGGAGATCTACGGACCGGAGTCCTCCGGTAAGACGACCCTGACCCTGCACGCGGTGGCCAACGCGCAGAAGGCCGGCGGCCAGGTCGCCTTCGTGGACGCGGAGCACGCGCTCGACCCCGAGTACGCGCGCAAGCTGGGCGTCGACATCGACAACCTGATCCTGTCCCAGCCGGACAACGGTGAGCAGGCGCTGGAGATCGTGGACATGCTCGTCCGCTCCGGTGCGCTCGACCTGATCGTCATCGACTCCGTCGCCGCGCTCGTCCCGCGTGCGGAGATCGAGGGCGAGATGGGCGACAGCCACGTCGGTCTGCAGGCCCGTCTGATGAGCCAGGCGCTGCGGAAGATCACCAGCGCGCTCAACCAGTCCAAGACCACCGCGATCTTCATCAACCAGCTCCGCGAGAAGATCGGCGTGATGTTCGGCTCCCCGGAGACCACGACCGGTGGCCGGGCGCTGAAGTTCTACGCCTCGGTGCGCATCGACATCCGGCGCATCGAGACCCTGAAGGACGGCACGGAGGCGGTCGGCAACCGCACCCGCTGCAAGGTCGTCAAGAACAAGGTCGCGCCGCCCTTCAAGCAGGCCGAGTTCGACATCCTCTACGGCCAGGGCATCAGCCGTGAGGGCGGCCTGATCGACATGGGCGTGGAGCACGGCTTCGTCCGCAAGGCCGGCGCCTGGTACACGTACGAGGGTGACCAGCTCGGCCAGGGCAAGGAGAACGCGCGCAACTTCCTCAAGGACAACCCCGACCTGGCGAACGAGATCGAGAAGAAGATCAAGGAGAAGCTGGGCGTCGGAGTCCGGCCGGAGGAGCCCGCCGCCGAGCCCGGCGCGGACGCCGCGGTCACCACCACCACCGCTGCCGCCGCCGACGCCAAGGCCGCGCCCGCCCCGGCGGCTGCCAAGGCCACCAAGCCCAAGGCCGCCGCAGCCAAGAGCTGACCGTGACACGACGAACCGACTGGGCCGAGCACGAGTACGTCACTTCCGGTACCCCACGGGGGAGGGGCACCGTGGACGACCCGGCCTTCGCCCCGGCCGGTGACGACGACGGACACGGGGATTCGGCGTACGGGGATTCGGCGTACGGCGGTCCCGGGGACCACGGCGCACACCCGGACGACGAGCCCCACGGGGGCGGCTCGTCGGGCCGAGGCTCACGGAGCGCCGCCGGGCAGCGGGGCGGCCGGGGCCGGGGCCGCCGACGCGGCGGCTTCGGGGACCCGGCGGGTGAGGACGAAGGCGCCCCTTCCTCGTCGAGGGCCGAGCGGGGGGAGTCTTCAGGGGACCCGGCTGAGCGGGCGCGGGCCATCTGCCTGCGCCTGCTCACCGGGACCCCGCGCACCCGCAAGCAACTCGCGGACGCCCTGCGCAAGCGGGAGATCCCCGACGACGTGGCCGAGGAGGTGCTCTCGCGGTTCGAGGAGGTCGGGCTGATCGACGACGGCGCCTTCGCCGACGCCTGGGTGGAGTCCCGGCACCACGGCCGGGGGCTCGCTCGCCGCGCACTCGCCCGGGAACTGCGCACCAAGGGCGTCGACTCGACGCTGATCGACGAGGCCGTCTCCCAGCTCGACTCCGAGCAGGAGGAGGTGACCGCCCGCGAGCTGGTCGCCCGCAAACTGCGGGCCACCCGTGGCCTCGACCGCGACAAGCGCATCCGGCGCCTCGCCGGCATGCTCGCCCGCAAGGGCTACCCCGAGGGCCTGGCCCTCCGCGTCGTGCGCCAGGCATTGGAGGAAGAGGGCGAGGACACGGAGTTCCTTGAGGACGAGGGGTTCTGAGAGCGGGCTCTGAGGAGCGGTTTCCTGAGGAGCGGTCTCCGACGCGCGGGCGCTCCGAGGGGCGGGGCGTTCCGAGAGGCAGGGGTTCCGGCAGTCGTGGGGGAGGCGTACCCAAATTCTCCGCGCGGGCAGCACGCACTTCCCCGTGCAGGAGGGCACGGGCTCGCCCGCCCGGTCGTCATGGGCGGGGTGTCCTGGCCGGCTCCGCCGCCCGCCCGAAGAGCCGTGACCGCCTCAGTCCGCCACTGACTTCACCGGCTCAACCGGCTCAACCGGCTCCACCTGCTCAACCGGCTCAACCGGCTCCACCTGCTCAACCGGCTCCACTGGGAACCCCGCGCTGCGCCACGCCTGGAAGCCGCCGACCAGGTCCGTCGCCTGGTGCAGGCCCAGTTGATGGAGGGAGGCGGCGGCCAGGCTGGAGGCGTAGCCCTCGTTGCAGACGACCACGACGCGCAGGTCGTGTCCGGTGGCTTCGGGGACACGGTGGCTGCCCTGCGGGTCAAGGCGCCACTCCAGTTCGTTGCGCTCGATCACCAGGGCGCCGGGGATCAGCCCGTCCCGCTCGCGCAGAGCCGCGTACCGGATGTCGACCAGCAGGGCCTCGCCGGTTCGCGCCGCCTCGTGCGCCTCCTGTGCTTCGATCCGCCGATATCCGGCACGCACCCGTTCCAGCAACGCGTCGATGCCGACCGGCTGGACGACCGTGCCGTCGCCCGGCGTCGGCCTCCCGCTCACCGCGAGCCCCCGTTCACCACGAATCCGTCGCTCACCGCGATCCCTCCGCTCACTGCCAGTCCTCCGGCCGCTCGACCTGCTCCAGGCGCAGCACCTGGCCGGCGCGGCTGTAGCGACGGATGCGGGGCAGCGGCGGGTAGTAGGCGTGGACGGAGATCGCGTGACGGTCGGGAGACTCGTTGAGCACCTCGTGCACGTGATGGTGGCCGAAGGCGCGGCCCTGACCGGCGGGCAGCCGGCGCTCGCGGTCCACGTCGTCGGCGAGTTCGAGGGTTTTCCAGCCGTCCGAGGGAAGCCGGGCGGCCAGCGCGTTCTCCTTGAGTTCGCCCGAGGCGGTGAGGAACGCACCGACCGAGTCCGCGTGGTCGTGCCAGCCGGTACCGGTGCCCGGCGGCCAGCCGATCAGCCAGGCCTCACTGCCACCCGGACCCGCCAGCCGCACCCACGTACGACCCTCGGGGTCGAGCGGGAGGGAGTCGATCAGCTCGGCGTCGGCGGCCGTACGCCGCGCGAAGTCGAGAAGGTCCGCCTGGGTGGGCGCCGAGCCGGACACGCGGGGCCCGGAGGTCGAGAACGCCGAGGAGGACACAGATGTGGAGGACACGGATGCGGGAGACACGGGTGTGGGGGACACAGGTGTGGAGGGGGAGACAGACACGTGCACCGTCCTGAAGAAGGTTCGCCGGACAGGCGCACGACGGCGCCCGCAAAGAGGGATGCGAAATTCAGCAGGACGAGTGACACACGCAGCCCGCGTAGCGGACGAGGTCCATATGGACCCTCCGCCACAGGCGCACACAGGTGTCGGTCACGATCTGGAGTACAGCATGGCGCCGTACCCCGGTCAATTCACCGACAGCATGTGGACACGGCGTGACCTGACTCACGGTCACCGCGCGGCCGAGCCGGCCTCCGCCGCCGTCTCCTCCTTGTTCTCCTCCTTGTTCTCTCTCTCCTCCTTCCGCTCCCTCTCCTGCTCGTTCTCCTTCACGGCGCCGCCCAGCGTCGCCTCCGCCGCCGCGTACAGGTCGGCCGGCCGGACCCCGCTCAGGGCGGTGACCAGGTGGCCGTCGGGGCGTACGAGCAGCACGCTGTGCGCCGGTGCACCCGGGTAGCTTTCGGCGACCAGCAGCTCCGCCGGATGGGGCAGCGCGGTCACCGCGGCGGCGAGGCGGGGCATCACCCCGGCGGACACCCAGTGCTTGCGTTCCCATACGCCCGTGCCCGGCGCGATCAGCACGACGAGCAGCGAGCCCCGGCCGAGCCGGTCGCGCAGCCGGACGAAGGAACCGTCCTCCGCCGTGACCCGTACATCGGTGACCGGCGCTCCGGGCGGGGTGCCGACCGGGATCTCGGCCTCCAGATGCCGGGGCGCGAGCGGCGAGTCGGCGTACGCCCCCGGCGCGCCCAGCGTTCCGCGCCCCAGATGGCCGTCCGTGAGCAGCACGTCGTGGCCCCGGGCCGCGCCGGGGACGTAGTGGCGCAGCCCGCCGCCACCGCGCAGGACCGGCAGCAGTTGGTCGGCGGCGCGCAGCCGGGAGGCGACGACCGCGCGCCGTTCGGCCTGGTAGCTGTCCAGCAGGGCGTCGTGCGGCCCGTGGTGCCAGGCCGGGGCCAGCTTCCAGGCGAGGTTGTCGGCGTCGCGCAGCCCCTCGTCGAGGCCCTGGGTGCCGAGCGCGCCGAGCAGGTGGGCCGCGTCCCCGGCGAGAAAGACCCGGCCCACGCGCCAGCGGCGGGCGAGGCGGTGGTGCACCGTGTGGACACCGGTGTCGAGGAGGTCGTACGCCGGTGCGGTGCCGTCGGTCCAGCCCGCGAGGGTCTCGCGGATCCGGGCCACCAGGATCTCGGGCGTGACCAGGTCCTTGCCCGGCGGCAGCAGCCAGTCCAGGCGCCACACGCCGTCCGGGAGGGGGCGGGCGGTCACCTCCCCGGCCGAGGGCCCGGACGACCGCCACGGCGGCATCCGGTGGATCAACGCGCGACCCTCCCACGGAAGTTCCGCGCGCAGGGCGGCGACCGCGTGCCGTTCCACCGCCGTACGGCCCGGGAAGCGGATGTCCTGCAGTTTGCGTACGGTCGAGCGGGGGCCGTCGCAGCCGACCAGGTAACTGCCGCGCCACCAGGTGCCCTTGGGGCCACGGGTGTGTGCGGTGACGCCGGAGCGCTCCTGCTCCATCGAGTCGAGCCGGCTGTCCACGGCCGGCTCGATGAGCGGCTGCCGGGCGACGGCCGCGCGCAGCGCGCGCGTGAGGACGTGCTGCGCGAGGTGCAGCGGGGCGGGTTCGTCCGCCGTGAAGTCGCCCTCGCTCATCACCTGCCGGCGGCGCAGGGACCGCCAGCCGGTCAGGCGCACGCCGAGGTCGCCGAGGGAGGTTCCGGTCAGCCGGTCCAGCAGGGCGGCCGTGTCCTCGCGCAGTACGACGGTGCGCGCCGGGCGCGGTTCGTCCTTGCCGGGGCCCTCGTCGAGGACGACGGACGGAACCTCCTGGCGGGCGAGTGCCAGGGCGAGCGTGAGCCCGACGGGCCCCGCTCCGACGATGATCACCGGGTCCACGGCGCGGCGCCCCCTGCCCGCAGCGGTGCCCTGACGGACATGAGGGAACAGGTGGGTGAAGCGGGGTGCACGGTCACAGAACGTATGCAACCCATTGGCAGAGTATGCGTCAAGTGACCGGAGGCAGTGGCGATCATGCCACTGCCTCCGGGTGCTGCATTCGGGTTTGACGTGACGTCAGGCCGAGGTCCCGGTTCCCGCGTGGCCCGCGATGCCCACGGTGTCCTCGGGGCCGAGGACCGCGCCGGTCGACTTCTTGCGGCGCCGCAGCCGTCCCTCCAGCCAGCTCGCGAACTGGGTCAGCGAGAAGTTGATGATCACGTAGATCACGGCGACGACGGTGAACGAGGCGATGGTGTTGGCGCCGTAGTAGCCGCTCATCGTGTTTGCCGAGGCGAGGAGTTCGGGGAAGGTCAGGACCGCGCCACCGATCGCCGTGTCCTTCACGATCACGACGAGCTGGCTGACGATCGCCGGGAGCATCGCGGTGACCGCCTGCGGCAACAGGATGAGCCGCATGACCTGTCCCTTGCGCAGACCGATCGCCACGGCCGCCTCGGCCTGGCCCTTCGGCAGGGAGAGGATGCCCGCGCGGACGATCTCCGCGAGCACCGACGCGTTGTACAGCACCAGGCCGGTGACCACCGCGTAGAGCGGGCGGTCGTCCGAACCGACGTTGGTGTACTGGGCGTACAGCGCCAGCCCGAAGATCATCAGGACGAGCACGGGGATCGCCCGGAAGAACTCGACGACGACCGCCGCCGGCACGCGTATCCACCGGTGGTCCGAGAGGCGGGCTATGCCGAGCGTCGCGCCCAGCGGGAGCGCGATGAGCATGGCGAGGGCCGCCGCCTTCAGGGTGTTCTGCAGGCCGGGCCAGATGTACGTCGAGTAGGCCTCGCTGCCGCTGAGGTACGGCTTCCACAGGATCCAGTCCAGCTGGCCCTTGTCGTCGAGCGCGGAGTAGACCCACCACAGGACGGCCGCGAAGGCGGCCAGGAAGACCACGGTGTACAGGACGTTGCGCCGCTTGGCTCGGGGGCCCTGGGCGTCGTACAGGACGGAACTCATCGCTTCACCGCCACCTTCTTGCCCACCCAGCCGAGGATCAGGCCGGTCGGCAGTGTCAGGCAGCAGAAGCCGAAGGCGATGACCGCGGCGATCGGCAGCAGCTGCGCCTCGTTCTCCACCATCTTCTTCATCAGGTACGCCGCCTCGACCACGCCGATGGCGGCCGCCACCGTGGTGTTCTTCGTCAGCGCGATCAGCACGTTGGCCAGCGGGCCCACGGCCGCGCGGAAGGCCTGGGGCAGCACGATCAGGCCCAGTACCTGGGTGAAGCTCAGGCCGATGGCGCGGGCGGCCTCGGCCTGGCCGACCGGCACGGTGTTGATGCCGGAGCGGATCGCCTCGCAGACGAAGGCCGACGTGTAGACGATCAGACCGAGCACGGCCAGCCGGAAGTTGATCACGTCGACCGTGTCCGCGCCCAGGCTGATGCCCAGTGTCTGGTTCAGGCCGAGCGAGGTGAACAGGATGATCACCGTGAGGGGGATGTTCCGCACGATGTTCACGTAGGCGGTGCCGAAACCGCGCATCAGCGGCACCGGGCCCACCCGCATGGCGGCCAGCAAGGTGCCCCAGACCAGGGAGCCCACGGCGGACAGCAGCGTGAGCTGCACCGTCGTCCAGAAGGCGCCCAGCACGTCGTAACGTCCTAGAAAGTCGAACACGATCTCCCGCGCTTCCGCGTGTAGGGATGCCCGGGTGCGCCGCCCTCAGGGACGGCGCACCCGTTGGGCGTTGCCTCAGCTCTTGATGTCGCCGATCTTCGGGGCGGGCTCGTTCTTGTAGCCGGCCGGGCCGAAGTTCTTGGTCACGGCCTTCTGCCACGAACCGTCGGAGACCATCTCCTCCAGGGCCTTGTTGATCTTGGCCTTGAGGTCGCTGCCCTTCTTGACGCCGATGCCGTAGTTCTCGTTGGTCATCTTGAAGCCGCCGAGCTTGAACTTGCCCTTGAACTGGGACTGGGCGGCGTAACCGGCGAGGATCGAGTCGTCCGTCGTCAGCGCGTCGATCGCCTTGTTCTGCAGACCGGTCAGGCAGGCCGAGTACGTCGGGTACTCCTGGAGCTGAGCCTTGGGAGCCAGCTTGTCCTTGACGTTCTGAGCCGACGTCGAACCGGTCACCGAACACAGCTTCTTGCTGTTCAGGTCCGCGGGCGCCTTGATGGCGCTGTCGTCGGCGCGCAGGAGCACGTCCTGGTGGGCCAGCAGGTACGGGCCGGCGAAGTCGACCTTCTGCTGACGCTCCGGGGTGATCGAGTAGGAAGCGGCGATGAAGTCGACGTCACCGCGCTGCAGCATGGTCTCGCGGTCGGCGCTCTTCGACTCCTTCCACTCGATCTGGTCCGGCTTGTAGCCGAGCTTGCCGGCGACATAGGTGGCCACGTCGACGTCGAAGCCCGCGTAGCCCTGCGGGGTCTTCTGGCCGATGCCGGGCTGGTCGAACTTGATGCCGATGCTGATCTTGCCGCCCCCGCCCGAGCCCTTGTCGTCCTTCTTGCTGCCACCGCACGCCGTGACGGACACGGCGAGGGCGAGCACGACGGCCGAGGCGGCGGTGACCTTGCGGAGCTGCATGGTGAACATCCTTTGCGTGGTGAAAGACGAGGTCCGTGACGGACGGGTGACCCAGGCCCTTCGGCGGGCCGGACGGATCAGTGGTGCAGGATCTTCGACAGGAAGTCCTTCGCCCGGTCGCTGCGCGGATTGCTGAAGAACTGCTCGGGCGCGGCCTGTTCGACGATGCGGCCGTCCGCCATGAAGACCACCCGGTTCGCGGCGGAACGCGCGAAACCCATCTCATGGGTGACGACGACCATCGTCATGCCCTCGCGGGCCAACTGCTGCATGACCTCGAGGACCTCGTTGATCATCTCGGGGTCGAGAGCCGAGGTCGGCTCGTCGAAGAGCATCACCTTCGGACCCATCGCCAGCGCTCGGGCGATGGCGACACGCTGCTGCTGACCGCCCGACAGCTGTGCGGGGTACTTGTCGGCCTGGGTGCCCACGCCGACCCGGTCGAGCAGGGCGCGCGCGTTCTCCTCGGCCTGCTTCTTGTCCGTCTTGCGGACCTTGATCTGGCCCAGCATCACGTTCTCGAGCACGGTCTTGTGCGCGAAGAGGTTGAAGGACTGGAAGACCATCCCGACGTCGGCGCGCAGCCGGGCCAGCTCCCTGCCCTCGTGAGGCAGCGGCTTGCCGTCGATCGTGATGGTGCCGGAGTCGATCGTCTCCAGGCGGTTGATGGTGCGGCACAGGGTCGACTTCCCGGACCCGGAAGGGCCGATGACCACGACGACCTCGCCGCGGGCGATCGTCAGCTCGATGTCCTGGAGCACGTGCAACGCGCCGAAGTGCTTGTTGACGCTCTTCAGGACGACCAGGTCGTCGGACGTGGCCACGTCTTCCTCGGCCACCGATACATTGGTCATCGCTCTCAGGCTCCGTCCTCCTCGGTTTCGGTGGACAGTAGTGACGCCGGTGACCAGCGTCATCACATCTGAGGGGAATCTGAGGATCACGATCCGGTCGCAGACGGGCACGTGTCGTAGCACTCGCCACACAGGTGCGTATCGGCCGGATAACGGAAGTCACAGGCAACCGGAACCCTCTTGACGCCGTCCTTGTCCATCGGCGTCACTGCCATGGTGCACGCGTGCACGCAGTACAAGCCGAACGGGAACCGAGACCGTACGACTGCTGAACCGGAGGGGGCGGGGATGAGACTGCTGCTCGTCGAGGACGACAACCACGTCGCGGCAGCCCTGTCCGCGATTCTCGCGCGGCACGGTTTCCACGTCACCCACGCGCGCAGCGGCGAGGAAGCCCTCCAGGCGCTCGTCCCCGAGGGCGCCGGATTCGGCGTGGTCCTGCTCGACCTGGGCCTGCCCGACCAGGACGGCTACGAGGTCTGCGGCAAGATCCGCAAGCGCACCAGCATCCCGGTGATCATGGTCACCGCCCGCTCCGACGTCCGCTCCCGCATCCACGGGCTCAACCTCGGCGCGGACGACTACGTGGTGAAGCCCTACGACACCGGGGAACTGCTCGCCCGGATCCACGCCGTCAGCCGGCGCACCGCCCACGGGGACCCCGAGACCGCCGGCGAGAGCACCCTGCTGCTCGGCCCGGTCCGCATAGAACTGCCCAACCGCCAGGTCACCGTGGACGGTTCGCATGTCCAGCTGACCCGCAAGGAGTTCGACCTCCTCGCGCTGCTCGCCCAGCGCCCCGGGGTGGTCTTCCGGCGGGAACAGATCATCAGCGAGGTGTGGCGCACCAGTTGGGAGGGCACCGGGCGCACCCTGGAGGTGCACGTCGCCTCCCTGCGCGCCAAACTGCGCATGCCCGCGCTGATCGAGACCGTACGCGGCGTCGGCTACCGGCTCGTCGCCCCGGCCGGGTAGCGGGGACGGGTGCGCACACGGCTCCTGCCCCTGCTCATCGTCCTGATGGCGGCCGTCCTGCTCGCGCTCGGCGTGCCGCTCGCCGTCAGCGTGGCCGCCGCCCAGCAGCAGAAGGCCGTCGTCGACCGGATCGACGACACCGCGCGCTTCGCCGCGCTCGCCCAGTTCGTCACCGACGCGCCCGGCGGATCCCGCCCCAGCGCCCCGGACGAACGCCGGGAGACCCTGCGCCGCGAACTGGTCAGCTACTACGGCGTCTACGGCATACGCGCGGGCGTCTTCTACCGCAACGGCTCGGCGATGGCCAACGCCCCCGGCGACTGGCTCGTACCGCAGACGGGGGAGCTGCGGGAGGCCTTCGACGAGGCGCTGCTCAGCCGGCGCAGCCACGACCCCAGCCAGGTGTGGCCCTGGCAGCGCGGCCGGCTCGTCGTCGCCTCACCGGTCATCCGGGACGGGGACGTCGTGGCCGTCGTCGTCACCGACTCGCCGACCGGGCAGATGCGTTCGCGGACCCTGCGCGGCTGGCTGTACATCTGGGCCGGTGAGCTCGCCGCGATGCTCCTCGCCGTCGGCGCGGCGCTGCGCCTGACCGGCTGGGTGCTCAGGCCGGTACGGATCCTGGACGCCACCACCCACGACATCGCCACCGGACGCCTCAAGTCCCGGGTCGCGGCGGCCGGCGGGCCGCCGGAACTCAGACGCCTGGCCCGGTCGTTCAACGAGATGGCGGACAACGTCGAGGACGTGCTGGAGCAGCAGCGCGCGTTCGTCGCGGACGCCTCGCACCAACTGCGCAACCCGCTCTCGGCGCTGCTGCTGCGCATCGAACTGCTCGCCCTCGAACTCCCCGAGGGCAACGAGGAGATCGCCTCGGTCCGCACCGAGGGCAAGCGCCTCGCGCAGGTCCTGGACGACCTGCTGGACCTGGCGCTGGCCGAGCACGCCGAGGCCGACCTCGAACTGACCGACATCGGCGCGCTGGCCGAGGAGCGGGTCGCCGCCTGGGCACCGGCCGCCCGCGCCAAGGACGTCCGGCTGTCCGGCGACTGCCCGCCCACCACCGGCTGGGCGGACGCGATCACCCTCTCCAGCGCCCTGGACGCGGTGATCGACAACGCCGTGAAGTTCACCCCCGAGGGCGGCACGGTGGAGGTCTCCGTCTCCTTCGACGGCGACACCTCACAGGTCGTGGTCACCGACACCGGACCCGGCCTGACCGACGAGGAACTCGCGCGCGTGGGCGACCGTTTCTGGCGCAGCGGTCGCCATCAGAACGTCAAGGGCTCGGGGCTCGGCCTGTCCATCACCCGCGCCCTGCTCGCGGCCGGCGGCGGCTCCCTCGACTGCGCACACCATGAGCCCCGGGGCCTGCGGGTCACGGTGAAGATCCCGAGGGACGCACAACCCTAGGGCTTCACCGACCGGTAGTAGCGCCTGGCGCCCTCGTGCAGCATCAGTGGGTCGGTGTAGATCGCCGTGCGAAGGTCGACCAGCTGCGCGGAGTGGACGTGCGCACCGATGTCGTCGCGGCTCTTGATCACCGTGCGGGTCACCCACTCGGTGAGCCGCGGATCCATGTCCTTGCGGGTCATCAGCAGATTGGAGACAGCGATCGTCGGCACCGCGGAGCCGTACTGCAACCCCGCGTACGCCGACTCGGGGATGGTGGTGGCCCGGTAGTAGCGCCCCGCCTCGCCGTCGGCGTGCAGCCGGGTGAGGAGGTCCTCGCCGATCGGTACGAACTTGAAGGCGGACTGCTTGGCCAGCCCCATCAGGCCCTTCGTGGGCAGCCCGCCCGACCAGAAGAAGGCATCGATCCGGCCCTGCCGCAGCCGATCGGGCCCCGTGTCGATGCCCTCGGAGACGGGGGTGATGTCCTTCTTGGGGTCGATGCCCGCGGCCCTCAGCACCCGGTCCGCGATCAGCCGCACCCCGGAGTTCCGCAAGCCGGTGGCCACCCGCTTGTGCCGGAGGTCCGCCACGCTGGAGATCTTGGACCCGGTCGGCACGATGAGCTGCACATAGTCGTCGTAGAGCCGGGCCACACCGCGCAGCCGGCCCGCGCTGTCCGGGTGCTGCAACTCGTACGTCTCCACCGCGTCGGCCGCGGCGATGGTGAAGTCGGTCTTCCCGTCCGCCAGCCGCTGGATGTTCTCCTGCGACCCCGCGCTGTTCAGCAGCTTCACCGTCAGGCCGGGCATGTCCCTGCCCAGCTCGGTGCGCAGCCGCTCGCCGTACTCCTGGTAGACCCCCCGCGGGGTGCCCGTGCTGAAGACGATCGTCCCCGTCGGCGGCTTCTCGCCCAGGGGCAGTAGCCACCACAGCAGCAGGCCGAGGGCGACGACGCCGACGACCGAACCGCGCAGCGCACGGCGCCGGGCGAGGGAGGAGAGCACCTGGGACATGCGGGCGATCCTGCCAGGCCGGGTCCGGGGCTGGCCAGGGCCGAGGTCGCTCAGCGGGCCTGTGGACAACTCCGGGGCTGTCAGAGGTGGCGGCTACAGTCGCCGTATGAGCACTTCCCCCGCGCACCTCGTCCGTGAGTTCCACCTCGCCTTCGGCCTCGACGCCCGCACCAGGCCGCAAGAGGTGTCGCCCGACCTGGCCGCGCACCGTGGGGAGTTGCTCGCCGAGGAGGCCGAGGAAGTCGCCGAGGTGGCGGTCGACGGCCCGCTGGACCGCCTCGCCCATGAACTGGCGGACGTGGTGTACGTGGCGTACGGCACCGCGCTGGTCCACGGCATCGACCTCGACGACGTGATCGCCGAGATTCACCGCGCCAACATGAGCAAGCTCGGCCCCGACGGACAGGTCGCCCGCCGCGCCGACGGCAAGGTCCTCAAGGGGGAGCACTACCGGGCACCGGACGTGTCGGCCGTCCTGCGCCGCCAGGGCTGGATACCTGACGGCGCCTGAGACCTGGGACGTCAGCGAGCCGTGCGCGGGCTCAAGGCGGTCTGGAACACGGTGAGTTCGGGGCACCCCCCTGGCCGGACTCCGGCTCGGAAGAACGGTCAGCGGGGCGGGTCGCCGTGGCCGGGCAGACCGGTGCCACCGAGGCGGGTCAGCAGGGTGGAGAGCTGCCCGATGTCCCCGTCGCCCCAGGGCGGTGCGGCGAAGAACTCGGCGGCGGTCTCCTCGGCCGTGTGCCGCATCCGCGTCAGCAGTCGCCGGCCGGTGTCGGTCAGCGAGGCGTAGGCCACGCGCGCGTCACGGGCGTCCGCCTCGCGGGTCACCAGCCCGATCCGCTCCAGGGGTGCCAGCCCGCGGGTCACCCCGGAGGCGGTCAGCCCCAGGGACTCGGCCAGATCGACCCGGCGCATCCGGCCGCCCGGCGCCTGACCGAGCCGCAGCAGCAGCGTGAAGTCGGCGAGGCTCACCCCGTGCAGCCCACCCAGGCGCGCGTCGAAGCGCCGTGCGAGCGCGGCCTGCGCCCGCATCAGCCGCAACGACGCGTCCAGCGCGTCACTCATTGCCAACCTCTCGATTCATTGCTGACTCCTTGAGTACTCAAGTTTATGCGCCCATGGTGCGCGCGTTGCGCCGCTGCCGCTTCCCCAGGGGCGCCTGGGAGAGGTCCTCGGCGCTGGAACGGAGGTTCTTGAAACCGTAACCGCGCTCGGTCAGCCACGCCTTCGCCGTCTCCTCGGCCCGCTCCGTCGCCTCCAGGATGTCCTCCTCTTCCTCCCCGGTGTCCGAGAAACGGAAGACGAAGGCCGACCGGGCGGCGATGTCGTAACTGAGGTGCCCTTCGGGCGTGTAGGCGGAGCGCAGCACGTCGTGCTCGGCGGCGTCCGCCAGCAGTTCGGCCCGCTGCGCGTCGCCGAGGCCGTCGAAGGCGCCGCGGACGGTGATGCGGAAAGTACGTGTACTCATCCCGCGACCATAGGCAGAGTGGGCTGTGCGCCTCCACCGGGTTTCCGGCACGGGCCGCCCCGCCGGGCGCACCATCATCCACCGGTGCCAATCACTGGTGCCGCTCACCAGTGCCACTCACCGGTGCGAGAGCAAGATCACGTCAGTTCGTGCGGTCTTGGCCATGCACTCGTCACGCGGTACGGTCTGTCCGATATCGACGACGGTACGACGGAAGCCGGTGAGAGCCCGGCACGGTCGCGCCACTGTGTGCGAGGCGCCCCGCAGGGGTGTTTCGTGAGTCAGACCCGTGGCCGTCGTCCTGTGCACCACCGAGTTGGGACGCGAACTCCCAGAGGAGGTCCTGCCATGGCGCAGACCGTCGCTCAGCCGACAGCCACCACCCCCGTCGTTCCCGCCACGCTGCCGCTGAAGGCCATCGCCCCGTGGGCGGTCTTCTTCGGCATCCTGATGCTGGTCCTGCTGTACTTCGTCGGCGCCGAGCAGGGCGCCACCTCCGTGTTCAACGGCACGGACGTCCACGAGTGGGTGCACGACGGGCGTCACCTGCTCGGCTTCCCCTGCCACTGAGCCGGAGACATCGCACCCGTCATGAACTCCGCAACAGTAAGAAATCTGCTCGTGCGGGGCATGCTCGCCGGCCTCGGTGCCGGCCTGCTCGCCCTCGTCGTCGCGTACTTCCTCGGTGAACCGAACGTCGACAGCGCGATCGGCTTCGAAGAAGCCCATGCCCACGCCCATGAGCACGAGATGGAAGTCGTCTCGCGTTCCCTGCAGTCCACCGCCGGTCTCGCCACCGGCGTCCTGATCTACGGGGTCGCCTTCGGCGGCATCGCCGCGCTCGCCTTCTGCGTCGCGCTCGGCCGCGTGGGCCGGTTCTCCCCGAGGGCGACCGCGCTGCTGCTGTCCAGCTGCGCACTGCTCGCCGTGTACGTCGTGCCGTTCCTGAAGTACCCGGCCAACCCGCCGTCGGTCGGCGACCCCGACACCATCGGCAAGCGGACCGGCCTGTACTTCCTGATGATGCTGCTCAGCGTGCTCCTCGCCGTCGCCGCCACCATCCTGGGCAAGCGCCTCGCACCCCGGCTGGGCACCTGGTACGCCACCGTCGTCGCGGTGGCCGGCTTCCTCCTCGTGACCGGTCTGGCGTACGCCTTCCTGCCGGCCATCAACGAGGTGCCGAAGGACTTCCCGGCCACCCTGCTGTGGCGTTTCCGGCTGTCGGCCCTGGCCATCCAGGCCGTGCTGTGGGGCGGTTTCGGCCTGCTCTTCGGCGAGTTGGCCGAACGACTGCTGAACCCGAAGCCCGTGACGTCCGCGTCGGGGCGGGCGGTGCCGGCCGCGCACTGACCTTCAGGACATGAGAGGGCCCTCCGGGACGGGGTCTTGAGTTCTAGCGATCGTCGCAACACCCCAGCTCAAGGGGTGCGATGTTCGAGATCCGCGAGACCCGGACGGTGGCTCAGGGCCGTAGAAAGCC